>JBFGLJ010000123.1:0-8725 GCA_041576235.1 Gemmatimonadales bacterium | reverse complement strand
TCCTGGGGGAGGCGCTGGCGGCGGCCCATGTGGTCGAGGTCGAGGGGTCGACGGTGCGGCTTTCGATCGCCGACGCCAATCCGATCTTCGCTGAGACCCTCCAGCGCCAGCATCGTCAGGTCGAGGCGCTGTTGGCGCGGCGGACCGGTTCGCCACTGACCGTCACGGTGAGCGCCGGAGCCCGGCGCGGAGCCGAGCCGGCCCCGGCTGCGTCTCCCGCCCGCCGCCTCTCCGAGACCCAGCTCCGGGCCGACCGCCTCAAGGCGAAACGGGCCGCCGATCCGGCCCTGGATGCCGCGGCGGAGGCATTAGATTTGGAAGTCATCGACTAGTCGATCCAGGTGGCACCTGGCTTGCTTGATCGGGGTGCCAGCTCGGTCTACCTTGCTCTGGCTCGGCGCCACACGACGGGACTATGGCAGATCTCCAGCAACTCCTGCAACTCGGCCAACAGATGCAAGGCAAGCTCCAACAGCTTCAGACGGAGCTGGCCGATCGCATCATCGAGGCTTCGTCCGGCGGCGGCATGGTGCGGGTCACCGCGGATGGTCGGGGGACGATCCGCGCCCTCGACATCGACCCGGCGGTCTTCGCCGATCACGATGCGGAGTTTCTCGCGGACCTCGTGCTCGCGGCGATCGCCGAAGTGCAGCGACGCGCCGCCGAGATGCTCCAAGCCGAGATGCGCAAAGCGCAGTCGCTCCCGTTCCCGACGTCGCTCTGAGCATTGGGCGCCATCGAGGATCTCATCACTGAGTTGGCCAAGCTGCCGGGTATTGGCCGCAAGACCGCCCAGCGACTGACCTACCACCTGCTGCGCCAGCCTGCCGCGGCGCCGTTGCAGTTGGCAGAATGTTTGCGGGTGGTGGCCGAGCGGGTGGAGCCGTGTACCATCTGCGGTACGCCGACCGAGGCCGGCGTGTGTGCCTATTGTCGGGATCCGCGGCGGGACGCCAGCGTGGTCTGTGTGGTGGAAGAGCCGTCCGCCGTCGAGGTGGTCGAGCGCAGTACCGAGTTTCGCGGTCGGTATCACGTGTTGGGAGGGCACCTCTCGCCCCTCGACGGCGTGGGCCCCGACGCGCTCCGGCTCGATCCGTTGGTTCAACGTGTGCGTGAGGGGGAGATCCGCGAGGTGATCTTGGCGACCAATCCGTCGATGGAGGGCGAAGCGACGGCCACCTACATCCAGCAGTTACTGGCGCGTGAGGGCGAGGGCGTGCGGGTGACCCGACTCGCCCGCGGCCTGCCGATGGGGGGCGACCTCGAGTATGTGGATGGGGTGACCCTCTCGCACGCCATGCTGGCACGGGAGGACGTGCGATGAGGTCGCGCGGCTGGTTGGTGGTGGGCGGTGCGGCCCTCGGGGTCGCCGCCGGGTGGTTCGCGGCCCAACGGCATCTGGCCCGGCATCGGCGCGATCTGTTCAACCCCCGGCCACTGCGCCGCCTGGCGGCGCTGGGGTTCCTTGCGGGCCATCCCGGCGTGGAAGCGGTCGGAGCCCTCCGCGATTACGTTCGCTGGGAGCCGCATCCTTTCCTCCGACGCCGCGCCGGCGGAGTGTTGCGGCGCATGGAAGCCAAGCTCCCCTAGCGCATGACCACCGGCGCCTCGAGTTGGTCGTTTCGCGAGGACGACTCGCAGCGGATCACCGGGATCCTGTCGGATTTCTTGGGGGCCTCGCGGGCGCGCACGGCGCTGATCGTCGACCGCAACGGCCAAATGGTGGCGACGGTAGGAGAAGCCCCCACCTTCGACCCGCTGGCCTTCGCCTCCCTCACCGCTGCGGATTTCAGCGCCAACGACCAGCTGGCGCGGCTCATCGGCGAGCCCGAATTCGGCGCCCTGTTCCACCAGGGCGAGAAGGATTCGATGTACCTTGCCGACATCGCCCGCCGGGTCATCCTCGTCGTGCTGTTCGACAAGCAAACGACTCTGGGATTAGTGAAGCTCCGCGTCAAATCGGCGGTGGGGTCGCTCAACCACCTGTTCGCCGAGATGCTCGAGCGCGAGGAGGCGAGCGTGGACCGAGTCGAGTCGGGATTCATCGGCGATGCTGAAGATGAGATCGACAAATTGTTTGGCGATTAGGGAGACCGTGAACGCATGTCGATGATCAACTACGCGTCGCGCGAGATCAACTGCAAGCTCGTGTACTACGGCCCGGGTCTCGGTGGGAAGACCACCAATCTGGAGCACGTCTACTCTCGCGTCGCCCCGGCCTCGAAGGGCAAGATGATCTCCCTGGCCACCGAGACGGAGCGGACGCTCTTCTTCGATTTCCTGCCCGTCGATCTCGGCACGATTCGCGGCTTCAAGACACGGTTTCACCTTTATACGGTGCCGGGGCAGGTCTACTATAACGCGTCCCGCAAGCTGATTCTCAAGGGGGTCGATGGGGTCGTCTTCGTGGCCGATAGCCAAGTCGAGCGGATGGAAGCGAATATCGAATCGATGCAGAACCTCTATGACAATCTGGCGCAGCATGGATACGATTTGACCGCCATCCCGTTCGTCATCCAGTACAACAAGCGCGACCTCCCCAACGCCGCCCCGGTGCCCGAATTGCAAACCGCGCTCAATCCCGGGTGGCCGCTGAACGATCCCTCCCGACAGCGCATCCAGCCGGATCCCTCGCGTGAAGGCCAGTTTCTCGTCGAGCAGGTCAACGGGCAGTGGATCGAACGGGCGCCGCACTTCGAGGCCGTTGCCATCAGCGGAGACGGCGTCTTCGACACGCTCAAGGCGTTGAGTAAGCGGGTGATCAAGACCCTGGGCTGAGGGGTTCCCGATGTGGACCCTGCCAAACATCATCACGCTGACCCGTATCGCGATGACGCCCGTTATTGCGCTCCTGCCCTTCATTGCCGGATATTGGCCTAAACTCATCGCGTTTGTGGTGTTCATCTTGGTCGCGGCCACCGACGTGTGGGATGGGTACCTGGCCCGCAGCCGCGGCGAGGTCACCGACATCGGGAAGACCCTCGATCCTCTGGCGGACAAATTGCTGCTGATCGCCGCCCTGGTGCCCATCTACTGGATCTCCCAACACCGGCAAGATCTGTACGGCATTCCCGTCTGGGGAAGCATTCCCCTGTGGGTCTGTCTCCTCTTGCTCGGCCGCGAGTTTGCCATGACCGGGTTCCGGTGGTGGGCCCAACGCAGAGGCGTCGTCATTGCCGCCGGACGAGAAGGGAAACTCAAGGCCACCTTCCAGAACATCTTCATCGGCGCGGTCCTGGCTTGGTTTGCCTTTCGCGACGCGGTCGAACCATTGGGCTGGGAAGGCAACCGCTTCGCCGAATTCTGGAACGAGTTTCACGGGGGCTTCGTCGCGTTGACCCTGGCGCTCGCCGCGCTGCTGACGTTGTACTCATTCGGCGTCTACCTCTACCGCTACCGTACCTTGTTCTCTTCCCCCCAGCGCGCCCCGTAGCCCCTTGGACCTCGAACTCGTTACCGTCGGAACCGAGTTGCTCCTCGGCTTCACGGTCGACACCAATAGCGCCGAGCTGGCTCAACTCCTCGCCCCCCACGGCGTCCAGCTGGTCCGTGGTACCACCGTGCCCGATTCGGCCCCCGGCATCCGGAGCGCCGTGGCCGACGCCCTGGCCCGAACAGGAGCGGTGATCATCACCGGCGGGTTGGGTCCCACCAAGGACGACGTCACCAAGGCCGCCGTCGCCGAGATCTTTGACGCCCCGCTCGAATTCGACGACGTCCTGTGGACCGGGCTGACCGAACGCTTCCGCGTCCTAGGGCGCGAGCTGGCGGCGAGCAACCGCACCCAGGCCTACGTGCCCCGCGGCGCCACCGTCCTGACCAACCGGTGGGGAACCGCCCCGGGGCTCTGGCTCGAGGGGGCTTGCGGGCTGGTGATCATGCTGCCGGGGGTCCCCTACGAGATGCGCAAACTCGCGGAGCACGAGGTCGGTCCGCGCCTCGCCGCTCGCCAGCCGGCCCACACCTCTACAGCGATCCTGTCCCACGTGGTCCGGACGGCCGGCATCGCGGAATCTGCTCTCAACGACATGTTGAGCGGCCTCGACCGTGAACTGGCTCCGATCACCATCGCGTTTCTTCCCCAAGAGGCAGGGGTCGATGTCCGCTTGACCTCATGGGGCGCTCGGGCCGACGTGGCACGGCGCGACCTCGAACGCGCCGCCGCAGAGGTCGTCAAGCGTGCTGGAGTCCACGGGTATGGTCACGGCGACGAGGATCTTGCCGCCGTCGTGCTCGAACGAGCGCGCAGCGCCGCGATGACGATCGCCGTGGCCGAATCGTGTACGGGGGGATTGGTGACGGGTCGGTTGACCGCGATTCCAGGCAGCTCGGACGTGGTCATCGGATCGATCGTAGCCTATCACAACAAGGTGAAGACCGAGGCCCTCCAGGTTCCCGAAGACCTGCTCACCTCCCACGGGGCCGTGAGCGAGCCGGTGGCCCGAGCCATGGCGGACGGTGCCCGCCGGGTATTCGATGTGGATGCCGCGATCAGCGTCACCGGTATCGCCGGCCCCTCGGGAGGCTCGGCCGGCAAGCCGGTCGGGACGGTGTGGTTCGGCCTCGCCCTCGGCCGGGAGACCGCGACGGTCGAACGGGTCTACCCGGGCGACCGTCGGCAAGTACGGCATCGCGCCGCGGCCGGGGCTCTGTTCGAGTTGCTCCGCCGGCTGCCAAGTTGACCGTCATTTTCGGTATGCCCCTTGCCATTATCTTGTAGCATCATCAGTTAGCCTCAAGCGGAGAGCCTCGTGAAGAAGAAGCCCAAGACTTATGACACTCATGCCAAAGAGGCGGACCCAGACGCCCTCCTCGAGGACCTATCCCGCCCGGACGTCGGTGGGGAGACCCTGGACGGAGGAGCCGGGGCCCGGGCCGGGGAGCGCGCGCCCCCGGGACCAGGCGGGGCGGGGGAGGAGGCGCGGCGTGAAACGGGCGTCTCCGGCGTACCGCTCGAGATCCCAGAGGAGGCGGTTCGGCGGCTGGAAGAGGAGCTGGCTGAGCTCAAGGACCGGCACGCCCGGCTCGCGGCCGAGTTCGATAACTACAGGAAGCGGATCAATCGCGAGCGGTTGGAACTGGGCAACCGGGCCCAGGGGGCGTTCGCTATTCGGTTGCTCGAGGTGCTCGATGACTTGGACCGCATCCTAGCGGGGGTCGAGCAGACCACGCCCTCACCCTCGCTGCTGGAGGCGTTGGTTCTCGTCGACAGAAAACTCCGCAAGGAACTGGAAGGGGCGGGCCTCGAACGCATCGATCCCGTTGGTGAGCGGTTCGATCCGAGCCGCCACGAAGCGGTGTCGGCGGCCGCGCCTCCCACGCCGAAGCAGGACCAACAGGTGAGTGCCACCTTCCAGGCGGGCTATCTCTTCAAGGGATCGCTGATCCGGCCGGCCCGGGTGCAAGTGTACTCCGATCCTGATCAAGGTTGAGCGTGACCACGAAGGACTACTACCAGGTTCTCGGCGTCTCGAGTAGCGCCAAGGAAGGCGAGATCAAGAAGGCATACCGCCGCCTCGCCAAGCAGTATCATCCCGACGCCAATCCCAACAATCCGTCGGCCGCGGAGCGGTTCAAGGAGATCTCCGAGGCGCACGCCGTCCTGTCGGATGCCGAGAAGCGGAAACACTACGACCGGATGCGCCGGTATGGCGCCTTCACCGGGGGCGGGGCGCGCCCGGGCGGCCCGCGGCCGGGCGGCTCGGGGGTGGAATTCGAGGAGTTTGAGTTCGGCGGACTGGGTGGCCTCGGCGATATCTTCTCATCGATCTTCGGGCGGGGGAAGCAGAAGGAACGCCGTGGGCAGGACATCGAGACCGTGGTCGAGGTCCCGTTCCGGATCGCCGCTCTCGGGGGAAAGGTCCCCATCACTCTGCCGGTGACCGACATCTGCGGGTCCTGCGGAGGCAACGGCGCGGCCCCGGGGGCCAATGTGTCCACCTGCCAGGAATGTGGCGGGCAGGGTTCCGTGTCGTTTGGGCAGGGAGGGTTTGCGGTCAATCGTCCCTGCCCGCAATGCCGCGGGAAGGGCAAGATCCCGTCCACACCATGCCCCAGATGCGGTGGGGCGGGCGAGGTCCGGACGGACCGCAAGATCATGATCACCGTGCCGCCCGCCACTGACTCCGGCACCAAGGTCCGGCTCAAGCGCCAGGGCAATCCGGCGCCCCCGGGCGGGGGGACCCCCGGCGACCTCTACGTCACCTTCCAAGTCCAGCCGGATCGATTCTTCCGCCGCGACGGCCTCGACGTGATCTGCGAGGTCCCGGTGGATATGGTGCAGGCGGTGTTGGGGACCAAGCTCCGCGTTCGTACCCTGAGCGGGCAGAAGGTCGTGCTCCGGCTTCCCCCCGGAACCCAGCCCGGCCGGAAATTCCGCATCAAGGGGATGGGGGTGGAGAAGAACGGCCGCATAGGGGATCAGTTGGTCCAAATCCGCGTGACCCTGCCCGAGAAGGTCACCGAGGAACAACAAGCGCTGCTGCGGAAGTTCGAAGAGTCTCTCGAGGACTAAGCCGGTTCAGTCGTGTCACCAGCCCGCACGGCCGCTCCGTAGCGCTCGAGCAGCTGGCGGTGGGTCCCTGCGCTGTCGGGTGACACGGGGCGGCGTTGGGTGTACGTGCCGTCCGAAGCGAGATCCCACGCCTGCCGGGTATCGCGAAGCATCAGTTCGAGGATGTCGAGAATGGCGCGGCGATGTTCGGGCGTGTCGATCGGCACCACTGCCTCGATTCGCCTGTCGAGATTGCGCGGCATCCAATCGGCCGATCCGATGTAGACTTCGTCCCGGCCGGCGTTCTCGAAATAGAAGGCCCTCGAGTGTTCGAGGAAACGCCCAACGATGCTCACCACGCGGATCCGATCGCTGATGCCGGGGAGCCCCGGGCGAAGGCAGCAGATGCCGCGAACGATCAGGTCGACCACGACCCCGGCTTGGGAGGCCTCATACAGGGCGGCGATGATCTTGGCATCGACGAGGGAGTTCATTTTCGCCAGGATCCGCGCGGGGCGACCGGCGCGCGCGTGGTGGATCTCGCGGCGGATCAAGGACTCGAAACGCTCTCGCATCGCGCGGGGCGCGACGATGAGTTTGCGATAGGCCGTCGGGCGCCCGAATCCGGTCAGGGCGTTGAAGAGGTCCGAGAGGTCGGCGCCCAGGTCCGGGTCGGCGGACAGGAGTCCAAAGTCGGTATACAGCCGGGCCGTCCGGGCGTTGTAGTTTCCGGTGCCGATGTGCACGTAGCGCCGGATCATCTCGCCGTCACGACGCACCACCAGCAGGATCTTCGTGTGGGTCTTCAAGCCTGACACCCCGTACAAGACGTGGACACCCACATCTTCGAGCCGCTGTGCCCAACTGATATTGTTCTCCTCGTCGAACCGAGCCTTGAGCTCGATGAGCACCGCGACCTGCTTCCCGCGCTCGGCGGCTTGCACTAACAACCGCGGAATGCCGGAATCCCCCCCCGTGCGATAGAGCGTCAGCTTGATGGCCAACACGTCGGGATCCTCGGCGGCCTCCTGGATGAATCGCTCGACCGACGTCGTGAAGCTGTCGTATGGGTGATGGAGGAGGATGTCACCCTCACGGATCACATCGAACAGGCTCCGCGTGTTCGCCAGTACGGGCTGGGTTCGTGGGTGGATCGGCGGGTCCTGAAGCGCCGGGATGTCCACCGCATCGGCCAAGCTCAGGAGGTCCGCGGTGTCCAGCAGTCCCGGCACTTCATAGATGTCATCGGTGTTGGGACGGGGCGTCGCCGGGTCCTGCTCCTCGCTGAATTCCTTGAGCAGCAGCCGTCTGAGCGGCAACGGCATGCGTGGATCGACTTCGATGCGCACCACCTCGGCGAAGCGCTGGCTGCGGACCTCATCCTGGATCAGGCTCAACAGATCCTCGGCCTCGTCGTGGTTGATTTGAAGGTCCGTGTTTCGGGTAATTCGAAACAGATGCCACGCCGCGACGTCGGTCCCGGGAAACAGTCCTGCGAGGTTCGCCGCGATGACATATTCGAGCGGGACGAAGTGCTGGCGCGTCGTGAGCGGCACCCACCGCGGCAAGATCTTCGGCACCTTCACCCGGGCGAAGCGCTCGACGCCCCGGGCGCCGCGGAGCGTGACCGCGATGGACAGGCTCAAGTTCGAGATGTACGGAAAGGGATGCGCCGGGTCGACGGCCAACGGCGTGAGGACCGGAAAGACCTTCTGCCGAAAATAGTGATCGAGGTGCGCGCGCTCCCGCGGCGAGAGCGCCGCGGGATCAGTGATCAGTTGCACCCCATGCGCCGACAGCGCAGGCAGCAGCCGATCGGCGAGATGACCCAGTTGCTGGCGTTGGAGGTCGTGGACGATCCGGCCGATGGCCTGAAGCTGCTGGCGAGGCGTCATCCCATCGGCCGTGGGCTCAGTGTAGCGCGCCGCCACCTGCTTGCGGAGGCCGGCGACCCGGACCTGGAAAAACTCATCCAGGTTGCTGCTAAAGATCCCGATGAATTTCAGCTGTTCGAGGAGCGGGGTCCGAGGGTCCATACCCTCATGGAGGACCCGACGATTGAACTCGAGCCAGGACAACTCTCGATTGATGAAGAGCGACGGATCGGAGAGCGCGCGGGGCGTGGTCCGGCCCTGAGACGGCAGACGGACGTCGGTCATGTCCTAAGATGTGTGCAAGCTCCAGGCCGGGCTAGGCCTCCCACGATCGGGTACGCACGGTGATACGGCGGCG
>JBFGLJ010000122.1:0-8811 GCA_041576235.1 Gemmatimonadales bacterium | reverse complement strand
GTCGCACCTCTCGACGGTCGGTAGCGTCGCCGGCACCGAGCGCTCCCCGGCCCAGCCGAGCCGCTCGGCGATCGCCGCGGCGCACGACGGCCTCCGCCCTCGGCCCCGCGCCGTCGAGCGGCCCGCGCCGGGTCGGGCGCACGTCACCCAGCCGCGGCCGGGTCCAGGCGAGAGCAAGCGGGCCTCGGCGGGTGGGCAAGGCGCCTTCCCGCTCGTCAACCGTGAGGTCCCCGAGCCGGGGGTCGAGTCCGCGGCGATCGGTGAGTCGTGGGAGTTCGAGCCGCGGAGGGGTGGGCGGGGGCTCTGTGAGACGAGCCCCGAGCTCCCGCGGGAGCAGTGGCGCCCGCGGCGGTGGCGGGCGCGGCGGGCGGCGCGGGCGCTAGCCCTCCAGCAGCTCCCCCCCCCCGATTGGGGGGCCATCACTTGACCCGAGCGGGGCGCACGGCCGAGGCCGGCGCCCCGCGCTCTCGTTCCAAATCGAGCTAGATTAGTCTCCAATGCTCCGTATCGCGTTGGCCCAACTGCGGCCTGAGAAGGGCGAATACGCTCGGAACCTCCAGATGATGCAGGCGACCTTCCGAGAGCTCGCCGCGTGGGCCAATCCACCCCACCTCGTCATCCTGCCCGAGAGCGCGTTGACCGGGTACTTCCTGGAGGGTGGGGTGCGCGAGTTGGCTCTTCCCTCGGAGCGGCTCTTCGACGATCTCGTCCGGCAACATGGCGAGGCCCGTGCTCCAGAGATGGATATCGCCATCGGGTTCTACGAGGTGTGGCGAAACCGGCTCTACAACTCCGGGCTCTATGCTACGCTCGGAGGAGAGCACGCTCAGATCCACCACGTCCATCGCAAGGTGTTTCTCCCGACCTATGGCGTGTTCGACGAGGAACGGTTCGTCGAATCCGGCGACAGCGTGCGGGCGTTCGACACGTCATGGGGACGTGCGGCGATCTTGATCTGTGAGGACGCCTGGCACTCGGTGATGCCGACCCTGGCCGCGTTGGACGGGGCTCAACTCATCATTATTCCCAGCGCGACACCGGGCCGTGGTCTCATGCCGGAGAGCGAAGGCAGCGGACGGCCAGCGAATCTGGTGCGCTGGGAACGCATCACCCAAGACATCGCCTCGGAGCATGGGGTGTACGTGGCCGTGTCTCAACTCGTTGGATTCGAAGGCGGGAAGGGATTCGCCGGCGGGTCCACGCTGACCGACCCCCGGGGACGGCTCGCGGTGAGGGGCCCCGTCTTCGAGCCGGCACTCTTGGCCGGCGTCGTGGATTTCGACGAGATCACGCGTGCCCGTGCCGATTCGCCGTTGTTGGCCGATCTCGAAGTGAAATGGCCGCATCTCATCGAGTCCGCCCGGGGGGACGGGCGGGGGGGCGATCAGAATCATCCGCCGTCGGCCTCGCCGAGGGTCGACATACGGACCAAGCCGGCCGGCGCCGGAGCCCCGGCCCGCGCGCCAGCGGCCCCGCTCGCGGCAAAGGGCGGTGATCCCCTTGCCATCGACGCTGAACTGACGCGCCAGTGGCTCGTGGCGTTCATTCGCGACGAAGTGGTGCGGAGGCGAGGCTTTGAGAAGGGCATCGTGGGCCTGTCCGGAGGGGTCGACAGCAGTCTCGTGGCGTTTCTGGCCGCGGAGGCGCTCGGGCCTTCGAACCTGATAGGGGTCCGGATGCCCTACCGGAGTTCGAGTCCCGAGAGTCTGAGTCATGCTCAGTTGGTCGTGGACGAGCTCGGCATCGATTCCCGGACGGTCGAGATCTCGGACGCGGTCGATCACCTGGTATCCGCACTCGACGGCGATGTCACCCCCCACCGGCGGGGCAACATCATGGCGCGGACCCGGATGATCACCTTGTTCGATCTGTCCGCGGCTCTCAAGGCGCTGCCGCTAGGCACCGGAAACAAGACGGAGCGCCTCTTCGGCTATTTCACTTGGCACGCCGATGACTCGCCGCCGGTCAACCCCATCGGCGACCTCTTCAAGTCCCAGGTGTGGCAGTTGGCGCGCCACATCGGGGTGCCTGAGGTGATCATTACCAAGCCCGCCACGGCCGACTTGATTCGGGGCCAGACCGATGAGGAAGACCTCGGCATTTCGTACCCAACGGCCGACGCGATTCTGCACTGGCTGCTCCAAGGGTACCATGCGAGCGATGTCGTGGCTCGGGGGTTCAGCCAAGGGGACGTGGACCTGGTGCGCGAGCGACTCGAATCGACGCATTGGAAGCGCCGACTCCCGACTGTGGCCATGTTGAGCCAAACAGCGATTGGTGAGTACTATCTTCGACCCGTGGATTATTAACCGAGAATACTGAGTAGGGTGGTCGGGAGGCAGTCGGCGCGCCGATTCCGGTGCCGGTGCCACTCTCCCCCCCACTCTCTACTCCCTACTATGTCTCCTCCCTCTCGCCCCATGTCCTATTCGCGTGGTGAGCTCACGACGGTCGTGATGCCGCACATGCAGAACATTCTGGGGGATCTGTTTGGCGGACAGCTCTTGGGATTGGTCGACCAGGCGGCCGCTGTGGCCGCCATCCGCCACGCAGGCGGCCCCGCCGTGACGGCAAGCATCGGGACCGTGGACTTTCGAGAGCCGATTCCGATCGGCAATCTGATCACCTGCATCGCGACGGTCGATTACGTTGGGAATTCATCGATGGACATCACCGTCGAGGTCTATTCGGAACACGTCAGCAGCGGCGCGCGAAGCCATACCCACACCGCCAGCGTCGTGTTCGTCGGCATCGACGAAAACCGGAAGCCCAAGCGAGTTCCTCGACTCATCCCCGAATCCGATGAAGAGAAGGGTAGGTACGAGCGCGCTCGAGAGCGTCGAAAGCAGCAGGGACGAGCCACGTGACGCACTCGGGTCGGCGCGCCATTGTGGTGTTGAGTGGAGGCGGCGCCAAGGCGGCGGCTCATGTTGGAGCGTGCCGCGCGATGGGCGAGGCCGGGCTCGAGCCCGTGGCGTATGTGGGCACCCCGATGGGGGCGGTCGTCGGGGCCGCGCTCTCGGCCGGACGCACCGGGGCCGACCTGCTCGAGGACGTCGCCACTCTGCGCCGCAGCGATATCGCGGCACTCCACCCTCTTGCACTGCTGGCCGGGCTGCGCGCCCGGTCGTTGTTCCGGGCTGGTCCGTTGCGGAAGACGCTCGAGCGGCTCGTCCCCGCCCGCAGCTTCGCCGATTGTCGCGTCCCGGTGACGGTGAGCGCGGTCGACCTCGAGAGCCGCGAGCTGGTGTGGTTCGGTGCCGGTGGGCGAGATGTTCCGGTGATCGACGCTCTATACGCCACGTCGGCCCTGCCGCTCTATTATCCGCCCGCCATGATCGGCGGACGGCGCCTTGCCGATGGCGGCCTTCGGGCCGTCCTCCCACTGGAGTTCGCCGCCGGCCTGGGGGCCGACGTGGTGGTGGCGGTCGACATCGGCCCTGGGTTCGACGAGCCACCCGCGGGGGCGGGGGCGGGGGCGGGCGGACCGGGAATGATCCGGGCCTACAATGAAGCCATCGCGATCATGATGGCGTCCCAGAGCGCCGCGAGTGTCCGGCAGTGGCGGGCGACCCCCGGTGCCGCGCCGTTGGTCTACATCCGCCCCCGGGTGGAGCGGGGGGCGACATTCCGGATCGATAGGGCGGAAGCCTACGCCGGCGAAGGCTATCGCGCCGCGGCAGAGGCCCTTGAGACGGTCCGGTTGGGGTCCACAACTTGACCGACCCGCTCGGGTGCCCAGATTCCCTTGCGAGGCAGGTCGCGGGTATGTCGACACCAAGCGGGATAGTCTCGAGATGAATGACAGGTTCAAGATCTTCACCCTCGAGGAGGCGGAACGGACGTTGCCTCTGGTTCGGAGGGTGGTACAGGATCTCATTGCTGAGTATCCACGGTGGCGGGCGGCTGTCACGCACTTCGAAATGTTGTCAGGAGCCGCGCGGGCCCACGATGATGACAACGATGACCTCATGCGGGCGCAGGATGCCGTCATGCGCCATGCCGACAGGATCAACGCCTTCTTAGGTGAACTGGAACATGTCGGCTGTGTGTTCAAGGGGTTCGAGAATGGCCTCGTGGATTTCTATGCCCTCAGTGGCGATCGCCTAGTGTTTCTCTGTTGGATGCTCGGAGAGGATCGCATTTCCTATTGGCATGAGGTCGATGCCGGATTCACGGGGCGGCAGCCACTCGATCCCGCCCTCCTTCCCGAGCCAACGCCCTAACCACACCCTCCTATGCACCTCTTCATGCTCTTTGCCCACTGGGTGGGCCTTGCACTGTGGATCGGCGGTGAACTCGCTAGTCTCGTTGTCGGTGCGGCGGGGAGTCGCGAGGATCCGTCAATCTTCGGGGCGGTGGCCCGCCTGAAGGTCGCCATCCTGCGGAAAGTGATCGCCCCCGGCGCGCTGGTGACGCTCGTGACCGGCCTTTTTCTCACGGTGCAGCGGTACTATGTGGAAACCTGGCTCGTCATCATGCAGCTTGCCGGCTTCGTCGGGGCGTTGCTGGTTCTGCTGATCTCGCTGCCAATTGGGGTGAAACTGTCCCGCATCGAGCCGACAGGCGAGAGCGTTCCGTACTTTCTCATGCTCCGAAAGCGTCTCACGGTTATCGGTGGGCTCTCACTTGCCCTGGCCCTGCTCGGGCTGTGGGCCGGCGTGATGTAAGTCGACCCGTCTTGCACGCTGGACGGACGGGACACATCTCACACCGTGCGACTCGCGCCGTGCACACGAGCGCCCCAAGCTCCATCACGGCTTGATTGAATGCCCAAGCGGGCCGGCCGCGTTTGGGCATGACTCGGCGGGCCGTTTCCCACACCCGCCTCCGGGCGACGGCGGGCGGGGTTCGTGGGTGGAAGGCTCGCCTCAACACGCGGGCAACGTTCGTATCCACCACGGCTGTGGACCGCTCGTACGCGAAACATGCGACCGCGCCCGCCGTGTAGCGACCGACGCCCGGCAGTGCTTCGAGTTGAACCGGATCCGAAGGAATGACCCCCGCCTGCTCGGCCACGACCCTTCGGGCGAGCTGGTGGAGGTGGACCGCGCGCCGATAGTAGCCAAGACCGTCCCACGCCTCCCGGACCGCGCTGGGCGGGGCCGCGGCCAGGGCCTCGAGGGTGGGATACTGGGTGAGGAATCGTTGATAGTAGGATCGGACTCGGTCCACCTGGGTTTGCTGCAGCATGAATTCGGAGACCAGAACCCGGTATGGGTCGCGGGTACGCCGCCACGGCAGATCTCTCCCGTGCCGGCGAAACCACCGCAACAATCGACGGCGAAACTCGGAGGCCTGACGAGGCGGGGAAGGGCTAGACTTCGAGGGCATGTTCCGGCAAGATACAGCCGGTTCCCAGGGCGGTCGAGACGAGCGGCACCGCCCGTCGCCGCGACTGTGGCGTGTTCCACGGCTGACGTGAGGCTGGATGACGACTGCCCTGCTCAGATTCCCGAATTGGATCGGTCACGGGCTCCTCGGAGCCATGGACCATACTGGACGCGTCACCCGCATGCTGACCGAGATGGTGCGGGCCCTCCCGCAGGTCCGCACGTGGCTCCCGCTCACGCTCCGTGAAGCCTACAGCGTGGGCGTGGGCAGCCTCTTCATCGTGCTACTGGTGTCTGGATTTGCCGGAGCCGTGACCGCCCTCCAGACCGGGTACCAATTCACCGGAAACATCCCCTACTATGTCGTCGGCAGCCTGGTGGTGGAATCCGTGGTTCTGGAGCTCGGACCCGTCCTGACCGGGCTCATCCTCGCCGGACGCATCGGCGCCCGATACGCCGCCGAATTGGGCACCATGCGGGTCACGGAACAAATCGACGCGCTCGAGAGCCTGGGCCGCTCGCCGGCCTCGCATCTCGTGATTCCACGGGTGCTCGCCGGCCTGATCATGGTGCCGGTGCTCGTCATCTTTGCCGATGTGATCGGCATTGTGTCGGGTTGGTATTTCGCCAAGCAGGTGCTCCCTCTGACCGATGCCGATTTTGCCTACGGAGCCAGGGCATTCTGGCGACCCTTCGACGCCTACTACTCCCTGATCAAAGCGTTCTTCTTCGCGGCCTCGATTACCATCATTCCGTGCTACATGGGGTTTAGCACACAGCAGGGTGCCGAAGGCGTCGGCAAGGCCACGACAATCGCGGTTGTCGCGAGCTCGGTCACGATCCTGCTCCTCGATACGCTCTTGGCCAAGGTGCTGCTCGGCTCATGATCGAAATCGACGATCTCCACAAGCGCTTCGGGGAGCAGGTCGTCCTGGACGGGGTGGACTTCACCGTCCAAGAAGGCGAAACCGTGGCCTTGCTCGGCGAATCGGGGACGGGGAAGAGCGTCTTGCTCAAGCACATCAACGGCCTTCTCCGTCCCGATGCCGGCCACGTCACCGTGGACGACAAGAACGTCCAGGCACTGGCGCGCAAGGAGCTGTCGGAGCTGCGCGCCACCATCGGCTACGTCTTTCAGAACGGCGCGCTCTTCGATTCCATGAGCGTGTACGAGAACATCCGCTTCGGTATCAGTGACCTCGACCGCTACAAGGACGAGGACTACTGCCGCGCGCGGGTGCCGGAGTGCCTGCGGCTGGTGAATCTGGAGCCGGAGGTGGCCAAGAAATACCCCGCCGAGTTGTCCGGCGGCATGCGGAAGCGGGTGGGGATCGCCCGGGCCATCGCCGGGGCGCCGAAGTACCTCCTGTACGATGAGCCGACCTCGGGTCTCGATCCCCTGAATGCGGACATCATCGATAGCCTGGTGACCCGGTTGTCCGACGAGCTCGGCGTGACGAGCGTCATGGTGACGCACGACGTGCGGGGCGCCTTTCGCGTTGCCGACCGGATCGCGTTGTTGACCAAAGGCAAGATTGCTCTGCAAGGCACCCAAGAAGAGTTTCTGCAGTCGACCGATGCACGAGTCCGCGCGTTCCTCGAACGCGACTTCGAGAACCCGTCCTTCGCGGCCTAAGCGAGAACTCATGGATCTACACTACAAGCAACAGACCGTGGTTGGAGGCCTCGTCCTCCTGGCCGTTGCGGCCTTTCTGGTCGGGAGCGTGTGGTTGAGCGGCCGGAGCCTGACGACCGGTGACTTGCTCCATGCCAAGTTCTCGAATATCGGGAATCTGAAGCGGGGGTCCCCAGTTCGGGTCTCGGGCGTGGAGATCGGCAAGGTCGAGAATATCGAGTTTCGGTCGGTGGGCAATGTGCTGGTGCGCATGAGCTACTCGGACCGAGTCCATCCCATGAGCGATGCATCGGCCCGGGTGGTCTCCGTGGGGTTGGTGGGAGACGTGGCCGTCGATTTGGCGCCGGGGTCCTCCGGCCAGCCACTCGAGCGCGGCCGCGAGATCGAGGGGGTCGTCGACGGAGGGTTGGGAGCTCTTGGGGCCGACTTGGGAAGCCAGGCCTCGACCGTCCTGGCCGACCTCCACGCGTTGTTGGGCCAAACCTTGGCGGATGATCTCAGAAAAACGTTGACCGCGATGCAACGGTTGGCCAACACATTCGCCAACACCAATCAGGGTCCCACCGCGGAGATGACCCAGGCCATGGCGTCGCTCAGACGCCTCAGCGAGCGCATCGATTCGACCCTCGCCAACCCCGGCCTGTCGCAGGGGTTGAGCAATCTCGATTCGGTGACGGCCAACCTGGCCAGCATGACCGCGCAACTCACCACCACCGGGGCCAGACTGGATTCCCTCTTGACGTCCATCAACGAAGGCGAGGGGACCCTCGGGAAATTCGCCACCGATTCGACCCTCTACCAGGGCATGGTCGATGTCTCCAAGTCGCTCAACGCCCTGCTGACCGGCTTGAACAAGGAGCCCGGCAAACTCACCGTTCAGCTGCGGCTCTTCTAGCCGATACCGTTTTCGCCGCCCCGGCTTAGGTTATCCCCATGTCGTTGACCATCACCTTCCTGGGGACCGGGGCCGCCGTCCCGACCCTCGATCGCAACGTGAGCAGCTTGGTCATCGCCCGGGAGGGCGAGACCCTGATCTTCGATTGCGGCGAAGGCACCCAGCGCCAGATGATGCGCTACGGCGTCGGGTTCTCGTTTCGTGAAATGTGGTTTACCCACTATCACTCCGACCACTTGTTGGGACTCACGGGCCTGGTGCGGACGCTCGGCATGCAGGGCCGCACCGATCCCATCACCCTCTACGGCCCCAAAGGCGCCCAACAGATCCTTGGCGACGCCATCGCACTCGGCATCGAGCGAAACAAGTTCTCCATCCAGATCGTCCAAGTCGAACCGGGACAAACGCTGACGCGCAACGAGTACGATATCCGCGTCTTCCCCACAGATCACCGTGCCGATACGGTCGGTTACAGCCTGGTCGAACACGATCGCCTCGGCCGGTTCGATCCCGACCGGGCGCTTGCCGAAGGGATACCAGAAGGTCCCCTCTGGGGGAAACTCCATCGCGGCGAGGCGGTCGAATTGCCCGATGGGCGGGTGGTGTCTCCCGATGGCGTGGTCGGTCCCGCTCGTCCAGGACGGACCGTCGTCTATTCGGGTGACACCAGGCCGCAGGAAGCGGTCGTCGAAGCCGCCCGAGGAGCGGACCTCCTGATCCACGAGGCGACGTTCGGCCATGAAGAGGTGGCCCGTGCCCGGGAAACCGGACACTCGACCGCTCAGGAAGCCGCGGAAGTCGCCCGGGCCGCCGGCGTCCACCGCCTGGTCCTTACCCACATCTCCGCCCGGTATAGTCGTGAGGCGCCGGAACTCCTCACCGAGGCCCGCGCGGTGTTCCCGGACACCACCATCGCCAAGGACGGCCTCACGATCGAGGTGCCCTTC
>JBFGLJ010000121.1:0-8826 GCA_041576235.1 Gemmatimonadales bacterium | reverse complement strand
TGTCGGCCAACCCGTAGCGCGACTGCACGTAGGATTCCAGGATCGCCAAGAATTCGGCAACGATATCGTCACCCTTCAAGGTGACGCTCAGTGCCCCGTCGATGTAGACCGGCGCCTTGGGCTCTTCGAAGGTCCCCGGCAAGGAGATGCCGATGTTGGCGTGTTTCGATTCTCCGGGGCCGTTCACGACACAGCCCATCACGGCGACTGTCAGTTCCTCCACACCGGGGCGCTCGCGGCTCCATTCAGGCATCTTGGCACGGAGGTAGTCCTGGATGTCAACCGCCATTTGCTGGAAGAAGGTGCTGGTCGTGCGCCCGCACCCGGGACAGGCGGTGACCTGAGGAACGAAACTCCGAAGCCCCATCGATTGGAGGATCTGCTGGCCAACGCGAACCTCCTCGGTCCGGTCGCCGTCCGGCGCCGGGGTCAGGGAAATCCGGATGGTATCGCCGATCCCCTCGTGAAGGAGCACGGCCAGGGCCGCCGTGCTGGCCACCACACCCTTGGTCCCGAGCCCCGCCTCGGTCAGTCCCAGGTGCAACGGGTAGTCGCAACGCGCGGCCAGCATGCGGTACACGTCGATCAGGTCCGAGACGCCGGAGACTTTGGCGCTCAGCACGATGCGATCGTGCGGTTGGCCGATCGTTTCGGCAAACGCAGCCGACCGCAGCGCGCTCTCCGTCATGGCCTCCATGGTGACCACCCGGGCGTCTCGTGGGGACGAGCGCCGCGCGTTCTCGTCCATGAGTTCCGTCAGCAGCGCCTGGTCGAGCGACCCCCAGTTGACCCCGATGCGCACCGGTTTGTCGTTTGCGAGCGCAATCTCGATGATGGTCCGGAAGTTTTCGTCCCGGCGCTTGCCGCCCACGTTGCCCGGATTGATCCGATACTTGGCGAGGCCCCGGGCGCACGCGGGGTGCTTCGCCAGCAGCTGATGGCCGTTGTAATGGAAATCGCCGATGACGGGGACGTCGACGTCGAGTCGATGAAGGCCCTCGAGGATATGCGGCACGGCCCCGGCGGCTTCGTCGTTGTTCACCGTCACCCGGACCAGCTCGCTCCCCGCCAGCGCCAGCGCGGCAATCTGGCCGACGGTGGCCTCCACATCGGCGGTGTCCGTGTTGGTCATGGACTGAACCACAATCGGGTGCCCCGAGCCGATGGGGACCCCGCCGACACGCGCCGTCACGGTGGTCCGCCTCGCAGTCTGTGACATAGACCTCAAATATACTGGGTGCCTTCAAGAATCGGTGTTCGGATTTCGGTAGCGCCGGCTCACCCCCGGAGGCTACCTTGATCGCATGACAGCACTCCCTGCTCAGCGGGCCATGTACCGCGCGGTCGCCGAGCGCGATCCGTCCTTCGAAGGCATCTTTGTGGTGGCCGTGCGCACCACCGGGATCTTCTGCCGTCCCACCTGCCCCGCCCGCACTCCGCTACGGGCCAACGTCGAGTATTTCCGGAATCCCACGGAGGCGGTCGACGCCGGGTATCGGCCGTGTAAGCGCTGCCGGCCCCTGGATCGGCCCGGGTCCCATCCGGCCTGGGTGATGAGCCTGCTCACCCGCGTCCACCGCGACCCGAGCCAACGCCTCACCGACCGGGCCCTCACCGACATGGGCATCGACCCGGTCAAGGCCAGGCGCTATTTCCAGCATCATTTCGGGATGACGTTCCACGCCTATCAACGTTCCCGCCGGCTCGGGATGGCCCTCGACTCCATCCACAACGGGACGGGGTTGCTCGAGGTCGCCTTCTCATCGGGGTTCGAGTCGAATAGCGGCTTCCGGGACGCCTTCCGGCAACTCTTCGGAGACCCGCCGGGCCGCGCGCGAGCTCGCCACGCGCGCCACATCAGCGCCACGCTGTTGACCACCCCGATCGGCCCGTTTGTCGCCGCGGCCACGCCCGAGGCGGTGTGCCTCTTCGAGTTCGCCGATCGCCCGGCTCTCAAGACCCAAACCCACACCATCAACCGGTGGTTCGATCTTCCCGTGATCCCCGGGACCAACGAACCGCTCGAGCAGCTCCGGTGCGAAGTGGAGGAATATTTCGCCGGCGATCGCACCGCGTTTACCGTCCCCCTCGCCATCGAAGGGACCCCCTTCCAGCGGGCCGTGTGGGACCACCTGCTCTCGATCCCTTTCGGTCACACGACGACGTACGCGGCGGTCGCCGCGGCGATCGGCCGACCCGGGGCTCAACGCGCGGTGGGGAAGGCCAACGGCGACAACCGAATGGCGGTGCTCATCCCGTGTCACCGGGTCATCAACAGCCAGGGGCAGCTGCACGGCTACGGCGGCGGGCTTTGGCGCAAACGATTCCTGCTCGAGCACGAACTCCACATCGTGGGGCGCAACGGGGGGGGGAGCCCTCGGCGTGCCGCCGGTGGCGAGGACGGCAGCGCCAACGGCTCAGGCGGTTGAGAACGCCGCCTCGTCGATGGCCCGCACATCATCCGGCTCGAGGTCGAGCGTCGACGCTCGCAGGCTGTCCGTGGCGTGAGCGGTGGTGCGGGCTCCCGGAATAACGAAGACCGACTCGCCCCGCGACAGCACCCAGGCCAGCGTCACGACGTGCGTCGAAACACCATGACGCGCGGCAATGGGCGTGAGGGCGGGGTGTTCGGGGAGCTTCTTGTTCAGCCGGCCGCCGCCAACCGGACTGTAGGCCAGAAACCCGATACCCTGCTCGCCACAGTACTCCACCACGCCGTCACGAAGGGCCTCGCGAAAGAATGGATTGAGACGGTTCTGAACCGTCTGGATCGGCACGATGGCCCGTGCCTGCTCGATCTGCTCCACCGACACATTTGAGAGCCCAACCCAGCGGATCTTCCCCGCCTTCCGGAGTTCCGCGAGCATCTCGACACTCTCGTCGAAGGGCACGTCCGGGTCGGGGGCGTGCAGTTGATACAGATCGATCCGGTCGACGCCGAGTGCCTTGAGCGAGCGGTCGCACGCGCGCCGCAAGTGCTCTGGCCGCCCGTTTCGCTCCCACCGCCCATCCGGACGGGTGAGGCCGCCCTTGGTGGCAATGATCACCGTTTCCACGTTCCCGCTCCACTCGTTCATCGCCCTGGCGATGAGACGCTCGTTGTGCCCGATGTCCTGGTCGCTCAGGCAATACACATCGGCGGTGTCAATCAGCGTCACCCCGGCGTCCAGCACCGCGCGAAGCACCGCGAGGCTCGCCTGGTCATCGGGCCGGTCCCGAATGGACAGCGGCATGCCCCCGAACCCGACGGTGGTGACCGCCGGGCCAGCGGGCCCCAGCGGCCGGGTCCGAAGGGGCACTCCGGAGTTCGTCATGACTTCCCTCCTGGCGCGAGATGCAGCGGTTGGGCTTCGGGCGCCGATATTGGCCCCAAGACCGGACGGGGGCAAGGGCCAACCGTTACAGGCTGAAACCGGATACCGTTCCCTTGCGTAAGCCTAGCATCCCCTCATCTGCCCCAGGAGATGCTATGAGACGACTTGTGATGGCGGCCGCCGCCACCGCCGCCGCGATGGTCCTGACCGCGGCCGCCCCGGCCCCGGTTCGGGCCCAGGACCAGCTACCGGCGGATTCGCTCGCGCTGGCACGTCAGTTCACGATGTGGCTCTACGCCGGCGAGGTGGACAGTCTGGTGGCGCATTACGCCGGGGAGCGCACTCCCGAGGACGTGCGGCAGCGATTCGAGATGGCAACCGAGACCCTGGCCATGCGGGCTGGACTCGAGATCGAGGTGATGGAGGAGACCTGGAAGATGCGGAACGGCAGCCGGCAATACTGGCGCACCGCACAATTCACCGAGATCGATGAGCCCCTGTTGGTTCGCTGGGTGATCAACGCGGAAGGCAAACACACCGGCATCGGAATCGGCCCGCTGAGCCAGGCGCCTCCGACTGATCCGGCGCCAGAATGAGAAGGAGGGGGTGGGTCGCGGGAGACTGCCGCTCTCATCCCACTCCCGACACTCCCCCGCTACTCGTCTTCCCGGCGGAAGACCACGAGAAACACCGCCTTCCCATTGGTCAGGGTCGCGGCCGTTTCCCCGTCGATGATCCGATCGAATTCCCAGCCGTCCATCGCGTGGCGATTGAGGAGGTCCTCGAGGTCGACCGGCTTGAATCGACCGAGCATGCTCTTGGGTTTTTGCTCAATGATCTTGTAGGTGTAGGTCACGGTATCATCGTTTCGCACTCGTGATCCGGCGGATCAAGTCCTTGACGCGGTGCTCGATGTCGTCGCGGACGGTGGTGAACTGGTCCGGAGGGAGAGCCTTGGGATCTGGAATAGGCCAGTCCTCTCGTGCCTTCGCCGGCACCCAAGGGCACTCGTCGCCGCACCCCATGGTGATGACCCATGCGAATTCGCCGGGCGGGAGGTCTGCGGTGCTCTTCGACCGGTGTCTGGAGAGATCGTAGCCCACCCCGTGCATGGCGGTGACGGCTGCGGGATTGACCCGGCCCGACGGGCGTGACCCCGCGCTATACGCCTCGACGACCCCCGCTCCGTGGATCCGCGCGAAGGCCTCGGCCATCTGGCTCCGGTTCGAATTCTCCACACAGATGAAGGCCACACGGGCAAGACGATACTGGTCATCGCCAGGGTCGTGCTGTGTGCTCTCGCTCAGGACCATGGCGGTTCGTCATCCGGTGGCGGGACGTGGATCGGGATCGGGCAGGACCGTGAGCCCGAGATCGGCGCCGCGTCGTTGCTTGGCGATCAGGGTGATCTGCCCGGTATGCATGCCGAAATGTTCGACCACGTGGTAGACCGCCCCGAGTACCGTCACGTCGAACCCTTGGATCCGGCATGGCTGGAGGAGGCGGGAGGGGTCGAGCCCGGCAAGCACCTTATCGGCCTCGCGCACGGTGGCGGCCAACGCCTCGACCAGCTCGGCGGCGGCGATCGGCGTCCGCTGGTCAAATTCCGCCTCTCGAATCCGGCGGTCGGTCTCGCCGCCCAATCCGCTGACGATCCACTGGCGCACATTGCCGGCGAGGTGGAGGAGGAGGTTCCCGATACTGTTCGATGCCTCGTTCGGCCGCCACCAGATGTCCTCGTCCGTGAGGTGCTCCAGCGAGCGGACGATCTTCGGCAGATACTCCTCGCTCAGATAATAGCGGGAGCGGGCCAGGAACGCGCCACCGGCATCAACCACGTCCATCACCCGCCCTCGAACCCGATTGTGCCATGGGTGCCATCGCAGAAGGGCTTGTTCCCGGAATGCCCACAGCGGCACAGCGCCCCCTTGTTCAACTCCACGGGCTGATCCTCGCTCGTGGGCACCAGCCGAAATGGACCGCGCAGGATGAGCGGTCCGTTGGCGGCGACCGTGACCACCAGGGGTCCGTGTTCCGAGAGTGCCTGGGGACGGCGCGGCGCGCGGGTCAGGTCTCCTGGGTCGGTGAAGTCGATATTCACGTGCTCGCCGTCGCAGAGGGGCTTGTCTTTCGACGCGCCGCAGCGGCACAGCGCCACCCGACTGTCCTCGAGGATCACCTCCCCGGAGGGGGTGACCACCTGGATCTGGCCCCGAGCGTAGAGCGGGCCGTCTGGCGCCGGGGTGATGGTGTTCTCGGCGTCGGGCCACTCCGGCTGGCCCCCGTCGAGCCGCTCGAAGTGGAGCGCCCCGGTCGGACAGTGCGAGACCGTCTCGGCGACCTCGGCCGGTGCGGCGTTCTCCGGCTGGATCCACGGCCGCTTGTCCGGATCGAAGACCTGCCCCAGCCGGCGAACGCACTCCGCTGCATGGATGCACCGCTTGGCGTCATAGGTGACGCGAATATGGTCATTCTGGTAGGTGTGGAGCTTCCGGCTCATGGGCCTTCCGGGTGAAAGCGTCCCTGGCATTTTGGCCGCGTTCCCCCACCCCGGCAAGCGCTCAGGGAAGCCGGCGAGGCAGGTGTCTCACCAGGCCTCGAGATCCCGTCCCGAGACCACGCGCCCGTCATAGATCTCCCGGATCTCCCGGACCAGGTCGGCGTCCGATGCCCCGCCCACGTACAGCTGGTGGTAGAGCACCAACAGCTTGGGGCGTGCCCGCGTCGCCAACTCCGCCAGCTCGCGCGTTGAGGTATGAAAGGCCTGATAGTATGCCTGACTCCCGCGCCGGCGGCTGAGCCCGGTCGTCGAATACACCTCGTGAAGCAGGACGTCGCACCCGTCGCATTGCTCGGCGATCACCGGACTGGGCGCCGCGTCGCCCGATATCACCACCCGCCGGTCTGGCGTGTCGAAGCGATATCCAAGGGCATGCTCCCAGGTGCCGTGACGGACAGGAAACGCGGTCACCGTCACCCGAGCGTCCCGGTAGATCACGCTCCCCCCCCCCGAATCCGGCTCGACCTGGTGGACCTCGATCACGTTGCGCGACGGGTCCAGGCGCTCGAGGCCCGTCGTCCGTATGCGCCTGTCCTCGGCGTAGGCCGCGAGCAGCCTATCGGTCATCTCTTGGAGGCCCGGCGGGCCGTACACGGCCACGGGACCCTCCCGACCGAGCACCCACGGGGTCAGGAGGAAGTCCGGATACCCCAGGGTATGGTCGGAGTGGAGGTGGGTGATGAACGCGGTACGCAATCGCTCGAGCGCCAGACCTTCGATCCCAGACCGCGAGGCTTCGACCGCACGGCGGACCACCCCCGCCCCGAGATCGACGAGATAGGGCGTGTCACCCACCACGACGCCCACCGACGGCCCCGACCTGGCGGGGTCGGCCACCGGTGTCCCCGTGCCCAGCAGCACCACCCGCGTTTCGACCGTCTGGCTGGCTGGAACGTCTGCGCACCCCATCATGATCGACAGGGCCAGGGTCGGAAGCGCAGCCGCAGCGGGCAGGGGTCTCATGTGGCCTTCTCCGGCTCCGCTGCGGCCACCAGACCCCGGTAGCGCCGGCGCAGCCATTCGAGATCGACGGGGCTCCGGTCGACGGTGATGCGAGCCGCGGCATCGACCTGCGTGGACGACCGGAGTCCCAGCAACGCGCATCCGGTTGGGCAGTCGGCCAGGAGGGGGGCGACCAGTCCGCTCAGGACCGGCTCAGGCACGCCTCTCAACCGCGAGCGGAGAGCGTCCCTATTTGCGGCCAGAGCGTCCAGGAGATCTTGATCGCGAAACCCGTCTATCCGACCCCGGACGTCGCCGGGCTCAAACGAGGCCGGACGGGGGTATTTACCCAGGAGAAGCCCGTGCTTGAGCGGGGAGAAGAACGCGACACCCACGTCGTGGGCATTCACCCAGGCCTCGAGCCCGGAGCGCCGGTAGGTGTCCTCGAGCAGGCTGCGGTAGACCTGCACCGCATCGGGATCGACCCGATCCGCCACGCGGGCCACCTTGTGGTTGTCCCAGTCGCTGAGGCCGATGAACCGGATCTTTCCCTCCTCGCGGAACCGGCGCACCATGTCCACGGCCCCGTCCAGGTAGCGGTTCTGGGGTCCGAAGTCGCAGTGGTGGAGGTAGTAGAGGTCGATCACCTCCACGCGGAGGAGGCGGAGGGAGCGCTCCAGTTGCGACCGCATGTGGGCCGGCTCGTAATAGTGCTCGTGTGGTCCCGGATCCCAGCCGACCTTGGACGCGAGGAAGATCTCCGCCCGCGGCACGTCGCTCCACAGCCCGCCAATCAATTCCTCGGCGTGGCCGTTTCCATAGACATCCGCCGTGTCCCAGTGCGTGAGGCCCAGTGCATGGGCGCGGAGGACGGCTCGGGTCGCGGCGGGATCGTCTTGGCCGCCCCAACCGACCGGAGACCCGTCCACGATCAGCGGACCGCCGTGGGGCCAGGTGCCCACGCCGATGATGGGAAGGTGTGCCTCGGTGCGGCCGAAACGGATGGTCTTCATGGGGACCGGAATAAGGAGAAAGGGAATGGGGTCTGGGGATGCGTCTTCGTTCTCAGGGTCTCACGGTCAAATAGACGCCGGCACCGAGCGCCACGATGGCCACCAGTCTCAGGGCCTCGAGCACGGGACGCGGGGCGCCCAGCGGCGCGGCAAACGCCAGGGCGACCATGGCCGCCACGGCGGCGGTGAGGCTCGCCAGCCGCCAGCCGAGCCGGCGATAACGCGAGAGGCGCTCGGGAGGGGAAGACGCATTGGGCAACTCGGCCAGGGCGTGTCGTTCCACGTTCCAGAGCCGGTAGAGGCGCCGGAGCACGAAGAGCGAGAGCCCCACGAACACCACAAACAGGATCGCCAGCGTCCGGGGGTCCACGGGAAACGACCTTACCGGCTTTCGAGCTTGGCGAGCTTCGCCTTGAGCTCATTCAGCTCGGTGAGCCAGGTGCGGGTCACGGCCAGGTGCTCCGAGTGGGACAGGAGCGGATTGGCCTCCTCGACCTCCCTGATCTTGGCCTCGAGCGCGGCGATGCGTGCTCGAAGCTTCCTCTTGGTCACGCGGCCTCCCGCCTTCCCGGTGCTCCTTAAGGAATTCCCATTACGGTGGCCGACGCAAGGGTCGAGATCCCGCCCCCCGCGTTCTTCCTAGAAAAAGCGGAGGGCCCAAGGGGCCCTCCGCAAAGGGACTCGACCTGTATGAGTCGAGCTAGGGATTCACGTTGAACAGATTCGAGACCGCGGTGGCTGCATCAGGCGTGTTTGGCTGTGGCAAACCGGCGCTCTCTGCCCGCAGCCGATAGCCGCCCGACTTGTTGATTTGGATGTCGTCGAACAGCGCGTTGCCGAATTCATCGGTCACGGCCGTGCAGGATCCTCGCGGATACGTGGGCGTGGGCGCGCATTGCGTTCCGCCGGCCCCGCCAGTCAGCACCGAGGTCTGCGAGGTGCTGTTCCCTTGGATGCTGATCCGGATCACGAGATCGATGAACGGGGTCCCCTGGTC
>JBFGLJ010000120.1:0-8916 GCA_041576235.1 Gemmatimonadales bacterium | reverse complement strand
GGCGGGGGCAGGGGCAGGGGTCTGGGTACCGACGATCCCGGGCTCTCCGCCGTTCTCGCCGAGGTGCAGGACCTCTTGGCCGAGGTGGGAGCGCCGGTTCGTCCGAACCCTGCCGCGCCACCCGATCGCAGGCGCTGGGGGCGGCGGTCCACAGCGGCCGCCGGCCTGCTGCTGGTCCTGGGGACGCCCCTCATGGGGCAGACGCCTTCCACCGCGCCGTCCCCCGAAGCGGCGTATGAGGTCGGGTCGCTCAGTCGTGCCGCCGAAGGATTTCAGCAGCGCGTCGTCCTGGCCCCTCATGTGCCCGCTCACTGGTATAACCTCGGCGCCTCCTATTACCGCCTGGGAGAGGAGACCCGTGCCCAATGGGCGTGGAACATGGCGGCCCGTCTGGCGCCCCGAAACATGAGGATCCGCCGGGCCCTCCAGTTGGTGCCCCCACCAGATAACACCTCGGCCACGCTCCTCCGCGTACCCCTCATCACCCGCGACGAGCTGCTCGTCCTCGCCGGGCTGCTCTGGGTGCTGGGTTGGGGGGGGATCATTGTCAAACCCGTGCTGGTCCGCCGCTGGGCCATCGTGCTCGGGATCGCCTTGATGATGGGCGGCGCCGCGCTCGGGGTCGAGCGCACATTGCGACGTCCCATCGCGCTCGTGCTCCGGAAGACGCCGCTCCGAGTTTCCCCACACGAACGGGCGCCGCACATCGGCTCGGCGGAATCAGGAGCGGCGGTGGAACTCCAGTCGGCCAACCGCGGCTGGCGTTTGGTTCGCGCGCCATCGAACCAGGATGGCTGGATGCGGTCGGACGCGTTCGTCGTCCTCAGATGGATTCCGGGACGGAAGCCGTCTCAGTGACGCACCGTATCGCCATCCTTCCCGACGCCGTCGCGGATCAGATCGCAGCGGGCGAGGTGGTCGAACGACCAGCGTCCGTCGTCAAGGAGTTGGTGGAGAACGCGATCGACGCCGGCGCCCGGCACGTCGCGGTCGAACTGGAGAAGGGTGGGAAGACACGCATCACCGTTCGCGATGACGGGATCGGCATGAACCGGGCCGGTGCCGTGCTCGCGCTCGAACGGCACGCCACCAGCAAGATCGCCAGCGCGTCCGACCTCGTGGGGGTGTCCACCCTTGGATTCCGTGGCGAGGCCCTCCCGTCCATCGCGTCGGTCTCCCGCTTCACCCTCACGACCTCCGATGGTGAGGGCGAGGGGACCGAGATCACCGTCACCGGCGGTCGGATCGACGATGTCAAGCCCGTCGCCCGGCAACGCGGCACCACGGTGACCGTGCGCGGTCTCTTCTTCAATACGCCTGCGCGGCGAAAGTTCCTGCGATCGGTCGGGAGCGAGACCCGGGCTTCCCAGGACGCCGTGGCGACCCTGGCCCTGGCGCACCCGGCCGTCGGGTTCGAGTTGGTGGTCGACGGCAGGCCGCGGCTCAATGTGCCTGCCGGACACTCAGTGCTCGAGCGGCTGGTCGGGATCTGGGGGCGCGATCTAGCCGGGACGCTGGTGCCGGTCGATTACGCCGTTGGCGGGTTCAGGGTCGAGGGCTTCGCCCAACGCCCGGCCGACGCCGCCCCGAGCGGGCGCCGCACCCTGCTGTTGGTGAACGGCCGCCCGTTCAAGGACCCGTTCCTGATTCGGGCGGCGGAAGCCGGGTACCGCGCAGCCATCCATCCCGGCGACCGGCCGTCGCTCTGCCTCGCCATCGACACGGCACCGGGCGATGTCGATGTCAATGTGCATCCGGCCAAGCGCGAGGTCCGGTTTCGCGATCGGTTTGGGCTCGAGCGCGCCATCGAGGAGGCCATTCGAGCGGCGCTCGGCACGCCCATCGCCGCCGCCACAGCGGGCACGTGGCGCCCCATGCCCGAGCCAGCGGCCTCGGGGCGCGGCGCCGGGCGGGACGCGAGGACCCTCTTCGCTCCCCCTGCCGAGCCAGGCACATCCCACCCGCACTCAGGCCACGGGGACCTCGCCGAGCCGGGCCCCGAGGGCGGGACGGACCCGTCCGAGGACGGGTTCCGGGTACCGCTCTTTCAGGCCTTCGACACCTACATCACCTATGAAGGTCCCGACGGATTGGTGATTGTCGATCAACACGCGGCCCATGAACGGGTGTTGTACGAGGCGTTCATGTTGCAGCTCCAGGGAGCAGAGGCTATGTCGCAGCGGCTGCTCTTGCCCATCACGGTGGACCTGACCGATGAAGAGTTGGAGGTGGTCGAGGTGCATCGCGAAGCGTTGGCACAGATCGGTTTCGACATCGAAGGGTTCGGTGGTCGCACGGTTGTGCTCACGGCGGTCCCAGCCCCGCATCCTCGATTCGACGCGACCCAGTGCTTTCAGGAGATGGTTGCCGACCTGGCCCGGGGACGCTTCGGGGGCTGGGCCAATCAGCTGGAACGGTTCGCGGCCACCTATGCCTGTCGAGCGGCCGTCAAGGCGGGGCAGCGGCTGAGCGAGGCCGAGATGCGCGCCCTGTTGCTTCGGTTGTTCGAGACCCAGCTCCCGCCGCACGATGTGCACGGTCGCGCGACCCTGGTGCAACTGCCGCGAGCGGAGCTGGAGCGCCGATTTGGACGCAGCTAGGGTTCCGATCATCACGGGCCCAACGGCCGTGGGGAAGACCGCCGTTGCCTTGGCCCTCGCGAAGCACTGGCCGCTCGAGATCGTGTCGGCGGACTCGCGCCAGGTCTACAGGCGTCTCGACATCGGGACCGCCAAGCCCACGCGCAAGATGCAGGCGCGGGTTGCCCACCACGGCCTCGACCTCGTCGATCCGGGGCAGCGGTATAGCGCGGGTCGCTTCGCGGCGGCGGCGCCGGCATGGATCGACGGTATCCGCGCGCGCGGCCGGTGGCCGGCCGTGGTCGGCGGGACAGGCCTCTATATTCGCGCGCTGACCGATGGCCTCTTTGCCGAGCCGCCGCTCGATCCCGCGCGGCGGCGGCGGGTGGCTGCCTGGACGGCGACGCTCGAGAGCCGTGAGTTGGTGCGGGTGGCGACGCGTTTGGATTCGTCTTTCGGCGGTGGTGGCCGCCAGCGGGCCAGCCGGGCCATCGAAATCGCCCTGCTGACGGGCCGTCCCCTCTGCTATTGGCAACGAACCGCGAAACAACTCGGCAGCGTGGAGCCCTGGTTCGTCGTGCTGACGGCGCCACGGCACGTGTTGCATGAGCGGATAGCCCGCCGCTCGGACGACATGGTGCGCCGCGGCCTGATCGAGGAAGTGGCCGCGGTGCTGTCGGAAGGGCATGCACCCCGCTCGCCAGGGCTCGATGCCATCGGGATCCGCGAAGCGGTTGAGTATCTTCACGGGCAGCGAAGCCGGGAGAGTGTGGCGGCGGCGGTCGCGACGAGTACCCGTCAATACGCCAAGCGCCAGGAGACGTGGTTTCGCCACCAGCTGGGCGGCGAGCCGTTGTTGATCGACGCCACCAGGTCACCCGAGGCGCAGGCCGAGCAGATCGCGACGGGATGGGCGGACACCAACCGAGGAGACTCGTAGACGACCATGCGTATTGGCATCACCTGTTACCCGACCTATGGGGGATCCGGGGCGGTCGCCACCGAACTCGGGCTCGAGTTGGCGCAGCGTGGCCACGAGGTGCACTTCGTGACCTATACCTCTCCCTTCCGGCTGCGCGGCTACGCGGAGCGGGTGTTCATGCACGAGGTCGAGACCCGGATCAACCGCTACCCGCTCTTTGAGTACTTCCCCTACACGTTGGCCCTCGCGTCCAAGCAGCACGAGGTGATCCTCCGCGAGAAGCTCGACATTCTCCACGTGCACTACGCCATCCCGCATGCCACCACGGCCTACCTGGCGCGGCAGATGCTCGCCGACAAGCACCCGATCAAGGTCATCACGACCCTGCACGGCACCGACATCACGCTGGTGGGGCAGGAGTCGAGTTTCTTCGCCATCACCAAGTTCTCCATCGAACAATCCGACCGGGTGAGTGCCGTCTCCGAGTATCTCAAGGACGAAACCAATCGCGCCTTCGGCTGCGTGCAGTGCGACCTGCGGGTCATCCCCAATTTTGTCAATCTCGATCGCTACCAGCCCAATGACTCCCCGGCGCGCGAGGGGCTCGCGCCTCCCGATCACAAGCTCATCGGCCACGCCTCGAATTTTCGCGAGGTGAAGCGGGTCAAGGATGTCATCCGCGTGTTTGCCCGCATTCATCGCTACATGAAGGCGACTCTCGTCATGATTGGCGACGGACCGGATCGGGATCTCGCGGAGGAGGAGGCCAGAACCCTGGGTGTCGCGGAAGACGTCCGGTTCCTGGGCCGGCTCGACTCGGTGGTGAGTTTGCTGCAGGCCTGCGACCTCTTCCTGCTGCCGTCCCAGTCCGAATCGTTCGGTCTTGCCGCCCTGGAGGCGATGGCGTGTGGGGCCCCGGTGGTGAGCACCCGGGCGGGCGGGGTGCCCGAACTCATCCAGGACGGCGTGAGCGGCATCCTCGAACCCGTCGGATCGGTGGAGGCCATGGGACGCCGGGCCGTCGAACTCCTGCAGGATCCGGGTCGCTACCGCGCCATGCGCGAAGCCGCCATCGAGAAGGCGAACGGGTACGCGTCGACCACCGTTGTCCCCATGTACGAGGCGCTCTACCGCGACGCCATCGCATGAGCCTGGCCTGGTGGGAAGGGCTCCTCCTCGGCGTCGTCCAAGGCCTGTCCGAATTCCTCCCCATCTCGAGCTCCGGGCACCTGGTCGTCGGCCAAGCGTTGCTGGGGTTTTCGTCGCCCGGCATCACCTTCGAGATCATGGTCCACGTGGCCACCCTTCTGTCCGTGATCATCGTCTACCGCGAGCGCATCGTCTCCGTGCTGAGCGGCATGGTCCGGGGCGATCGGGCAAGTTGGGGGTTCGCCGGGCTCCTCGTGCTCGGGTCCGTGCCCGCCGCGGCCGTCGGCATCGGATTCCGTGGGCTCGTCGAGCGCCATTTCCATTCCACCACGCTGGTGGGTGTAAGCTTTCTCATCACGGCCCTCGTCCTCTGGAGCACGCGCTGGACCCAGGCCCAATCCAGCCGCGCAACAGTGGGTCCTCTCGATGCGCTCGCCATCGGCGCGGCCCAGGCCGTCGCCATCTTGCCAGGCATCTCCCGCAGTGGCACCACCATCGCCACGGCACTCTGGGGGAAGATCGGACCCCATCCCGCCGCTGAGTTCTCCTTCCTGCTCTCGGTCATCGCCATCGCCGGGAGCGGACTCCTCGAAGGGCTCCGCCTGGGTATCGACCCGGCAAGCATCGAACCGGCCTACGCGTGGGCGTTTGGCGGCGCCTTGGTCTCGGGGGTGTTCGCCATCCGCTTCCTTGTGCGACTCCTGGGGTCCGGTCTGTTCCACCGCTTTGCGCCCTACTGCGTGGCCATCGGGCTGTTCACGCTGGTCTGGTTCGGCGCGCTCGGCACATGAGATCTCCCGCGGTGGTCGTCCATCGGCGCCTGGACTCGACTCAAGACGAGCTCAGTCGCTTGGCGGAGAACGACGCTCCCGACGGCACCGCCGTCGTGGCCGCTGAACAGACGGCGGGGCGAGGGCGGCGCGGCGCCACGTGGTCGTCTCCGCCCGGTGGCCTCTGGCTCAGTGTCCTTCGGCGCCCGGCGCCGCCGCCTTCTCGCGCATCGGAGCCCTTGGTGGTGAGCCTGAGTGCCGGACTCGCCGTGGCCGACGCCCTGGAGCGCGCCGGCGTCGGCGGAATCATGATCAAGTGGCCCAATGATCTCATGCTTGGGGACGCCAAGGTCGGCGGCATCCTGACCGAAATGCGGTGGCACGGAGATGCCCTCCAGTGGGCCGCGATCGGTGTGGGGATCAACGTCGAAAACCGCCCACCTCCTGTCCTGCGTCGCGCGGCCACGTGGCTTGGACACCAGTGGCCCGCGCTGACTCCCGATCGGCTGGTGAGGCCGGTGGTGCGAGCCCTGAGAGAACTCTCGCTCGAGGCCACCCGGCTCGATCCCCGTTCCGTCGACGCGCTCGCGCGACGCGATTGGCTGAACGGCCGGAGCATCCACGAGCCACGTCCGGGGGTATGCCGCGGGATCGATCCGACCGGCGCGCTTCTGATCGCCGAACCGAGCGGCGCCATTGCCCGGGTCGATGCCGGGCGGATCGTCGTGGCCGACGCGCCAACCGGCAGGGAACCGGCCGACGGCGAGCCGCTTACGCCACGCCGTGGACCTTCCTAGATTCGGCCCATGCTGTTGACCGTCGATATCGGCAATACGGAGATCACAGCCGGGATCTTCGCTGGCGAACGGATGCTGCGCCATTGGAGACTGACGACGAATCCGGACCGGACCCCGGACGAATGGGGCCAAGCGTTCGGTGGCTTTCTCATCCAGTTCGGTCATTCGCCCAATGAGGTCAAGGCGGTGTGCCTGGCCTCGGTGGCGCCGGGCGTCACCCAAAGCGTGGTCGAAGGGATCCTCGTGGCCACGGGCGCCCCGGTGACCGCGGTGGATGCGCGATCGAACGTGCCGCTGGTGCTCGATGTGGATGAGCCGCTCACCGTCGGTGCCGACCGCATTGTGAACGGCCTGGCGGCAATCGACCAGTATGGAACCGATACCGTGGTGGTCGACTTCGGCACCGCGACCACATTCGATTGCATCACCGGCGGGCGGTTCATCGGCGGGGCGATCATGCCGGGGCTCAAGACCTCGGCCGATCAGCTGACCCGCCGGGCCGCGAAGCTCCCCGCCGCCGAACTGGAACCCCCGGCCTCGGTCATTGGCCGCCGCACCGAAGACTGTATCCAGGCTGGGGTGCTGTTCGGCGCCGCCGATGCCGTCGACGGCATGATCCGGCGCATTCGGAAGGAATGGCCGAGCCGCACCGCACCGAAGGTGGTAGCCACGGGCGGTTTCGCCACCATCGTTGCCCCGCTCACCCAGTCCATCGAAGAGGTGGAACCCGCCCTCACCCAAATCGGCCTCCGGGTGGCCGCGAGCCACCTCGGCCTCACCTGGTAACCAACGCCGTCCGGGTGGCGACGCGTCCCCCGATCTTGGCCCGAAATAGGCTTGGGCACTATACTTCGGCACTTCTCGCCATCCGGGAGATTGCATGAGTTCAGCGGTCGAGCTGGACCGGGACATCGACCTGACCGAGTTCCCGCGCATCGTCCGCGGGTCCCTGAAGCTGGGTGTCCTCGAGGCCATCCTGGTCCTGGCATTCTCCCTGGGGTCCCGGTTCCTCGAGGGACAGGCCGAAACCGCCCTGCAAGCGATCATCGTCCTGGTGGGCCTGGCGCTCACCGCGACGCTGCCGGGCCTCTGGACCAAGGCACGCAGCACGGAAGGGATTGCCGGAGCGGCCGGGATCGGGCTCGGAGCCACGGTCGTCTTCTTGATCATCGACGTTGCGCTGCTTCAATGGATCGGTACCTACTCCAACCGATGGCTCGAGATCGGTGGCGGCAGTAACTGGTGGTATCACCCGGTCTGGTGGATGGCCGGGACATTCCTCGCCTGGATGGGCGCGACCATTCTCGCCAATCATCGGGCCAAGCGAGGGGAGCCATCGGTGACGGCTCTGCTGGCGGTCACCCTCGTCCTCACGGGGCTCGTGGGCGCCGCCGCCGTCATCACTGGCTTCCCGGGCGCTCGGTGGGCGCTCCCCACCTTCGCCGTCGCCTTCTTGCCGGGCATAGCCCTCGCAGCACTTCTCTCAGCGATTGGGCGGCGCCGCGCGTAGGCGATGCGCCTACTGCGGCTCGCGGTTCGGATACTCGGCTGGCTGCTCACCCCGTTCGTGGCGTGGGCGGCGTCACACCTCGGCGGCCTCCTTGGCTCGGTTTTGGCAGGCCGAGTGTCGAGTCCGCGCGCCGGACTAGCCGTCACCATCTTGACCGCTGCCATCGTCGGCTTCGGCGGGCTCCTGGCCTGGCTCAAGTTCCTGCGCCGCTCACCAGAACTGCAGCGGGTGCTGCATGTTGCCGAAGACGCGACACCCGACACCTCTGAATTCCTAGGAGAGGAGCCGGACCACCCTGCATGATCGATCGCCTTTGGAGGCCATTCGTTCCCGTCCTGGCCCTGGTCCTCGCATCCGGCTGCGCCGGAGACCGCCCCCGAGCGGTACCCGAAGGGACTCCCCGAGGGGGAATGGCAGGGGAGGGGGAAGTCGCCCCAGCACCCGTGGCGGGGGAAGCCTCGCTCCAGCCGTTGGGTGATAGCCTTGCGCTCAGCGTCCCTGGCGGGGTCGAGGTCTGGTTCACCGACTCCCGGGTCGCCACCGACAGCACCGGCACGCGGTGTATCGAGCGGGTCATGGAGATTCGGCGCGCTGGTGAGTCGGTCCCGATCCCGTTGCTCTATACCGGGAAGCGGCCTGAGCTGGTGAACGACTCGACCATCCGGGCCCGCATTTGGCTCAACTGCCGCCCCGGGAACACCTACACGGTCAACCTCAGGAGCGGCGAACCGAGGCGAGTGGAGTGACCGCTATGCGACACCTATGGATTCTGGTTCTCGCGACCGTGGCTGGGCATCCGGTCGCCGCACAGAACCTCAGCGTGGAGGCCGGCCGGTGGCTCCAGGAGGGCGGCTCGGACTGGTCGACCTACCGGGTCGGTTTCGGGCGGCCGCTGGCGGGCGGCATCGGCTATTCACTCAACGGGACCATGATCGCGCGCCGAGGAGCGGTGGAGCAGCGACTATGGGGACTGGGGGCGGACCTCACCCTGTTTCGAGGTGGCAGCCCTGGACCGTATGGGGTGGTTGGGGTTGCAGGTGGCGTCGGTACCGGGGAGAGCGACTTGGTATGGGGCAGCTGGGCCGCGGGCCTCGGCTACGAAATCGTGCCCGTCCCGTTCCTGGCCCTGGCCCTCGAAGGTCGCTGGCGCGAGATCAGTAGCGGGCGCCATGGCGGTCTCGAACTCGGT
>JBFGLJ010000119.1:0-8928 GCA_041576235.1 Gemmatimonadales bacterium | reverse complement strand
CTCTCGGCGATCCGCCGCGTCAGGTCCTCGGAATGCCAGCCCTCGTCGGTGGCGATGCGGACGAAGTCCTGGTTCACGTCCGGCATGAGCACCCCGGCCTGGTTCCGCATGAACGCCACCGCGAAGAGCGGCTCGATGCCCGAGCTGCAGCCCGCGATGATCGAGATGGTGCCGGTGGGTGCCACGGTGGTGACGTTGCAGTTTCGAAGCCGGCGCATCGGCCGGATGCGCTCGCCCTTGGGCCCCCGGGCGCAGGTCTCGTCCGGTCCCCAAATCGAGTTCTCCCACTCGGGGAACACGCCCCGGATGCCGGCCAGCCGCTCCGACTCCTTCTTGGCCTCCTCGTCGATGAACTTCTGTACCTGGCGGGCCAGGTCGACGGCCTCCTCCGAATCATACGGGATGCCGAGTCGAACCAGGACGTCGGCCCAGCCCATGATTCCGAGCCCGATCCGCCGGATCCGCTTGGCCAAGTCGGTGATCTCCGGCAGCGGGTAGTTGTTGGCATCGATCACGTTCTCGAGGAAGTGGGTCGAGAGGTGCACCACCTGGGCCAGGCGGTCCCAATCGACCTTCCCGTCCACCACGAACTGCCCCAGGTTGACCGACCCCAGATTGCACACGTCGTAGGGCAACAGCGGCTGCTCGCCGCAGGGGTTGGTGGCCTCGTAGCCGCCCAGATGGGGCACCGGGTTGTAGTAGTTGGCCCGGTCGATGAAGAACACCCCCGGCTCGCCGGTCTTCCAGGCGCCGTGGATGATCTGCCGCCACACCTCGCGCGCGTTGAGCTGCCCCACGACCGCCTGGGTCTTGGGGTGGATCAGGTCGTAGTCCTCGTTCTTCTCCACCGCGTCCATGAAGGCGTCGGTCACGCCCACGGAGATGTTGAAGTTGGTGATCTTGGTGGTGTCGGCCTTGCAGGTGATGAAATCGATGATATCGGGGTGGTCGACGCGGAGGATGCCCATGTTGGCCCCGCGCCTGGTGCCGCCCTGCTTGACCACATCGGTCGAGGAATCGTAGAGGGTCATGAAGCTGACCGGCCCCGACGCCACCCCCATGGTGGAGCGGACGATGTCGTTCTTGGGCCGGAGCCGGCTGAAGCTGAACCCGGTCCCGCCGCCCGACTGGTGGACCAGGGCCATGGCCTTGAGCGTGTCGTAGATGCCGTTCTTGCCGTTGGCCAGGGTGTCCTCGACCGGGAGGACGAAGCAGGCCGACAGCTGTCCCAGCGGCCGGCCGGCGTTCATCAGGGTGGGCGAGTTGGGCATGAAGTCCCGCTCGGCCATGAGCCCGTAGAACGCGTGCGCCAGCTCCTCCACCGCACCCGCACTGGCCCCGTAGAGCCGGTCCGGTGCCGCGGTTGTCCGGGCCACCCGCCAAAAGAGCTCCTCAGGCCGCTCGGTAGGCTCCCCGCTCTCGTCCTTGATCAGGTAGCGCTTCTCCAACACGGTGATGGCATTGGACGAGAGATGAGCAGGAGACAACGGGGAGGTCTGGTCCATTCGATCGGCCTCGGTCGGTGGCGAAGAGGGGGATTCCCGCCCGAAAAGGCGGTGCCGGGGGATCCCTCCAACTTCAACTGTAGGAGAAATATACGTCCGTGTTACCAGAAAGACGGATTGGCAAGCTAGGACAAAACCCTGGACAAAACAATAGTGGTGAAATGGACCGCGCGACGCGGCGAAAAAGTATTCACATCACAAAATGATAAATGATAAGGGGTCGTGAGATGTGAGTCGTGAGGCGTGAGTGAGTCGTGAGTCGTCAGTCCTCACGGCCTCCCATACTTCCCCGCCGCATGGGCCCTCGCCTCCTCTACATAGTGCTTCCACCCGCTGGACATGCGCTCCGCCATGGCATCGTCCACCTGCCGGACGATCCGCCCCGGTATCCCCATCACCACAGAGCGGGGCGGCGCCGTCATGCCCTCGGGCACCACCGCTCCGGCGGCCACCAGGCTCCCCGCCCCGATGGTCGCTCCGTTCAAGAGGATGGCCCCCATGCCAATCAGGCAGTCGTCCTCCACCCTCGAGCCGTGGAGGATGACCCGGTGGCCCACCACCACCCGCTCGCCCACCCAGCAGGGGATCCCCTCGTCCACATGCACCACGCACCCGTCCTGGATGTTGGACCGGGCCCCGATGGCGATCGGCGCCATGTCCCCCCGGACCACGGCGTTGTACCAGACCGAGGCGTCCTCGCCCAGGGTCACGTCGCCGATGACGACGGCCCCGGGGGCAATGAAGGCGGTGGGATGGATGGATGGAGTCATGAGTCGTGAGTCATGAGTCGGGAGTCGTGAGGCGTGAGTCTGAGGTCTATCGTCTCCGGTCTCGAGACTCAAGACTGTTCTCGTCCCAGCGCCTACCGGCGCTGGGGGGAGAACTCCCACGGCGTCCACGCGTCCACCGGGATCCCGCGCTTGGTGGCCGGGTTCCAGGTGATGGTCTGGGCCAGGCGGCGCGCCGCCGCCTCGAACAGCCGGACGTTGCTGGGCTTGAGCTCGCGCACCTCGGCGACACTGCCGTCGGCCCTCACATGGATCAGGAGCTGCGAGGGGTTGGGGAGCCGGGGCGCGTTGGCCGGGATGGGCACGAAGGTCGGCACCTGGGGCCGGGGCCGGACGTCGAAGCAGATGTTCTGGGCGTTGTAGCCGGGCGTGGGCCCGTCGCAGTGGGGCGCGACCCGGGAGACGATGGCCCGCGACTTGTCCTTGGCCGGCTGGCCGAAGGCCGAGAGCTGGGGCTCGTAGATGATGAGCTCGTTGGCCCTGACGGTGATGGTATCGGCGTAGAAGTTGTACCGGGGCGCGATTACCGCGATCACGTGAGGACCCGCCGGAAGTCTGGTGGTGGAGGTGCGCGACTCGACCTCGTCGATCATGACCTGGCTTCCGGCCGGCAAGTTCCGGATCCGGATGGCCCCGCTGTCGCGCGGCGGCGGCCCGGGGCGCGCGGGGGGTGAGGGTGAGGGTGGGGCCGGTTGGGGCTGCTGCGCCGCCGGCCGGGCCGGAGCCTGGTCCGGTGACGGGTCGACCCGGGCGGTGTCGCGCGGCAGGACGGAGTCGGGAGGGACGGTGTCGACATCGGCCGTCGCCAACGAATCGGCCAGCGGAGCCGTGGCCAGCGGAGGCGATACCTCCGCGCCCGTCGCGAAGGGACCGAGCTTCAAGTAATAGGCGGCCGCCGCTCCGCCGCCCCCCAACGCCAAGGCCGCGAGAAAGAGCCACCCCAGCCCCGAAGACTTCTTCGTGGCCGCGGCCGCCGGAGGGCGTTTGGCCACCGGCCGGCGACTGGTTGGCGGGGGCGGAATAGCCGCGCCGAGTCCGGCCGTGCCCGGCAGCGGCGTGGTGGGGGCGGAGGTGATGGTCGGTGACGGCCCGGCCACCCCTGCCATGCTGATTCGGCCACCGCGCGAGGTCACCTCTCCGCCCAACTCGGCGATCAGCTTGGCGCTATTCTGGTAGCGCTCGCCCGGCTCCTTCTGGAGCATGCGCCAGATGACCTCGTAGAGCTGGCGCTCCTCGGCGCTGTCCAAGGTCGGTTTCGGCACCGGATCCATGATGTGGCGGTAGCCGATGGCGAAGTTGTCGTCGCCGTCGAAGGGTACCGAGCCCGTGAGACACTGATAGGCCACCACGCCGAGGCTGTAGATGTCGCTTCGGCCGTCCAGGTCCTGGGCCCGGGCCTGCTCGGGACTCATGTAATGCGGCGTGCCGATCGACATGCCGGTGCCCGTCAGCCGCTGACCGCTCGCCGCCTTGGCGATCCCGAAGTCGGTGACGATCGCGGCGCCGAAGTCGTCGAACATGATGTTATCGGGCTTGACGTCGCGATGCACGATGCCGCGCTGGTGGGCGTGGCCCAAGGCACTCGCCGTTTGAATCATGAGCGGGACGATCTCCTCGGGGGTGAGCCGCCCGCGCTGGGCCAAGAGCCCGGTGAGCGATTGGCCCCGGAGGAGCTTCATGACGAAATAGGCCACCTTGCCCGAATGGCCGACCCGATAGATGGGGATGATGTTGGGGTGCTCGAGCCCGGCCGCGGTGCGCGCCTCGCGCTCGAACCGCTCCACGAACTCCTGGTCGAAGGCCAGGGAGAACGGGAGCACCTTGATCGCCACCTCGCGGTCCAAGCGCTTTTCCTTGGCCCGGTAGACGATGGCCATCCCGCCGCGCCCCAGTTCTTCCATCAACTCATACTCGTCCTCCAACGCCTCGCGGACGATGTCCATTTCCGAGACGTCGTATTGGAGAATGGCGCTGATGGGGGTGGTGGGGTCGAGGGAAAGCCCGCATTGAGGGCAGACCTTCCATTCGCGCTGGACTTCGGCGCCGCAGCGAGAGCACTCCATGGGCCGAAGCTAGGGGACCGCGCCGGGCGGAGTCAAGGAACGTCGGTGGTCAGCGCGGGCTCTTGGATGACGAAGATGTGTTCGCGCTCGACCGGCTGCCTCCCGGGCACCGACGCGGCAATCGTGAGGGTGTACTCACCCGACTTGAGGCCCTGGAGGTCAATGGTCCGCCGGGCCCGGGCCACGGGACCGACCGCCGTCTCCGAAAACCGGATCGAGATGGTCTTGCCGCCGCCGCCAAAGATCTTTCGCAGCAGTCCCCCGCCCTTCCGCTTCACCTTGATCTCGGTCTCGTAGGGCGCATCGGGGGTCAGGCCGTAGACCTCGTAGTACAGCTCGAGCCGGCTGCCTTCGGCGAAGACCCGGTAGGGATTGAAATGCACCGAGTCGCCCGCGGGACCGACCCAGGCCAGACCGACCTCGCGCACCCCCACCACGATGTCGCTCAGCGTGAGCTGGTCCCCCTCGCCCGGCACCCGCACGTCGATCGCTTCCCGCGGGAACACCCCGCCGGCCTCCTTCTGGCTCACCGCGAATCGCAGGGTGTGCGGCCCACCGGGGACGGGGATGGCGAGATGGCCGAGAAGATGGTCGCCATCGCCCATCCGCGCCGGAGCGGCAAACAGGACCGTGGTGTCGACCCGGGCCACGGCCTGGCCGACCGAATCCATGACCGCCGCGCGCAGCGTGACGGGATAGACCCATCCGCGCACGAGTTGGGTGCCCGCTCCTTCTGTTCCCCCTCGGAGATCTTGGCCCCGGATCGCGTAGGCGATGTGCAGGTGGCTGGTGCGTCCGGTTGCGCCGGCCACGACGAGTTGGGCGATGGCATCGAGCGGCCGCTCGAACCGCAGCTCGTAGCTGTCGGTGGTGGTGCCCACCGCGAGGTCGCGGAGGGTGCGTATTCGAAGATTGTTCTCGCGGACGGGGCGGCCGGCTTGGGCGTAGAGCAGTCGTGGAGCGTAGCGCAGCAGAAACTCTTCCCTGGCACCACCCGGCAACCGGAGCGGGCTGTCCACGAGGCGGTAGTCGTCGGGGTCTTGTCGGGCGACGAAATGAAAGGCCAGCGGCTGCTGCTCGAGGGTGTACACCCACGACTCGGATCCGTAGGCCGTGGACTGCGGGGTCACGTGGAGTTGGCGATCGACCGGCGCGCCGTGGCGGACGTAGATGATGCCCCGGTCGTCCAGCTCATGGCTGCCCGAGCGGTAGCGCTCGCCGTAGTCGTAGACCCGCCTGAACGGGCCGAGCCGGAACTGCTGGCGGGCAATGCGAAGCCGGCGGTAGTGCTCGGCCAGGCGCTCGCCGTCGGCTCTGAGATCGGCGGCGTCCTTGGCACCCCAGAACTGGCGGAGGAACTGGGCCCGCTTGGCGCCCTCGAGCCGGTCGAACCGGGCCAGCTGGCTGTCGGCCGCGATGGGACTGAGGTCCGACCGGTAGAGCGCGACCAGGACCGGATCGTTCCACGCGGCCCCTTGGTAGTACTCGTTTGCCGCCGAAGCGTCGCCCAGGGCCAGGCGCGCCCGCGCGATCTCCAAGAGCGCCAGCCCGCGGTTGCCCCCGAGATCGAGATAGCGTCGAAACGCGGCCAGCGACGAGTCGAGGTCGCCGTAGGCGCGTTCGACCCGCCCTCGGAATAAATGAAACGGCGCCGAGTCGGCTGCCGCCGTGGTCGTGGCCCGGCGGTAGGCATCGAGGACGAGATCGGGTTGCCGGTTGAGCTTGAGACTGTCGTTGGTGGCGGCCAACTCGGTGAGGGCCGGGAGGAATCCCGCCTCACGCTCCACCGCCTCGGCGAAGGCCGACACCGCCTTGGTGCCCTGGTCCTTCCCGAGCATGGACTTGACCCCGAGCAGCAGGCTGCCGGTCCCCCGACCCAGTTCCCGCTCGGCGAGGCCGAGTCCGTAGAGCGGATACGGCCAGCCGGGTTCCAACTCCGCGGCCCACTCGAACTCGCCGGCCGCGTCGTCGAAGTGGGACTTGTCTCCGAGCTCGCCCAGCCGGAGCGCCAAGAAGCCGAGCCGGAGATGGAGCAGCGCGTCGTCGCGGTTCTCTCGGGCCGTCTCGATCAGGCGCGACTCGAGCCCGAGCAGCGACAGGGTATCGGTGACGGTCGTGAGGGAATCGTGGAACTGATCGAGGGTACGGCGCTGCTCAGTGGATTGCGCACCGAGTGTGTGGGGTGCGAGGAGGCATGCCGCGCCGACCACGGCGAGCGTCCACGATCCCAGGTGAACCGGCGTCCTACTTTGCCTTGCCAACGACCTGGAAATCTTGCTTCCGCCGCTGGACCCGGTCCTGGGCATCGGTCACGGTGACTTCGAGGGTGTAATGGCCTTCCTTGAGTTTCCCGAGTTCGATAGTACGCCGGCTTCGCACGACGGGACCGGGGGCTCGTTCCTCGAACTTGATGCTGATCTCAGCACCGCCACCGCCGAACAGTTTTCCGATCCCCAAGAAGCCGCCGCCGCCCCCGCGCTTGGTGACCGTCAGCTGGGTCTTGTATTCCAACTGGGGCGCCAGCCCGTAGATCTCATAGTACAGTTCGAGTGAATCGTCCGGCCGGTAGATGGCCTGCGGATTGAAGTACACCGAGTCCAGCGGCGTGGGTTGCCACACCAGGGTGCTCCAGCGTGCGCCGAGCACCAGGTCGCTCAAGGCCAGCTCGCGGCCGTCGGCGGAGCGCACGTCGACGGTGTCGGTCGGGAGAATGAGGCCCGCGTGTTCGCCCTGCTGCACCGCAAGCCGGTAGGTGAGCATGCCTGCCGGCACGTCGACCGACACGCGGCCCACCAAGAATTCGTGGCGGGGGACCGGGTGGCGGGCCAGGAAGAGCCGGGTGGTATCGCAGGTGCCAACCACGGCGCCCACCGAGTCCCGGGCCACGAACAAGAGACGCACCGGGTACACGGTGCCGCCTTGAACCGGCAAGGGATCGAGCGCCGAGCCGGGGATCGCGAAGGTGAGTTGGACCTCGTGCTGGTCGGCGTCGCGCCCGACGGCCAGGACCTGGGTTTGGGCCCGGAGCGGCCGGGCGAAGGTCAGCTCATAGGTGTCGCTCGTGGTGCCGAGCTCGATGCTGGTCCGGCCGAGGGCACGTTCTTCGGCTTGGAAACGGTTGGTGCTGGCTAGGCCCGCGGTCTGGATGCGGCTGTACACGGGGGAGAGATGTTCGCGCGAGTTCAATAGCGCCGAGGCGATGGGATGCGCGGTCACACTCGTCCCCCGGAGCACGACGGCCTCGCTGTGGCCAAGCACATCGAACAGACTCTCGACCAGCTTGTAGTCCTGGACGTCTTCTCGAGCGATGAAGTGGAAGATCAGGTCGCCATCGGCACGGGCGTACCGCCACGACTCATTGGGCTCAAGATTGCTCCCCGCGTAGGTAGCCCGATCGGTCGGCTCGCCGTGCCGGATGTAGATGATGCCCCGGTCGTCGAAATCTTCGCTCTCGGAACGGAACCGCTCGACGATATCATAGTGCCGGTTGGTGCTTACCAGCGCGAAGTTCTTTCGCGCGTAGTAGAAGCGCCGGTAGTGCTCCCGGAGCCGCTCCCCGTCGCGTCGTAGGTCCGATCGGTCGCGCGAGGTCCAGAACCGCCTGAGAAACGCGACCCGTTGGCGTCCCCAGGTCCGGTCATACCGGTCGAGCTCGCCCTGGGTGGCGATGAGATACAGATCCTTCCGGTATTCCGCAACCACCACCGGGCTGTCGTGGGCGGCGCCCTCGAGGTAGTCGTCCAACGCGTCGAGCGACCCGAGCAAGAACCGAGTCCGCGCCACTTCGAGAAGACCGAGGCCGGGCTCCCCACCCAGCCGCAAGAAGCCGTTGAAAGACGCGAGCGCCGAGTCGAGGCTGCCGGCTTCACGCTCAACGCGGCCGCGTTCCAAGAGGACATTCGGATGGGAGCCGGCCGGGGTGTTCGCCGAGCGGCGGAGCGCGTCGAGTGCCACATCGAGCTTGATGTTGACGCGCTGCTTCATGGCCGTCTGGGCGAGTTCGACCAACCCCAGAGAGAACCCGGGATCCACCTCGGCCGAACGGGCGAAGGCATTCGCGGACCGCGACAGCGCATCCTTGCCGAACATGGTCATGATGCCGGCGACCAAGGAGACCTGGGAGTCGCCCACACCGTACTCGGCCAGCCCGAGCCCGTACCATCCGTATGGCCAGGCGGGCTGGAGTTCGGTCACCCATTCGAATTCCGATGCCGCGGCATCGTAATGCCCCATTTGACCGAGATCGGCCAGCCGCAACGCAAGAAATCCGAGCTTGAGATGCATCATCGCGTTCTCGCGATCGTCCTTCGCCCGGATGATCATGGCCCGTTCCAGCTGCTGCATGGCCACCGTGTCCCGAATGCCGGCTAGCGAGTCGCGGAATTGTTCAACGGTGGCCCGTTGCTCGAGGGATTGGGCCCGACAGACCCCGGGGACCACGGCGCCCGCGGACACCACCAGCAGCGCGAGCGAGGCCCGCCCTGCCCGTCTCCCGGGCACGAAGTGAGGTGTGACGCCGAAATGCATTGAGATCATTGGCCCTGTCGCCAAGTAGAGGCCGGTCACCCGGAG
>JBFGLJ010000118.1:0-8986 GCA_041576235.1 Gemmatimonadales bacterium | reverse complement strand
GCGGGGGCGGGGGCGGGGGCGGCGGCGGCAACGTTCAGAATGCGAACATCACAATCAGTTATGCCGAGTTTCGCGACGATTTTGAGGGTTGGTTGAAGGGGAAGCCCGAGTTTGAGATCCATGTCATGGGCCCGGCGACCGCGACGGATACCTCCAACATCAAGAGCATCCAGTGCGTGGGCGAGCATGCCCCGGCAGGGCACGTCTGGGACATGAACGCGCTCACATGGACCGGCAGCGCCACCGTGTTCACGGCGAACCAAATGGACGCGTTCGAACAGGCCAACCCCGGCAAGGCCTTTCTCTTCTTCGTGTTGGAAGACGACGACGCGGCCTGCGAAATCCGTACCGACGAGAATCGGTCCGAGGCGGTGCTCAAGGCGCTGAGCCAGGCCTACAACGATTACAAGGCCGCGAAAGACAAGGAGGTGTTCACCCCCACAGGTGCCAGCCGCGTTCTGCAGGCGGCCAAGTCAGGGGCCAACTTCCTCTCGGCGTTGCACAGCTTCCTCAACTCCAATGACGACGTCATCGGATTTGCCGTCGCGGACTCCATCGCCGGCCGCGTGCATGCCAAGGCGAATTGGGTGGTGTTGGATGACAAGAAGAACGTGAATGGATGGCTCAACCTCGTGATGCAGTAGTGTACCCGATTCGACGAGGGATCCTCTTCATCGCCGTCCTGCTTGCGGTCCCGGCCGAGGCCCTCTCGCAGGCGGCGGCGTGGACGGTCACCGCCGAGGTGGGGTGGGCCGCGGTCAGCGGCGCCTCGCGCGATCCCGCGACCGGCGCCGTCTTCCGCCCGGCGCGGGGGACGGTCGTCGGCCTGGGTCTGGCTCGGGGGACCCCTCGCCTCGGCGTCGGGGTCGTGGTCCGCCGCGCCAGGAGCGGACTCGCCCTGACCGACCAAGAGGTCACGGTGCTGACCGGGGAACTGCAATTCACGCTCTACGAAATAGCGCCGGAGGTGACCATGCGCCTCCGGCGTTTCGGTCCCTACGGTGGCCTCACCCTCTCGGCCGGCCCAGTCATCGATGTCTGGAGACTGACCGAGTCGTCGTCCCGGATCCGCATCGGAGGTCGGGCGGCTCTCGCCGTGGAAAGTCGTTTGGGGGAACGCATCAGCGGAGTCGTTCGAGCGGAGGGCGTCCTCAGCGGCTCGATGTTCGATCCCGGCGAGCTGCCGCCCGGCTTCGAGTGGCGGGTTCAGCTGCGACGGCACCTTGTGGTGGGAGTTCGCTACCGCTTGAACTAATGGCTATTCCAGGGGCGGGGAGTTCCCGGGATCGGGGTAGCGCACCTCGATCATCGCCTCGCCCGGCGCGTCGACCACGAAGACCCGCCGCTCGCCCGTGGGGTGAATATCGGCTCCGGTGAAGTCGCTCTCGAGCAGGCCTTGAAAGGCTTCGATAATCGTGACCGTCGACGTGTCGGGCCCGGGGGTGAGTCCCCACCCCTCCCCCTGCCCCTCCCGCTCCCCCTCTCCGGGTGCCTTGACCGCGAAGAGGGTGGAATAGGCGTCCCGGAGGTCATCGGGTGTGAGGCGTTTGACCACGGCGGCGCCCTTCGGCTCGCGAATGGCGATGCGGGTGCCGTGGTCGCCGTGGAGCATGATCACCGCATCGCGGTACAGACCGAGCGAGTCGAGTCGGGCAAAGAACGCCTCGAGCTGCAGGTTGAGGCAGCGGAGTTGCGCCCGGTACAGCGCGTAGCGATGCGCCCGGCTGGCTGGCGTGTTGGTCTGCCCCGCAGGCGCGTGAGGACTGTGCCGATCGAGGCGGCTCCGAAGCCGATGATGTGCCTGGCAGGCAGCGTCGTATTGGTAGGGGTAGTGGGGCAAGACCACATGGGCGAAGAACAGGATGCCGCGGCTACCGTCCGCGGCATCGCGGACGAGCTGGTCGAAGATGGCACCTGGAGGCGGGATGGCACGGTCGCCCTCCCACTCCCATGGTGGCGCCGGCACCCCCATTCGCCGGAGGGCGGGTTGGACCTGCCGCTGGTAGAGCAGGAGCGGTCGCCGGAAGAAGTAGGACTGATTGGCCAGGATGTAGTTCGCCACAAAGAGGGTCCGTGCGGGGAGCGGCAGGTGCAGCGTGGCCACGTATGCGATCGAATTGGCGGGGTAGGTCTGGCACGCCTGAACCGCTGGCGAGGCGGGGTAGCAGAAATCCAGGTAGTCCGGCTGGTACACTCGCACCGCGTATCCCCTGGACCGCATGCGCTCGAAGTAGCGGTTCTCGAGCAATCGGGGTGGGGTGCCCGTCGGATTGTCCAGATACGCGGAATCGCGCGGCTCGGCGGTCAGGTTGACCAGGTTCGCCAGGGCGTTGTAGGTGTCGAAGTACGGACTGTACGCGTTGGGATACCACCGAAACCCGCGGCGCTCATACCAGGCCTCCATGTCCTCTGACAACGTCGCCCCTCCTACGGCTTCGAGTCTCGACATGCCACTGTGCTCGTCGAGCACGATGTGAAACACGGGTGGCAGGGCCGTGTTTGTCGGCTCGAGCGGCCAAGTGTTGCTGGTCGCTACGATCCGCTCGGCGGGCGGGAGCACAATGGTGCTCAGAAGCACGGCGATGGCGATCGCAAACGCGATCGTGGTCATGTGGGCGCGGAACACGACAACCACGCTCCCCATTGCGATCAAGAGGAGGGCCGCCCGCTGGAAGGTGCCCCCTTGCACATAGAGGTCGACGACGGCGCTCAGGACGAGGGCCATGAGCATGAGCCGCACTGGCGTGCCCGAGGTACGGATGATCCACCCGACGACGGCGCCGGCTAGCAGCACGGCCGCGCTCAGCAGCAGGACTTCGGTACGGAGAAGCGAATAGCCGTGCGACCGAAGCAGGTGGATCACGGGCCCCAGGAGCAGCAATCCGGGGGTCAGCATCTCATGGCGCGGCCGTCGCACGCGGGCTCCGGCCCGTACACGGCGGGTGCCGAGTTTCACCTCCGGCGGTACCATACCAAGAGCCTTCCCGATGCGGTTGCCCGGGTGGATTTTACCACGTCGCCGTGCCGCTGGATCGCCTGCAGAAACACCGCCTCCGTGTAGTCATCAAAGACATCTTCCCGTAAGCGAAGCATGTCGTGCACCATGGGGTCGGCCTTGGGGACGAATTCGATCACGCCGACCGGGGCCAAGTTCGCGAGCCACTCGACCACCTGGTCGAGCGGAATATTTCGCCCGATCGCGAGGTGGTGGACCACCGCGAGCGCGAGGATCGCGTCCGCGGAGGCTCGGGCGCGCAAGCCTTTTCGCTCCGCTTGGTTCCACCCCTCGCTCGGACTGGGGTTGGCCGCATCCAAGTAGAGGGGGAGAATCGGCAGGTCCTTCTCGCTGGCTCGCGCAAACGCGGTGTCGAGCGCGCCATGATCATTCTCGAATCCCACGACGGTCCTCGCGCCGCTCTCGACCGCCACCTGGCTGTATTCACCGGTATTGCATCCAATGTCCCAGAGCATCGAAGGCTGCGTGGCTTGGACGAACTCGCGCACGAACGCCACCTTCCGCCCTACCTCGTCGTCGGTGTAGCTCCGCTCGTTGGTGTAGTCGACCCAGATGGTCGGCCTCGACTTCGCCGGGGTCAGACCGGCCACCCATCGCCGCATGGACCGAAGCATCCGCCGATAGGCCTCCAGCGGGAGCTTCATGCCCGAGAGACGGGCGGCGTTCTTTGACGACTGGCGCCGCGAGAAACCGGCTTGGAGCACGACGTGCGTGAACACCTTCCAGGATAGCCGTCTCCACCGTGGAAGGAGCGGTTTGAGCTCCGACGGCCGGATGCCTTCGACGCTGCCCCGGTACCATGCCTGGTACGGGACGCCCGTCAGAGATGTGAGCAACAGGGGGTTGAGAAACTGCTCGCAAAACTGCCGGTGGCCGATCCAGAACTCGCCCTCGCGGTAGCGCCGGAAGGACAAGTAGTCGATGAAGATGGGACGCGCACCGATGAACTGGATGTTGTACGCCGACGCATCGGAAAGCGTGACTTCGTGATCGAGCGCTTCGAGATGGACATCGAGCGTGAGGAGCGCCGCGGCCTTGAGCCCCGGAAAGGACCACTCATACGGATAGGAGATGAAGGGCACGGCGGGGTGCTCGATGACGTAGGCGGCGTCCTCGGCTTCGGCCACCGGGAGCGCATCGCGGGGGGCCTCCGTGGCCGAGATGACGCGGCCGTCGCGGGCGAGGCGCTGCAAGACCCCTGTGGAGCGGACGAATTCATAATCGTCCCGCGCCCGCGGCATGACGGTGCGATACACTCGGCCATCGAGGATGTAGATGTGCCCGCTTGGATCACGGAAGGACGCGGGATCGCGGGGACCGACCATGTCGCTAGTCGGACTGATCGCCTGTGCCTGAGAGGAAGGTCCTGATGCGATTCCAGTAGAGTCTGGTCACCGTGGCGATGCCGACGATGCCGGCCACGATCGCTTGGACAATAATGCTGCCCGTGCCGGGGTCGAGATACGCGTGGGCCTGCGTGGGGCTGATGAGGCTGTAGCTCACCAACCCAGCAAACACCACCAGCATGGCCCGCCTCTGCTCCATTGGATCCCCACCTGGGCCTGTCGCGATGTGCCATGAAACAATGCAGCCGACACGTAATATACGGGGGCGCGTCCGCTCATGGCCGCGTCGGAGTGCCGGACCCGGCCAAGAGACCTAGAAGTGGCAAGAATCACGCCGGTACGGGTCGTCGGACCCGCGGCCGCGAGCATTCAGGCGGCCACCTGGGTCCCGCAGTTTCCGCAGAAACGGCCTCCAGCGGTGAGCTGAGCGCCGCACCCGGTGCACCGATCGCCCGCGACGAGGGTTCGCCCGCACGACGAGCAATAGACGGCATCGGGTTCGGGTCTGGGGCCGCACGAGGGACATTCCAATGGGCCGGGAGCGGAGCCATCGCCTGGGGCCATGCCGGCGCCTTCCCCGCGGATGGCGCGCACTCGAGCGGCCACCATTCGCTCGATCGGGTCGGCGCCGTCATCGTCGCCCTCAGATCGCATGGCATGCAGCACTTCCTGGGTATACCGTGAGCGCAACGCTTCATAGTCGGGATCGGATAGTTTCCCGGTTTCGCGATCGAACTCGATTTCGCGCAGCGCGGCGAGCGCCTGGCCTTGTCGGGTCTCCAAGGGGTCGGGGGGTTCGTAGGGCACGGGAGGGGCCGGAGTCGTCCGAATGAGCGGATCGAGCACCAGCCACACCGCCAGGAGACCCACGACGCCGGCAGCGACGGCCTCGAAGAACATCATGTGTCATCCTCGAGCAACGCCTGGCGGAGTTGCTCCAACTCCTCGGGACTGGCGTCGGCGGGTTGAGGGACGGCCCCCGGGGCGAGCTCGGCATCCGCGTGCGCCACAGCGGCGGCGCGCCTCCGCAGGAGATGGAGCGTGAGGAGAATGCCTCCAAGCAGCACGACGCTTCCGGGCACCAGGTATCCCGCCAGATTAAAGCCCTCGGGCTTGGGGGCCATCAGCACTTCGGACCCGTAGCGCGAGACGAAATCGTCGCGAATCTCCTGCGCGGATCGTCCCGACCGATGCAGGGCGAGGATCTCGCGGTGCAGCGCCGGGGACGTCTGGCAGGAGAAGTCCGTGGTCCGGCAGGTATAGATGTCGAGATTGCAGCCGCAGGTACAGCGCAGTCCCTTCTCGATTTCCTTGATGTACTCGTCGTTGTCCAGCGCCGTGGTCGGCGACCGTTGCTGCACGACGTTCGGGTTGTAGAGGCGTCCGGCGTCGTCCTGCTTGTCCTGCGGCGCGGCTTGGGCAGCGGCTCGCCTCGGCAACACCCAATGCGCGGCGCCCCCGAGCCCGGCGGCGATGAACAGTCGCCGGCTCGGGATGGCGGGGCCCTGCGCTCGACCCGTCAGCATGTTAGACGCCTGCCGTCTCCGGCTGCGGGACCGCCTTGGCCGCCCCGGCGGCCCGTCGCGGACGCGCGGGGCGCACTTCGGCAGGCCACATGGTAATGATCCCGCCAAGCACAAGCACGGCCCCGCCGATCCACACCCACATGACCAGCGGATTGATCGTGAATCGGAAGACGGCTTCTTCCGTGCCTTGCACAGACCCGGCATAGACCACGTAGAGGTCTTCTTGGAGATTGCTTCGGATCCCGACCTCGGTGGACGGCTGGAATTGCGGGCGCTTGAAGCTGTCGATGTGTTGCCGCTTCTCGGAGTTGATCAGACCCACGACCTCGCCGTTGCGCGACACCTCGAGCGTGGCCGCGGATACGACGCGGTTGAGCGCCTCATATTGCGACACGCCCATGTGGGTCAGCGTGTACGTGTGCCCGTAGGGGCTCCGGATTTCGGCCTGTTGACCGGGCTTCAGCGTCGCCTCCTGATCGACCTTGAAGGCCATGCCGGCGAAGGCCACGAAGTAGATCAGGATCCCGACATGGACTATGTACCCACCGTATCGGCGCCGGTTACGCCCGAAGAGCCGGAGGAGCGCAGCGACGTACGGCTCACCATGGATGCGGTGGCGCGCTCGGGTGCCACGATAGAACTCTTGGAACACCGTCCCAAACACGAAGCCGGCCAGGGAAATGGCCACCACGGCATAGAAGTCCCGCATCCCAGAGAGCAGGAGGAGCGCCAAGACCGCTGCCCCGGACGCCACTGGCCACACGAATTGCCGTTGTAGGTTCCTCGCCGAGGCCTTCCGCCATGCAATGAGGGGCCCTATACCCGTGAGACCGAGCAGCACGAGCCCGAGGGGAATGTTCACCTTATTGAAGAACGGAGGACCTACCGTGACTTTCGTGCCCTGCACCGCCTCGGAGAGGATGGGAAACAGCGTGCCCCACAACACCGAGAACGCGATCCCAACGAGAATCAGATTGTTGAAGAGGAAGGCGGCTTCTCGGCTGAGCATCGACTCCAGCTGCACATCGGGCTTGAGCAGGGGCCACCGGGTATACAGAAGCGTGAAACTCGCGACCGCCGCCACGATCAAGAACGCGAGGAAGTAGTATCCCACGCTCGACTGGGTAAAGCTGTGGACGCTGGCGATTACGCCGGAGCGCGTGATGAACGTCCCAAATATGCTCAAGAGAAACGTGCCGATGATGAGCCCCAGGTTCCACCGCTTCAGCATCCCACGTTTTTCCTGAATCATGACCGAATGCAGGAAGGCGGTCATGGTGAGCCAGGGGAGAAAACTCGCATTCTCGACCGGATCCCAGGCCCAATATCCTCCCCAGCCCAGCTCGACGTAGGCCCACCACATGCCCAGCGTGATGCCGATCGAGAGAAAGATCCAACTGAGCAGCGTCCACTTCCGGATGGCGTGGATCCATCCGGTGTCCAATTCCTTCGAGAGGAGCGCCGCGATGGCGAAGGCAAATGGAATCGTGATGCTGATGTACCCCAGGTAGAGCATCGGCGGGTGGATAATCATCCCGACATTCTGGAGCTGGGGGTTGAGACCATTGCCGTCCGGCGGGGTAAACGGCAGTCGCTCGAAGGGGTTCGACGAAAAGAGCATCACCGCGATGAAGAAGACCGTGACCGCCGACGTGACCCCCGCGACGTAGGGGAGAAGCGCGGCATAACGGCGCGAGGTCAGGACCTGGGCCAGGGCGCCGAACGCCGCCAGCACCACGGCCCAGAACAGCAGGGAGCCCTTCTGCCCGGCCCAGAACGCGGTGAAGGTGTAGTACCCCGGCAGATTCCGGGACGTGTATGCGGCGACGTACTCGATATTGAAATCGTGGGTCGTCAGTCCTACAAACAGAGCGAATGAGGCAACCAGGAGACATCCCAACAGCGCGTACGTCGAACGGGTTACACTCTTCGCCAGTTCGGGGCGCGTACGCCAACGACTCGAAAAGGCAATGACCGCCCCCCATACCCCGATGAGGAGCGCCGCCCAGAGAGAAAAGTGACCGAGGAGTGTCATGCGATCAGGTCTCTGACTCTGAGTTGTACTCCGCCTCGTAACGCGATCCGCACTTGGCCAGCAGTGTGGAGGCCTTGAACACGCCATCGCTGCCGAGGCGACCTTCGAGAATCACCTCGATCTCCTGCGCGTCGGTGAACGTGTCGGGTGCGAGACCCTGGTAGACAACCGGATACGTCGTCTTTCCATCGGTCACGTCGAAGGCGATGGTCTGGGTGGCCTCATCGCGCTCAACGGTGCCGGGGACGACCCGCGCCCCCATCTTGAGTCCGACATTGTGAAACGAAGGATCTTCAGCCGTCTTGGCGGCGAGTTCCGTCGGCGTCAGGAAATAGACACCGGTCTGTTTCACCCCTTCGAAGATCAGGAAGCCAACGCTGCCCACGATCAGGAGGGCGCCCAGCAAGAATTTGGTCCCGGCTTTCATGAGTTGCTCCCGACATCGTCCTGTGGTGGAAAGGCCGCCGCGCGGCCATAGTCTCTAAAAATATACCCTTGAGGCGTCATCCCCCAGCGGCCCCAGCCTCCTGACGGAATCCGTCCAGCAGGGTTTGGTGGTGGCCATACTCCGGGCGTTTCGCGTCCACTTCCGCATCATAGTGCTGCAGGAACTCCCGGTACGCCGAGGACAAGGCACCCTGGTCCTGCTGCCACTTGGCAGCGTTCCCGCGGATGACGTAGCCAAACAGGTGCTTGGGATTTTCCGTCAAGATGGTGTCGGCGAGCGCCAAGGCCCCGGCAGCGTCGTCCGAATGCAGTTTCAGCATTGCGGCGTGGTAGCGGGCATCGGCGTCTCGCACCGAGTCGGACAATTGCTGGTACGCCATCAGCGCCATGGGCATGAAGGTCGTCACCGTATTGGCATCGCCTCCCTCGGCCGCCTGCATCACCCGGTTGTACAGCCGGTCGAACTGCTCGCGCGGGGTCAGCGAGGCCAGGTCCGGCATTCCCGCCGATCCAGCCGGCGCTTGGGCGGCGGCCATGCCGGTCCCTGGGGTGGGTGGCGGACGGCCGGGTGAATTCCGAAATACTAACACCAGGAGCGCTCCCATGAGCGCCACGG
>JBFGLJ010000117.1:0-9025 GCA_041576235.1 Gemmatimonadales bacterium | reverse complement strand
GTTTCGTCCGACCGTGTGCAGATTGGTGATGGGATCGAGGAATTCCCGTACTTTCTCCAGGTGATCGGCATACACCGAATCGTAAATGGGATAGGCCTTCGGCATCCGGATCACCGCGCCATCCACCACCGTGCTGGCCTTTGCCAGCCCCAGCTCCTCGAGTTCCTGGGTGGCCAGCCCGATGAGCTCGGGGTCTGCCGTGGTCCACAACCCGTCTCCCGCAAAACAGAAGTACTCCATCCCGAGACAGGTGCGGCCGGGATCGGGGACCATCGCGGCGCTCCAGTTGTTGAAGTTCTGGATCCTACCGACCTTGACCCCTGGGGTGTGGATGTAGATCCAGTTGTCAGGAAAGAGATTGTCCTGATCAAGCATCAACGCTACGACCAAGAAATCACGATACTTGAGCCCATTGCCCGCGTGGAGGATATCCGAGGGCACAGCGGGGTCGAACGCGCGAACCAGTGAACGCACGGGCATGGTCGAAATGAAATGATCACCGGTAATGCGTTGCTCCCCAGCGGGGGTTTGCGCCCGAACCGCCACGACCCGGCCCTGGCTGTGCTCGATGGCGGTTACCCGGTGTTGCATGAGGACATGGTTCCCCATGGCTCGGATCCGATCCCGGCAGGTCTCCCACATCTGCCCCGGGCCGAGTCGCGGATACTGAAACTCGTTGATCAGCGTCTTGATCTTCGTGGACCGCCTGTTCAGCGATGCCGCCGAGAGGATTGCCCGAGCCAGTGAGAGCCCTTGAATCCGCTGCGCCGCCCACTCGGCGCGGATTTCGGTGCATGGAATGCCCCACACCTTCTCGGTGTACGTCTTGAAGAAGGTCTCGTAGAGGCGTTTCCCGAAGCGGTTCGACACCCACTGTTCGAAGTTTTCTTCGACTTTTGACGGCCAGATCCGGGCCCGGATGTAACTCAGGACGATGAGAATGGCGTTCCACACCCCCAGGCCCATGAGCGCATTGGATGCCTTCAGGGGGTAATTGAAGTACTTACCGTTGTAATGGATCCGGCTCAGACGGGGGACGGAGATGAATTCCTTGCCTAAGATCTCGTGCCAGAGATCCTCAACCGGCTTGATCTTCGTGAAGAACCGATGGCCTCCTATATCGAACCGATAGCCCTTGTATTGGGCGGTCCGCGAAATGCCGCCGACCATGTCATCGCCCTCCAGCACGGTGACATTGACACCATCTTTGCTCAACAAATATGCGGCGGTGAGTCCAGCCGGGCCGCCTCCGATCACCACAACATGGTTGCCGGGTGCCAGCTGCTCCACGACCCGGGACCGCAGCGGGGAGGGGGGTCCCATTTGAGTCTAGGCCTCAGCCGACCGACACGCGGCGGTGGAGAGCACCCCGCACCACCGTCGGGCCGCTGCGCGAGAGCCCGGGTGCGGCGCCTGGAGAAGAATCCGGAGTCCTGACGATCGGCGATCGTGAATGCGGCGTTTGTGCGTGAATGTGCCCTGGCCCCCTGGTTGGATCGGCTGGCAAACGCGGCCCCGCAAAGCGGTTGTCGGGGATGATGCCTCCGGCCCGGAAGTGGCAGCGGGGTACGCCGGCCCGCACGGCGGCGGTGGCGTGGCATCGTGAGGCTCCTTAAGTTCCGCATCTCAGCAGCAAATGCAGTGCCAGAGGGCGCAAACCGGGCCTCCCAAGACGGCCCGGTTTATGCCTACATTCGGCCCCTGCGCCGAGCCGAACAGGGACGTGTGGGGTCTGCTCTACACGCCCGGCGAGAACAGGTGCAGATTGTCTCGCCCGTTCAACATACTAACCTACCGTGTATCCCTGACCTAGGCCCCGGTCATAGCCGTCCGGACCCGGAGTAAACGCCCTGCCTAGCACCCCCATCTCTCCCTCTCAACCCCCGGTTGCGACCCCAGCCGCCCCGCTGTCATTCCCCCGGTCGACGGCCGTCCAGCGGATCGGCTGGGGGGTGATTCTCCTGATATCCGTGCTCCCCGCGTTGTGGGAATGGCGGTACGCTCCCGAACTCGCCGGCGATGACAGGGGCCAGTACCTCATGCACGCGGAGGCCTTGGCCGAGGGACGTGCGTACACCGACATCGGGTACATCTACAGTGACTTGGTGCCGCAGGCGGGACCTCGCATCGCGCCGCCGGGGTTGCCGCTCACTGTGGCCCCGATTCTAGCCCTCGCGGGCCGAAGCGAGTTCCTTCTCCGTCTCTTCACCGTCATGAGTTTCGTAGCATTCATCTTTGTTGCGGGACGGTATTTTGCCCACCGCGACGAGGCATGGCAGGGGTTTCTCGCAGCGCTGCTCGTGGGCATCGCCCTTCAGGCCAGATTCATCCCGAGCGCCTTAGTTCCGGATTTCATGTTCGCGGTGCTCATTTGGACCGTCATCGCCTTGGTAGACTCACCCTTGCCGTGGAGCCGAAGGCGAACGACGCTGATCACCGCGTGTGGAGTGGGAGCGTTCCTCTATCGCACCGCGGCTCTGCCCCTGATTCCCGCGCTCGCTGTCTTTTGGATGATGAACCTCCGCACGCTCCGCCTTCGGCCGCTGGTCCCGTTGCTGGTGTGGCTTGCCGTGTTCGGCATCGGGTACGGCCTCTTGAACGTGGGGGCGATCCCCTCGATCCCCGAAGGAACCGAGCTCGGGGCGATCGCTGCCTCCGAGCAGGCGCCGGCCCTTCTCGATCGACTCGGACGAATGGCGACTCGGGCATGGATGTATCGCGGGGCGATTTTCGAGAGCCACCTGTACCCATTCCCCTCGAAACCGTTCAACGCTGGGTACCACGTTGTGAGCCTCGCGCTCATGGCCGTGGGACTGGCCCTCTGGATCGGGGGCGCATGGCGCCGGTTCGTAGTGCTGTTCGCCGTTATGTACTGCGGCATGCTCCTCGTCATTCCCGTCAAGGCAAGCCGATACCTGTGGCCGCTCTTTCCCATCTTCGCCTTCGGATTGGTGCGGGGCGTTGCCTGGGTTGCTGACCGATTGCCACCGGCTGGCAGAGGCGCCCGGTATACAGCGGCAGCGATGGGTCTCATGGCACTCCTCGCCCTTGGGCGCCAAGCGGCGAGCCCGCCGCCCGGTCCGCTGATCTCAGACCCCGCACTGCAGAGCCTCTTTCGCACCGCTCGACAGCGGCACGCCCTCGTGCCGATGCGAGCCGCGTTTGTGAAGCCACGAATCTTCGCATGGGAAACCAGAATCCCAACCATTAGCCTGATGACGGCGCCCCGGGACATGCTCTTGGCGGAGCTGCACGACCAGGAGATCTCTCACATCATTCTTGGAGACCTGGGCCTGCGGACCTGGGTTGGGGATTTCTGGCGTGAGCTGATCCAGGAGCGGCCCGACCTCTTCCTGCGTGAGTTCGAGAGCAGCGAGTTCAGCATCTACCGCGTGACCCTTGGCGGCGATGGCGAGGGATCGCCCCCCCGATGAGCCCAGGCAGCCCGAATCCGCCGCTCCGGATCGGCCTCCTCCTCGACTCGCTCGAGGTTCCGGCCTGGATCGTGACGATGATGCAGGAGGTTGTGGCTTCCGGCGCAGCCACGCTCGAACTCGTCGTCTTGAATGGATCGGTGGCCGGCGCTCCGGGCGAGCGCCACCTGGGGCGATTCGTCCGCTGGTGGAGGGATCGAGCCTACATCCTGTACAACGCCTACATGCGGTATGAGCGGTGGCGTTTCCGAGCCGAGCCCGATGCCTTTCGCCGCTCGGACCTCGCCCCGCTCGTGGCCGATGTCCCAACGATCACGGTCCACCCGCAGCAAACGCGATTCTCCGACCGGTTGAGCGACCCGGACGTAGCGCGCGTCCGCGAGCACGATCTGGACGTCCTAGTGCGCCTCGGTTTCCGGATCCTGCGCGGGTCCATTCTGGCCGCCAGTCGTTACGGTGTCTGGTCGTTCCATCACGGGGCCCACGACACCTACCGGGGTGGCCCGCCGGGATTCTGGGAGGTGTTCGAGGCCGACCACGTCACCGGCGCGATGCTCCAGGTCCTGACAGAGGACTTGGATAATGGGAAGGTGCTCGCCGCTACCTACGCGGCCACGCACCCGATCTCGGTTCGGTTGAATCGCAACAATTACTACTGGAAATCCCTGGCGCTCCTGCCGAGAATCCTGCGCCGGTTCCGCGACGCAGGCCCGGAAGCGGTGGAGGTCGGGGCCCTGGCTGCCAACCACCCACCGCGCTTCTACTCGCGCCGTCTGTACACGCGCCCGACGAACCGGGCGTTCGTCGCACCCCTGGCAAGGCACATCGCACGACGCACCCGCCGCACGCTCGTCAACCGGTTGTGGTGGGATCAATGGATCCTGCTCTTCGACATGCGGGACGACCTGTCCACATCGCCCTGGCGGTTCACGCCCATCATCCCGCCCCGGGATCGGTTCTGGGCCGACCCGCATATCGTGTACCGGGATGGCACGTATTACGTCTTCATCGAAGAGTATCTCTACGCCCAGCGCAAGGGCCGCATCGCCGTGCTCGAAATGGATGAGTCTGGCCGGCACGGGTCCCCGCGGGTGGCGCTAGAGACTCCCTTTCACCTCTCCTACCCGCATCTCTTCACTTGGGAAGACCAGCTCTACATGGTTCCCGAGTCGGGGGATCACGGCCGCATCGACGTCTACCGATGTCAGGATTTCCCGTTCGGATGGATGCACGACACGACGCTGCTGCGCGATCATCTCGCTGTCGATGCAACCCTCTTCGAGGGCCACGACCGGTGGTGGCTCTTCACCAATATCCAGGAACGGCCTGGGGCTTCACCGTCGGAGGAGCTGTTTCTGTTTCATGCGCCATCACCGCTGAGTCAGAAGTGGCAGCCCCATCCGATGAATCCGGTGGTGTCCGACGCGCGGTCGTCGCGCCCGGCGGGTCGGCTCTTCGTCCGCGACGGGGTAGTCTATCGCCCCTCGCAGGATTGTTCTCGCGGGTATGGCTACGGGCTTCGGCTGAACCGGATCGTGACGCTGACCCCAAATGAATACCGAGAAGAAGAAGTGACCCGAATCGAACCGCGGTGGCACCGGCGTATCACCGGCGTCCACAGCCTCGCGCACGAAGGGCGCCTCACGATGATCGACGCGAAACGTCGGCGCAGCAGACTCTCAGGGCAGGGTCGGTGATCACCCGCGCGCGCCTCCGCTGACGCGTTATGCCCGCGCGACGACGTCGGCGCAGATCTCGGCGAACCGCTGAGCCGCCGTTGTCCAAGAAAAATGGGTCCGCACATACCGCGTGCCCCGATCCGCCAGCGCCTGCGCCTCCTCCGGCGACCGCAACAGGCCGATGACGGCATCCGCGAAGGCATCCGGCGTATCTGCGAAGAGGGCGTGTTCCCCGTGCCGCAGCGGGAGGCCTTCGGCTCCAATCGTCGTGGTCACAACCGGCAGCCCCATCTCCATGGCTTCGAAGATCTTGAGGCGCGTCCCACCGCCCACGCGGATGGGAACGACGAACACGGCCGCCCGGGCCATGTGCGGCCGCACGTCCGGCACCGATCCGACAAGATCGATGCCGGGGGTCACCCGGACGAGCCGCTCAACCCGCGCTGTGGGGTGTCGTCCGACGACCGCGAGGGTGGCCTCGGGTACCGCGCGCTGCACCCGCGGGAGGATGGCGGACGCGAAGTACTCGATGGCATCCTGATTGGGCATCCAGTCCATGGAACCGGTAAAGACCAGGCCATGCGGTGCGCGAGGCCTGCTCGCGAGCGGAGCGAAGTACGCCGTGTCCACACCCGTCGGTACCGCGGAGACCCGCGTGACCCCATACGCTTGGCGGAAAGTGTCGGCATCCGCACCGGAAACCGCGATCACGTGATCGAACCGGTGGCACTCCCTGTGTTCGAACCGCCGCACGCGCCGCCACTGCTCGGCGAAGTACCGGCGCCGGAGCCATCCCCGGGCGACCTGTGTGTGCCGCTCCCAGATCGCTGCCTCCACATTGTGCTGAAAGAGGACGGCGGGAATCGACAGGCCGCGTGGGACGTTTTGGCTTGGAGAGAGAAAGTCGCAGACCAGGACGTCATGGACCCCGCTTGCCGCCCGCGTCCAGATCCGGCGTCGTAAGGCGGGAGAAGCATACTTCGCGATGGCATAGGGGAGCGGCGAGAAAACGTTGCGCAGCAGATCGGCATACAACCACAGGGATTCTTTCGAGGTCGTAGTAAATGACACGCGCTCGATCTCGTGGCAGTACTCGTCGGCACGTTCGAGCGCATCGGGCGCGGCTGAACCATCGTCGAGTGCGAGGTAGGTGACGCGATGGTCGGCCTTCAGCGCTCGCAGCATGTGATACGTCCGAATGCGCCCCCCGCGGTTCACGGGGTGCAGCAACTCGGTCTTGACCCAGAGGATGTTCACCCGAGTCAGGCCAGTTGTCGGAAGAGTGTGTTGCGTGTCAAGTCTTCTTCCACACGTCCCATCGCCCTTGAACGGCATTCGCCCACGCCGCCAGCGGGGCCGCTTGAAGCCGGATCACCCATCCAGCATGCTGGGCCATGCCCCGCATCCAGCGCGGCCAGAACACGGTCGCCAGGGCCGCGGCACCGGCAAATCCGGCGAGCGCAAACCAGAGCGCGCGGCCGAACATCCCGACGGCCAACGCGAGGAGCCCCAGGAAGACGGCGATCACGAGGAACGGCGTGGCGATGCGCAGGAGTTTGTGGCAGACGAATTGCCCCCAAATCGGATTCCGCCATGGCACGAGGACCACGGGCTCCCAGGCGCAAAGTTGGAGCATACCGGTCAGCGTTCGGACTTTTCGATGAAACTCCTGCTCCCTCGTGAAGCGGCGGGGGTCGTGGGCTAGGGCGTTCTCGGCGAAGCCCACCCGGCTGCCCGACATGGCGACGTGGAGCGGGATGAGGAGATCGTCACAGATCAAGCCGGCCGGGAGGGGCCTCCACAACACCCGCCGGATCGCATAGATCGCACCGGTCACCGCCACAATACTGTGAACCGCTGCCTCGGCGCGACGGATCATGACTTCGTATCGCCAGAGCCAATCTAGCACCGTGTGTTCCCCGGACTGCAGGTCCATGGTGAGCGCACCGGTCACGGCCCCGAATCGCTCATCCCCGAGAAAGTGAACCAGGGCGGGAATCGCGTCTGGTGCAAATACCTGGTGAGAGTCGGCAAAGACGATAATGTCCCCGGTCGCCGCTCGTGCTCCGGCGTTCAGCGTGGTGGCTTTGCCGCCTGGCGGATCACCCTGAACCACACGCGCGCGCGAACCGACCGCGTTCGCATACGCCTCTATCGGACGCTCGGCCCGAGAGTCGATGGCCACGACGACCTCCACCCGGTCCGCCGGATACGCGGTGGCCTCCAGGTTCTCGACGCGGGCGGCCACGACGCTCGGGTCGTCCCGCGTGGCGATGACCACCGAGACGCTGGGGCTCCACGACGTCGCGCGCGCGTGACGACCCGAGCGCCAGCGCGCGAGGGCCGCCATGACCGCCGGGTAGCCGATCCAGCCCACCACGAGGATTCCGAGGGCCACCAGTGAGACGACCGAGAGAAGCACGGCTCCGCCTTAGGAGGGCACGGGCGTCAGCGCGACGCCGCGGACCTGAGCCTCACGAGGTGGTCCCAGCCGGGGGGCTGGGGGCGACCGGCTCGGGGGGCGGGAGGCGCCACGCGGGTGTCTGGCGCTGCCCCTCCTCGAGGTACCAGCGCACCATTCGGGCAATCCCCTCGCGTAAGTCGACGGCGTGCAGAGAGCGCCGAGCGTGGATCCGGTCCGCACAATAGGACGACGTGACCTCGGTGAGCTTGGCAATGCGCCGGCTGGAGATTGGCAGATTCTTGCCGGTTAGACGAATGAAGAGATCGAATGGAGAGGCGAGAATCCGTGCCATCCAGCGTGGCACGGCACGGCGGGGCGCGGGCTTCCCCAGCGCCGCGTAGACGGCATCGACGATCTCTCGGCTGGTCAGGTCCGGCTGGTCGACGTAGTTGAAGACGGCAAACGCCTCTCGGTCACCCGCTTCCCACTCGGCCAGAGATGCGTGCACCAGGTTCTCCACATAGGCGAGGCTCTTCGTGTTTTCCCCGCGCCCGACCATCAAGAATTTCCCGGAGTGAATCTGTCGAATCAAGGAGTACATATTCGCATAATTACGAGGACCGAACGTTGCCGTCGGCCGGATGATGAGGGCCGTGCGCCCTTCACCGTGAGTGGCCCATCGGTGGAAGACTTCTTCGCCGGCCAATTTGGACTGCCCATAGGGGGTGCTGGGGCGCACGGCCGCCTGCTCGTCGTGGGGGCCGGGTCCGTCGCCGTACACGGCCACCGATGAGAAGAAGCAGAGCCGACGGATGCCATGGGCGTCCATCGACTCCGTCAGCACCCTCGCTCCGCCTTCGTTGACGCCGAAATACGTCTCGGTTGTGATGCCAAAATCATGGTGGGCGGCGGCGAGATGGAGAACGGCATCACACCCGTCGAGCAGCGCATCGCAGGCCGCCCCGTCCCGGATGTCGCCGCGGACGAACGCGGCCGGTTCATAGGTCCAGTCCGGCGGGATCAAGTCGAACAAGCGAACGTCGTGGCCCCGGGCAAGGAGTGCTTCGCAACAATACCGCCCTATGAACCCCGATCCCCCCGTGATAGCGATCCGCATGTCCCCTCACCCATCGGTGACCCGCAGGCCCGAGACCCACTCTGGTGGCCTCGAGCAGTATCGGAAAGTAGCGTGGCCTCGGCCACGAGCGAGGCTGGCCCGGCGCCCCCTTGGGGCGACCGGCGCAGCCTCGACCTGCGGAGCAAGTCTCCTGCCATCGCGTGATCGCCGCAACCGAACGGCGTGGAATTTGCGAACACCCCGTTGCACCTGTCCAGGGCCATTGACACAGAGGGACCCTCACCTCGACTCGCCCAAGAGCGAGCGCGACCGCCTGTCCGCGCCCTGGTGCCCCTCCCGCCAGTGTAGTTTTGTGAGGCCCGAGAGTGTGTTTACTTCATCCCCCACCCACCAGCATCCGGCCTCCACCTCCGTGGCGTGCTGCCCTTGC
>JBFGLJ010000116.1:0-9060 GCA_041576235.1 Gemmatimonadales bacterium | reverse complement strand
GCGCGCGGACACGAGAAGCCCGGCGGCGGCGACCGCCGAGAACAGAAGCGCCGTGGCGACCGGCGCCATCCAGAGCATTTCCCAGCTGTAGGTCCAGATGGGCTTGGGGTCGATGGCCTGACGCAGCCCGATATGCGCGGCCTCGCCCAACCCCGTCACCAGTCCGAACCACACCGCCAGGCCGAGCACGTCGGCCGGCGAGAGGATGACGGTACCGAGGGCGTGCGTCAGCCAGGACCACCCGGCGCGGATGCGATTGCGGCACATCCAGCCGATGTAGACCAAGACGGCCACCGCGACGATAGCCACGGTGATCCGGCCGGCCAGAAGCCGCCACAGATCGAGATAGTCCGTGACGGGGTGGGCCGCTTGGCCCCGGATGATGCGATTGAGCACGGGGAGGCTCTCGCCCCTGTAAGCGTCGCCGATGACACGAGGCACTGCGAGCCGTGCCGTGGCTTGCCAGATCACCATCAGAATGGCAAATAGGACCCAGTAGCGGATGGAAAAGCGCGTGCGGCTCATGAGGCGAGCTTTCGTCTCCTGCTGCGAGTGTTTGCGGTGTTAGGTTTCTAGCAAGGAGTCATCGAATCCATGAATCATAGTCGCCGCATGCGACGAGTTCTATCAGGTGGTTGGGCAGGGCGTGGGGTCGTCGGGATCGGCCTCTGGCTCCTGGTGGTCCCGTTGCTCTCCGCCCAGGAGCCGGGGGGGGGACAGCAGCCGGCGGATGGCGAGGACACAATCGCCATAGAGCGAGGCACGTTCATCGCCGCGGGGCGGCGCGTCAATGTCGACCTCGGTACCCTCGAGGTCCCCGAGAACCGTGAGAACCGGGACAGCCGCACTCTCGAACTCTCGTTTGTCCGGTTCAAGAGTACGTCGCCCAACCCCGGGTCTCCCATTGTATACCTGGCCGGCGGCCCCGGGGGATCGGGCATCGGGGCGGCGCGGGGCAATCGTGGACGCCTGTTCCTTGCCCTCCGCCAGGTGGCCGACGTCATCGCGTTGGATCAACGTGGCACGGGAGCGGCCGCGGCCTCGCTGGCCTGCCCGTCGAAGGCCATCAAGGCCTTGCCGCTCGACCGCCCCGGGGATCCGGACGTCTACACGCCGCTGGCTCGGCAGGCGGCCTTCGCCTGCGTACGCCACATGGAGGACCAGGGCATCGACCTCGCCGGTTACACGACGTACGCCAGCGCCGACGACCTCGACGATCTCCGGCGCGCACTCGGCGCGGAGAAACTGACCCTGTGGGGCATCAGCTACGGGACGCATCTGGCCTTGGCCACTGCCCGGCGGCATCCGTCGAGCATCGACCGAATGATCCTGGCCGGCGTCGAGGGTCCCGATCATACGTTCAAGCTTCCAGGTAACGTCGAAGCGAACTTTCGTGCGTTGGGTCGCTTAGCGGCAGCCGACAGCCAGTTGGCCGGCCGCCTGCCCGATCTGGTTCCCCTGACCCAAGCCGTCTTGGCTCGCCTGGCACAGGCCCCGGTCGTCGTCGAACCGATTCCAGGTTCCCGCGTGGTGGTGGGCCCATGGGACCTGCAGAAGCGCCTAGCGGTGGTCATGGGCAGCCAGTCGGCCATGGAGCGGGTCCCGGCCGAGCTATTGGCCATGTCGCGGGGGGACTTTGACGCGTTGGGTCGATGGGCGCTCGGCTTCCGCCGGTCGATCGGGTTGCGATCCGCCATGTCGCTGGCCATGGATTGTGCGTCGCATGCGAGCGTGCGGCGGCTCCAACGCATTCGAGCGGAGCATGCGACTAGTCTGTTGGGCGCGACGATCGATTATCCGCTTCCCGAAGCCTGCGACGTGCCGGGGCTGTCTCGGCTCGGCGACGAGTTCAGGGCGCCGCTCGAGAGTGACATACCGGTGCTCTTCATCAGCGGCACCCTCGACGGCCGGACGCCTGTGAGCAACGCGGAGGAAGTCGCGGCCGGATTTGCTCGTTACCACCACCTCGTGATTGAACGAGCGACCCATAGCGACCCCCTCTTTCTCTCGTCGCCCGCGATACTGGAGACCATGATCGCGTTCCTCAAGGGTGAGGCGGTTCCCGATACGACGATCGAAGGCCCCAAGTGGCGGTTCGACCCGCCGTACGAGCGATCGCTCAGCCAGGAAGTTCTCGAGCGCCTGCGCACGACCAATTACGCGGCCACCATCGACTGGTACCACGAGCAACGACGCCACCTGGAGGGCCGGGCGGTGTACGACTTCAGCGAGTCGGTGCTGAATGCATTGGGGTATGACCTCCTCCGTGCCGAGGAGACGGACCTGGCGCTCGCGGTCTTTCGGCTCAACACCGAAGCCTACCCAGGCGGGTTCAACACCTGGGACAGTCTGGGCGAGGCGTACCTTGCCGTGGGCGATACGGCGATGGCGATTCTCAATTACCGCAAGTCACTCGCCCTCAATCCGCAGAATGCCAACGCCCGGGCGATTCTCTCGCAGCTCCGTCCTCCTCCCCCCCCCGGTGGCGGACGGCCGCCGGGACGGCGGCGCTAGCCCCGTATGAACGTCAACGGCGTTCCGTACCGGACGATTCGCGTTGCCGACGACGGCTGGTCGGTGGAGATCATCGATCAGACCGCCCTCCCGCACGAGTTCCGTCTCGTCCGCTTGACCGCCGTTGACGACACGGCCAAAGCCATTCAGACCATGCAGGTTCGCGGAGCTCCGCTGATCGGCGCCACCGCGGCCTACGGCTTGGCACTCGCGATGCGGGCAGACCCGTCCGAGCGGGCTTTCGACCGGGCCGCGGAACGGCTCCTCGCCACTCGGCCGACGGCCATCAACCTCCGGTGGGCGGTCGAGCGGATGCGCGCCGTGCTCCGTCGGACACCGGCCACTGACCGTCCCGAGACCGCGTACCGCGAGGCCGCCCTCATCGCGGAGGACGATGTAGCCACCTGCCGCCGCATCGGGGAACACGGGCTGGCTCTCATTCGCGACGCGGCGTCGCGCGCAAATGGGAAGCCGGTCCAGGTCCTCACGCACTGCAACGCGGGATGGTTGGCGACCGTCGACTATGGGACCGCATTGAGTCCCCTCTACCAGGCCCACGATGCCGGGATCCCGATCCAGGTATGGGTCGATGAGACCCGCCCGCGCAATCAGGGCTCCGCGCTCACCGCATGGGAACTCGCCGCTCATGGCGTCCCTCATACGATCGTTGCCGATAGCGCCGGGGGACACCTCATGCAGCGCGGTGCGGTCGATCTGTGCATCACCGGCACGGATCGCACCACCGCAACCGGCGATGTCTGCAACAAGATCGGGACCTACCTCAAGGCTCTCGCCGCCTTCGACAACGGGGTGCCGTTCTATGTAGCCGTCCCCCACTCGAGCATCGATTGGTCCGTGCGAGAAGGTGGCGATATTCCCATCGAAGAACGCGACGCCAGTGAAGTGACCCACATGACGGGCCGAACGGCCGAAGGCGCGATGGTGTCCGTCGAAATCGCCGCCCCGGGGAGCCCAGCCGCCAACTTTGCGTTCGACGTCACCCCGGCGCGGCTCGTCACCGGATTGATCACCGACCGCGGGGTCTGTCCCGCAACCGAAGCCGGGCTTCGCCTCCTCTATCCTGAGGCTGCCGGCGCGGCGTGAGCGGACGGCACGGGCCGGCAGCTCGGCCGTCTCTCATCGCCGGGCAACTGAGAATTTCATGCGTCGGGATGTCATGATCCAGGAAGAAGGTGTCACCAAATTCGAGGCCGACCATGACCCCCGCGCCATCGCGGAGGCACACCTCGGCGACGCGGCCTGCCAGCTCATCGCCTGGCGGGAAATCATGGCGCTCACAGGACTCGTGGGGCAGGACCCCGGGCGGTACGAAGGCGCTGGCTACGGCAACGTCAGCGTGCGGGTGGGACCGCGCACCGCCGGGATCGGCCGGCGCAGTTTTCTCATCACGGGCACCCAGACGTCCGGAAAGCGATGCATCGGGCCCGATGACTTTGCCCTCGTCGAGCGATACGACCTGACTCGGAATTGGGTCAAGAGCCACGGCCAAACACCACCATCCTCGGAATCCATGACCCACGGCGCCACCTACGACCTCGGCCCGCACATTCGCGCGGTCTTGCACGCGCATACCCCGATCCTCTGGAGGCGCGCGCGCGATTTGCGGGTGCCCACTACCGGTCCGACGGTGGCGTACGGGACGCCCGAGATGGCGTTCGAGGTCCAGCGACTCTACCGCCAGGGCATTCTCGCCGAGCGACGCATCCTCGCCATGGGCGGCCACGAAGACGGAATCCTGGTCTTCGGCCGTTCGCCAGAGGACGCCGGCCAAGTCCTGCTGACCTGGCTGGCCCGGGCGTACGAGCTGGATTGCGGCGGGTCGGGCGGAAGCTATTGTCGGGTGTAGCTCGTGCACCCGCGGTCGTCCGCGGTTCTCAACGCAACAGGGCCCGGCTCGAGGAGCCGGGCCCTGTTGCGTGATCGGCCTGCCGTCTTAGGTGGCCGGGACGTTGGTGCGGGTGACAATCACCGTCCCACACGCAGGATGTTCGATCGTCACGAGGGTCGTGCGCCCATTCCGGGTTATCTCGGCTTCGATCACGCCAGCATCGAAGCGGGGCCGCACTGTACAGGCTTCGTTGAAGTGAAGCGGGGTGGTCGTCGCAACCTCGACGCTATACGTGTTGGTCTCGTTGCGAACCCAACTCGAATTGCCATCGAAGGACCAGGTTCCGCTCGGAAGCGGGGCGCCGTAATCGATGGATCCTGGCACATCGGCCACAAACATGCCATTCCAGTTCTTTGTGTGCTCGCCGGTGTTTCCGTTGGCGAACTCGAACTTGGTGGTGAAGTTGGTGATCGTGTGGGTGAGCTGGGTCCCAGGATTGCTCGGACTTCCTACGACCTGCCGGGTCCCGTTCCATTCGCGATACCGGAACCGGTCGGAGGACGTGCTGCTTACGAGCCGCGTCAAGTTGGAGAAGATGAACCGAATGCCAAACCCAGGAATGGCGGGATCCTCGACGCCGAGGCTTCCGCTCATCTGCACATTGACCGGTCCCAGCGTGCAGTCGAATCCGGTAAAGTCGAACAAGACCGCGTCAGGGACCCGGTCGTTGTCCAGATTTGCGGGCTGGGCCGGTGTCATCGTGGGCTGACACACCCCGGTTCTGCCCGGCGACGGCGGCGAGGAAAAGAAGCTCGCCTCAGCCATGCTGACATCGAAGCCGGTACTCGCATCGAACGTCGATGCCTCCACGAAAGACGTAGCATCGTCGGACACGATGGCGCCGATTTCATCCGCTTCCGTTTGGCTCAGGGCGATGGTGCTGCCGCCCGGCCCGGTTGTTGGATCGGAACTGCACGCGGCGACGAGGAAGAGCCCCGCCACGGCGCCGCCGGCGAGCACCCGCTTGAGGTGATAGGTGGTTCGCATCTTCACGCTCCTTTGAATGCCAAGGGTAATCGGAGGCCTTGGTTGCCTCCAATCTGCGAGGAAGACGCGGCGGGCGCTGTAATGTTAAGTCGTTGTCTTCCAGTGACCTATGTCACAGGCGGGGCGTGAGGCGGCGGCGGGTCAGGAGGCTGCTTTCTTCTTGCCCTTGGGCTTGGCGGCGCCCTCGGCGGCTTCGTCGCCTTGAGAGAGGCTGGCCTTGAGGGCCGCCATCAAGTCGAGAATCTTGGTCTGCGGGACCTCGGCTGGCTCGGAGGTGATCTCCTCACCGTCGACCTTGCGTTGGATGGCCTCGAGGACCCGGTCGCGCACGTTGTCCTTGTAGGCTTCCGGGCGGAATTGGTCGGTCGCGGTCTGGTCAATGAGTTGCTTCGCCAGTTCGAGTTCCTGGTCCTTGACCTCCCCCTCGCCGAGGGGAACTTCCGACGGCGTGCGCAGCTCGTCGGCATAATGCAGTTGCTCGAGCACCAAGACGCCGTCGGCGGGGCGCACCAAGACGAGATGTTGCTGGCCACGCGCGGCGTATTGACCCAGCGCAGCGCGACCGGTTTGCGTCAGCGCCTCGCTCAACAGCCGGTAGGCCCGCTCACCGCCCTTGTCGGGTCCGAGATAGTACGCCCTATCCAGGAAGAGCCGGTCGACTTTGGCGAGCGGGACGAATTCGGCGATATCGATGGAGTTGGTTGCCTTCTCGTCGAGGGCCTTCAACTCTTCAGGGGTGAAGATGACGAACTGGCCCTTGGAGAACTCATATCCCTTGACCATCTCGTCCTTGGGCACCACCCGCCCATCCTTGGGACTGATGTATTGTTGTTTGACGCGTGACCCGGTCTTCTTGTCGACCCAGTTGAAGGAGATTCTCGCCGACGATTCGGACGACGAGTACAGCTTGACCGGGACGGACACGAGCCCGAATGAGATGGTGGCAGCGGCGATGGGGCGGGCACTCATGAGGAAAATCATACGGGATTGAGGGAATGGCCGCAACGGACGGGACCCCAGACGACCCACTAAGTGCCTATCGGGCAAAACGTTCGGTCGAGACTACTCCGGAACCCGCCGGCGTGGTTGGCCCCGGGCGCGGCTCCCTCTTCGTGGTCCACAAGCACGCCGCCCGGCGATTGCATTACGACCTCCGTCTGGAATTGGAAGGCGTGCTCACATCATGGGCGGTGCCCAGGGGCCCGTCATTCGACCCGAAGGACAAGCGTCTCGCGGTGCACGTCGAAGACCACCCCATCGAATACGGCGATTTCGAAGGCCGCATTCCCGAGGGGAATTACGGAGCCGGTTCCGTGATTCAGTGGGACCGGGGGGTCTGGGTGCCGCTCGAAGATCCGCTCGAGGGCATGGAGAAGGGCAAGCTGTTGTTCGAGTTGCGTGGCTACAAGCTCCGCGGGACATGGACCTTGGTCAAGATCAAGAAGTCTGAGAATGACTGGCTGCTCATCAAGGAGCGGGACGCCTACGCCTCATCGGTGGAGGGGCAGGAGGGGCAGGGGAGCAGGGCGGTCGGTGAAGAGTCGGTCATGTCCGGCCTGCTGGTGGAGGATCTGGCCTCCGGCCGGGACCCTGGCTCCGAGATTCGAGCCGAGCTCGAGCGGGCCGGGACCGGAAAGGAACGGGTGGATCCCGCCCGGGTGGAGGTGATGCTGGCCGAGACCCGGGAGCGTGCCTTCAGCAAGGCCGGCTGGGTCTTCGAGCTCAAGTTGGACGGCTACCGGGTCGTGGCCGGGGGCGCGCGTGGAGAGGCCCGGCTCTTTACCCGCTCGGGACGCGATACGACCGAGAGCTTTCCAGAAATCGCCCGCGCCGTGTCGGCGCTCCCCTACGCGCACCTGGTGTTGGATGGGGAAGTGGTGGCCTTGGACGAGGCGGGCCGGCCGAGCTTCCAGCGTCTCCAGCAGCGGGCTTTGCTTCGGCGGCCACGTGACGTCAAGCAAGCCGCCGTCGCCATCCCAACCACGTACTACGTCTTCGACCTCCTGGGATTCGAAGACTTCGATCTTCGCCCGCTTCCCCTCATGGTCCGCAAGGCCTTGCTCCGCCGGGTGCTGCCCCCCGTCGGCCCGCTTCCGTTCGTCGACCATTTCGACACCCGCGGAGAGGAGCTCTTCGAGGAGATCAAGAAGCTCCGCCTCGAGGGGATCGTCGCCAAGCGAGGCGACTCCGCATACCGCGCGGGGCGCTCGTCCGCGTGGCTTAAGATCAGGGCGGACCGAAGCGATGACTTCGTGGTCGTCGGGTTTACCGAACCCAAGGGCTCGCGCGGCGGCTTCGGCGCCCTGCACTTGGCCAACTTCGTGGCTGGCCAGCTGCGCTACGCGGGCAGGGTTGGCAGCGGGTTTACCAGCACCCAGTTGGACGAGATCGCCGACACACTGCGTCGCGGGCTCCGGGACGACCCGCCCTGCGACGGCGCGCATCCCACCGGGTCGGAGACCCAGTGGGTGACGCCCGAGCTGGTGTGTGAGGTTCGGTTCAAGGAATGGACCGAGGAAGGGGTGCTCCGGCAGCCGGTGTTCGTCGGATTCCGTGATGACAAGCCGATGGAGGAATGCGTTCGGCACGAGGACCATGCTCCCTTGGAAGACCCGGTCACCCTCGACCCATCGGCTGGTGTGGACCGTGAAGTTCGCTTCTCGAACCGGGATAAGGTCTTTTGGCCAGTGGAGGGATACACCAAGGGAGACTTGATCGAATACTACCGCGCGGTCTCTCCCTGGCTCTTGCCCTACCTCAAGAACCGACCGTTGGTGCTCACCCGTTACCCGGACGGCATCGAGGGAAAGTCCTTCTACCAAAAGGATGCACCCAAATTCATTCCCGACTGGCTTCGAACCGAGCGCATGTGGAGCGAGCAGGCTCAACGCGAAATCGACTACTTCGTCTGCGACGACGAGCCCTCGCTGCTCTACATCATCAATCTCGGTACCATTCCCCTCCATCTGTGGGCCAGTCGTACAGACGTCCTGGAACGACCGGACTGGTGCATTCTGGATCTCGATCCCAAGGATGCGCCTTTCGCCAACGTCATCAGCGTCGCGCAGGCTATTCGTTCTCTCTGTGAACGAGTGTCGCTGCCGCACTTCGTCAAGACCAGCGGCTCATCCGGGCTGCACGTTCTGATTCCCATGGGTCGTCAGTACACCTACGAGCAGACACGCTCGTTTGCCGAACTGGTGGCCCGTATCGTGGCTGCCCAATTACCGGAGATTGCCACCGTGGTCCGCAATCCGGCGCGGCGGGAGGGGAGGGTGTACGTCGATTTCCTGCAAAACGGCCATGGGCAACTGATTGCCGCTCCCTACTGTGTTCGGCCGCTGCCCACCGCGCCCGTCTCCGCGCCCCTCACCTGGGATGAAGTCGTGCCCGGGCTCGACATTCGACGCTTCACCATGGCGACGATGCCTGAGCGCCTGCGGTCGAGACCGGATGACCCGCTGGTCCCTGTTCTCTCGCTCAAGCCGGATTTGGCCGCGGTCCTCGTCGCGCTCCAAGAACAGGCCGTAGCGGAAGGCGAGGGCCCCTAGTCGGGCGGGACGAACGCCCGACGGGCTTCCCGGTTTCGCTCGGACCAGTGTATCTTGGTCGCGAGTTTTCTCGAAAACGCGCTGCGGTTGTCGCCCCCT
>JBFGLJ010000115.1:0-9083 GCA_041576235.1 Gemmatimonadales bacterium | reverse complement strand
GGTGATACGGGGCCGCCGTATCACCGCTCTAGCTCGCCGCGCCGACCGGGGCCTCAACGCAGTCGCTACCGCTCTTAGACCGCGATCGGGGACGAGGGTTCCCTGGTTTTGCAGGGGAGACGATGGGGCCTCGACCGTGGTGCACACCGCGGGATCGTGATTACCTTCACAAGGCTTTCCTCACCAGCGTTTCGATTTGGAGCGTGACACGTGGGCAAATCGTCGGCGTTTTGGAGGACCAACCTCTACACCGATCAATCGGCGGCGCCGTCCCCCCATGCTCCGTACCGTCATCTCTCGACCAACCCAGCCAAGCGGTTTCGACTGGTCCGGCAAGGCCTCAAGGGCCAGAAGGGCGTCGCCGAGCACGTCCGCTACATGGGGCCGAAATGGCACTGGGCTTGGGAATACGTTCTCGGAAGCCGCAAGCTCTGTTGGCTCCACGCGATGACCGGCGGCGTCAGCGCCACGTTCACGCTGACCGACTATGAGGCTCGCAAGGCCGATGACTTGCCGCGACTGGCGCGGGCATTGACGGAGGCGATTCGCGACGGCCAACGAACTGGACCGGTGACCTGGTGCACCATCGATCTCACGGATCGCAAAGTGACCGACGCCTTCCTCGGTTTCATCAAGAAGAAAATGCAGTGGGTCCGAACCGAAACGCCCACCCTGGCGAATCGGAGGTCGTCGTCCTCGTGAGGCGGCCGAGGTCCGCCCCCGGGCAGCGGAGCGGCAGAAAACCGACAATCACAGTCGGGATTAAGGGAGCCCGAAGGCACCTTGTCACGGCGGCTTTGCCCGCTATACTTTGCCTCGCGGGCGGCCGTGAGGGGCTATTCTGGCGCGGATCTCCGCCCCCTGATTCAGCTTACAGTTTTGATTCCCACGTTCGACCACGAGCGGTAATGCGCAAGCTGGCAATGGCTCTGGGCGGTAGCGCGGTCCTCGTACTGGCGGCCTGGTCGCTCGGGCGCGAGACGTCCAGTGCCCAAGGAGGACGGGCAACCCCTGGGGCCGCCGCGCTTGATTCGACCACCGCCCCCGTGCTCGCCGCCGCCGACACCGCGCGGCTCAAAGGCCCTCGGCAGCCCATCTTCTTCCGGCACGACATCCACGCCGGTCAGTACAAAATGCAGTGCCAATACTGCCATTACTCGGTGGGGGCCTCCTCCGAGCCCGGCATCCCCAGCATGCAGACCTGTATGGGGTGCCACTTGGTGATTGGTGGGGCGGATAGCGCCACACGCGCCGAGATTCAGAAGGTCCGAGACGCCTACAACCAGAAACAGCCAGTCGAGTGGGTGCGGGTCCATTACTTGGCTCGTCACGCGCACTTCCCGCACATGAGGCATATGAAGGCGCTCGGTCCAACCGCCTGCGCCACCTGCCACGGCGATGTCACCCGCATGCCGCAAGTCTTCAAGGTCAACAACATCACCAACATGGGGTGGTGCATCGACTGCCACTTGGAGAAAGATGTCTCCCGAGATTGTTCCGTATGTCACTACTGACTCGAAGCGCGGGGGCGTGAGGAGCGCGAATGGCCACGAACAGTAGCGAGCAATCGAACGGGGGCATGAACCGGCGGAAGTTCCTTTCCGTTGTCGGCGTTGCCGGTGGCGGGGCGGCGGTGCTCCCAGGGTGCTCCACCGACCGCGTTCAGAAGCTGGTGCCGTACCTGATTCAAGACGAGAATCAGGTGCCGGGCCTCGCCACGACTTACGCCAGCACCTGCACGGAATGCCCAGCGGGCTGCGGGCTCCACGTCAAGACCCGCGAGGCGCGCGCCATCAAGCTCGAGGGCAATCCCGACCATCCCATCAACACGGGCGCGCTGTGCGCGCGTGGGCACGCCGGCCTGCAGGGGCTCTACAACCCCGGCCGACTCAAGAGCCCAATGGTGCGAAACGCGGACGGGAGTCTCGACCCGGTGAGTTGGGACGATGCACTCGCTCGCTTGAGCCAAGAGGTTGCGCGGGCCGGCTCCGGGACCAGAGTGATTTCGGGAGCCGGTCCCGGCACCTTCAGCGATCTCCTTGCCGCCTGGACCCAAGCCCTCGGCGGACGATTGGTCCGGTACCAGCCGTTCGATCACGAGCCCTTGCGTGCGGCAAATCGCCGGGTCTTCGGCATCGACTCGGTCCCGTCGTACGACTTCGGCCGGGCCAAGTATATCCTCGAATTCGGCGCCGACTTCCTCGAGACGTGGCTGTCGCCCGTGGAGCACCACCGAGGCTTTGCCCGGGCCCACGGCTACCACGATGGCGAGATGGCGAAGTTTGTTTCCCTCACGCCTCGGATGTCGATGACGGGCATGAATGCCGACGAGTGGCATCCCATCACGCCCGGCTCCGAGGCCGCGGTGGCCCTCGCCATGGCCAACGTGATTCTCTCCGAGCGGAGTGGGGCCCCGTCCGATGCCAATGCCCTTCGGGGGATGCTCGCGCGCCACACCCCCGAGGCCGCCGCGCAAGAGGCGGGGCTCGGAGCGGAGGCGATCCGGCGGGTGGCGCGTGAGTTCGCCAGCGCCAAGCCGAGCCTCGCGGTCGCCGGGGGCATCGGCAGTCAACACCGCGGCGCAGAGATGCTCTGCGCTGCTGTCAATCTCCTCAACTACATCGCGGGAAACGTCGGGCAGACCATCGATTTCGGCGCCCCGGTCCCCACCGGTGACGGATATGGAGCACTCGAGGCGCTGACGTCGGCCATGCGCGATGGGCACGTGGGGCTCGTGATCGTTCACGAGTCGAACCCCGCCTACACGGTTCCCGCGACCGTCCAGTTCGAGGCCGCCTTCACCCGGGTTGGCTTCAAGGTCTCCACGGCGTCCGTGCTCGACGAGACCGCGGCGTTGTGCGACCTCATCCTCCCCAACCACCACGGCCTAGAGCGCTGGGACGACCTCCGACCCCGACCCGGGGTTCGCTCCCTCATGCAGCCGGTCATGGAGCCCGTCTTCGATACGAGGGCCACGGGGGACGTGCTGTTGGACGTGGCACGCGCCGCCGAATCCGGCCCCTTGGCGCAATTCACCGCCGCCTCCTTCGAGGCGCATCTCAAGCAGGCGTGGGTCGGCGTCGCCCAAGCCCGAGGCAGCACCGATCCCGAACAGTTCTGGGTGGATGCGCTGGCGCGGGGCGGGGTGTTCGAAGACTCCCCAGCCGCGCCGGTCGTGAGCCTCGCGGCGGACGCGGCCCAGATCGTGGCCACGGCTCCCGCATTCGACGGCGACGGCGACCTGGTCTTCATGGCCTATCCGTCTCCGATGCTGTTCGATGGCCGCGGCGCCAACAAGCCATGGCTGCTCGAGAACCCGGATCCGGTGACCAAGGTGACCTGGCGTTCATGTCTGGAGCTTCATCCCGATACGGCCAAAGCCCTCGACGTTCGCGAGGGTGAGATCCTGCGTCTCACCTCCCCACACGGGAGCATTGAGGCACCGGTGTATGTCTACCCGGGTCTTCACCCGGGGGTCGTGGCGACCCCGCTGGGGTTTGGGCACACGGCCTACGGCGATTACGCCCAGGGACGCGGAGTCAACGCGCTCGATCTCCTTGGCGCCGCCCCCGGGGCAGGCGGGGGGCTCGGGTTCGTGGCGTACGCGTCGACGCGGGTCCGCACCGAGCGTACCGGGCGGTACCAACAGGTCCCCAAGACCGAGGGGAATCCGCGGCAGCTGGGCCGGGGCATCGCGGAAGCCATGCCGATCGGGCTCGCGCAGCGCGGGCTGACCCCGAAGGAAGCGCACTATGCCGAGGTGGGGGGAGAGCCCCATGAGGTGAACACGGAGCGGGAGCTGGAGGCGCTGGCCGGGTTCGCCGAGGCCCAGGAGCACGCTGCGACGAAGGGCGACTACGTAGGCGAGCACCCGCAGTGGGGGATGGTCATCGACCTCGCCCGCTGCACCGGGTGCTCCGCGTGTGTGACGGCGTGCTATGCGGAGAACAACATCCCGACGGTGGGCGAGCAAGAAGTCCTGCGGGGCCGGGAAATGAGCTGGATGCGGATCGAGCGGTACTTCGAGGGCGGCGAAGATCCGGGCGAGCCTGTGGAAGCACGGTTCGTGCCCATGCTCTGCCAACACTGCGGCAATGCGCCGTGCGAGCCGGTCTGCCCGGTCTATGCCGCCTACCACACCACGGACGGACTCAACGGCCAGGCCTACAATCGGTGTGTTGGGACGCGCTACTGCGGGAACAACTGTCCATACAAGGTCCGCTATTTCAACTGGTTCCCATACAACGAGCGGTCCTTCCCGGATCCGCTGCATTTGCAGCTCAATCCAGACGTGACCGTGCGAGCCCGCGGGGTCATGGAGAAATGCACCTTCTGCGTGCAACGGATTCGCGGCGCCCAGAACCGCGCGGCGCTCGAGGACCGCGATCTCATGGACGGTGACGTGACGCCCGCCTGTGCGCAGGCGTGTCCAGCCGATGCCATCGTGTTCGGGGATCGTATGGATCCGGAGAGCCGCGTGTCACGCGCGGGGAGGGATCACCGGGGGTACCATGTCTTCGATGCCCTCCATGTCCGACCGGCCGTGACCTATCTGGCGAAGGTCCGCTACCAGGAGGAGGGGTAGCGGCATGGCGGTGATGGCGCACGAGACGCACGTCCCGACCCAGACCCACGCGGAGGTGACCCGCGACGTCGTCGCGACGCTCGGCAAGCCGAGCCGGGGCTACGTCCTCATGCTGGCGGGCGCGATCGGGATGTTCGTCGTCGGGCTCATCACGTTTGTCATCCTGCTCAAGGACGGCCTGGGGCACGCCGGGTACACCCCACCGGTGATGTGGAGCGTCTACATCACGACCTTTGTCTTCTGGATCGGCATCGGCCATGCCGGTACCCTGATCTCGGCGATCCTCTACCTCTTCCGTTCACCATGGCGGACCGCGGTCTATCGCGCTACCGAGGCGATGACCGTCTTTGCCGTCATGACGGCCGGGCTCTTTCCGATCATTCACATCGGGCGACAGTGGATTTTCTACTGGCTCCTCCCGTATCCCAACCAGCGGTACTTGTGGCCCAATTTCAAGTCGCCCCTGTTGTGGGACGTGTTTGCGATCTCGACCTATCTCACCGTGTCGACGGTCTTCCTCATCGTCGGCCTGGTCCCCGACGTGGCGGCGGTGCGCGACAAGGTGTCGGGCTGGCGCAAGAAAATCTACGGGATGTTGGCCTTGGGATGGACGGGCAGCGACACGCAGTGGCGCCACTATACCCGGGCCTACCTCTATCTCGCTGCCTTGGCGACGCCGCTGGTGCTGTCGGTCCACTCTGTGGTGTCGTGGGACTTTGCGGTGGGTCTGGTGCCGGGCTGGCACGGGACGATCTTTGCGCCCTATTTCGTCGCTGGCGCCATTTATTCCGGGATCGGCATGGTGTTCACCCTGCTCATTCCCCTACGCAAGGCGTTCAAGCTGGAGCACATGATCCAGGAACATCACTTCGATAATCTCGGGAAGCTGACGCTCCTCACGGGCTCCATTCTCTTCTACGCCTACATGATGGAGTATTTCATCGCCTGGTACAGCGGGGTGTCGTGGGAACAGACTACGTTCTACCTCCGCGCCTTCGGGCCGATGTGGTGGGCCGGCTGGACCATGATCATCTGCAACGCCTTCGTCTCGCAGCTCCTGTGGTTCAAGAAGATCCGAACCAACGTCACGGCCCTCTTCGTGATCTCGATCTTCATCAACATCGGCATGTGGTTCGAGCGGTTCGTCATCATCGTCTCGTCGCTCGGCAATGATTTCGTTCCCTACGCGTGGGGCCAACTGACCCCGTCCTGGGCGGACTGGGGGATCCTCGTCGGGTCGTTCGGCTGGTTCCTCATGTATTTCCTGTTGTTTGCCCGGACGTTTCCCATCGTCGCGATTCAAGAGATCAAGGAAATGATTCCCATGCCGCGCAAGCGACCCGGGGTCCTCCACTAGATGGCCCGTACCGTGCCCGGCGTGCTCGGCGCGTTTGCCCACATCGACGCGGCCACGGATGCCATCCGTGCCCTCCGTGCTCGCGGCCATACGAAGTTGACGGTCTACTCCGCCGCTCCCAACCACGAAATCGAGGAGGCGCTTGAGCACAGGGTGAGCCCGGTGCGGCTGTTCACCTTGATCGGGGGTCTTACGGGCTGCGCCGCCGGATTCGCCATGACCATCTGGATGTCCAACGACTGGCCGGTGCTGGTCGGAGGGAAACCGATCGCCTCTATCCCACCGTACGTCGTCATCGCCTTCGAACTGACGATTCTTCTCGGCGCCTTGGCCACGGTCGCGGGCCTGGTCCTCCTGTCGTTGCTGCGCCCCACCAGGGGGCTCATGTACGACCCGCGCTTCTCCGATGATCAAGTCGGGATCTTCGTGCCCTGCCACGGCAATCAAGCGGCCGAGGTCAAAGACGTGATGACCAGAGCTGGCTCCATCGAGGTCCGCCGTGAAACCGGTTAACTGGAGGACGGCGCTGATCGCGACGGCCGGCCTCGCCGCGGCCGGATGTAATTGGTGGTACAACGACGTGCCGTCACCGGACGATCTCATGCAGGTCGTGCCTTGGTTCGACCACATGGTGGCCTCCCGGGCGGTGCACCCGTACGAGGCCGCGGACGTCCCCCGACGCACCGTGCCTGGCACGGTGCCGATAACGGGCGGGGAGGTCGACTTCCTCGCGCAATGGCAGCGAGGGAACACCGAGCGGGCCGACCGGTTGGTGAATCCCACCGGTGATCTGGCGGCGAGTCTGGTGCGAGGGGACTCGTTGTACCAGACGTTCTGCTATGTGTGCCACGGTCTGACGGGTGAAGGAGACGGCCCGGTGGGCCGAAAGATCGGTACGATGTCGCTCTTGACCCAACGCGCCCGGGGCCTGAGTGATGGCTATCTGTACAGCATGATCCGATACGGACGTGGAATCATGGGCCAGTACGGGGACAAGATCCATCGGATCGAGGATCGGTGGGCGGTGGTGAACTATGTTCGCGACCTCCAGGTCCGGGCGGCCGGAGGCCCGGGCGGGGGAGCAGCGGCGGCGGGAGGGGCGCCATGAGCGGACCGGCCCTCAGGCACCGCCTCGTCGACCACGCGGTGAGCGGACGCTATGCCGGCCTCCTCGGGCTTGGAGTGGGCCTGGCGCTGTTAGGGCTCGGCGGCTTCGTGTTCGCCGTCATGGGCGAGAACCCGGAACGGGCGTGGCACATGTTCCACGTCAACTGGCTCTACTTCACCGGGCTCGCCGGCGGCAGTGTTGCCCTAGCGGCGGTGCACAAGGTCGCCAACGCGAAGTGGTCCGGCGTGATTCTCCGATTCGCCGAGGCGGCGGTCGGGTTCTTTCCAGTCTCCTTCGTGGCGTTTCTGTTGATCTTCCTCGTGGGCTACGAGTACATCTACCCCGACTTCCACGGCCTGGGTCACGGCAAGGAACTCTGGTTGTCGTATCCCTGGATGTTCACCCGGCTGGCGATCGGCCTGCTCGCGCTCTTCACGCTCGGATGGGCGTTGGTCAAGGCCGACCTCCTCCCTGACGTCCACGCGGCGCAGGATGCCGTAGTTGGGGGCCGCCAGCGCCGGTACGCCCGCATGACACGAGGCTTCGACGACTCACCCGACGGCCGCGATGCCCACGAAGCGAAGATCCACCGGCTGGCACCGGCCTATATCGTGGTCTACGTCATCGTGTTCAGCCTCCTGGCATTCGACGGGATCATGGCGCTCCAACCCCACTGGTTCTCGAACCTGCTGGGCGGGTTCTTCTTCATGGGCTCGTTCCTCGGGGCCCACACGCTCTTGGCCCTCCTCATGTTCTACGCCGGGCGCCAGACAGGCGCGAGCGTCCTGATTTCCCCCAAGCAGCGCCACGACCTTGGGAAGTTGTGTTTCGGGTTTACGGTGTTCTGGGCCTATCTCATGTGGGCCCAATTTCTGGTCATCTGGTACGGAAACCTGCCAGAAGAGACCGGGTTCGTCTTCGCCAGGCTCTGGGGGCCGTGGCTGCCAGTAGGGAAGGCGGTCCTGCTCGGGCTGTTCATTATTCCCTTCTTTGGCCTCCTGGGTGTCGCCCCCAAGAAACTCCCCCTCACCCTGGGACTATTCTGCTCCGTGAGCCTGGTGGCGCTCTGGCTTGAGCGGTATCTGATGGTGATGCCCTCCGTTACCCTGGAGCACGGGCCCGTCGTCGGCATCCCGGAAATCGGCACCACCGCCGGATTCGCGGGCCTGTTCTTCGTGGCGTACGCGCTCTTTGCCCGGGCCTATCCGATGGTATCGCCTCGGCTCGCGGAGATTACCCTGTCGCGAGAGACCGGACATGCGGCGATCGGCTTTGAGCACGAGGAGTCCCCCAGGGACTATGTGACCGAGGAGGCCATCGAGCACGACATCCACCCCGACGCCTAAGTCTGTCGACGGGCAATTCGGCGAAGGGCCCTCCAGGAGGTCAGCCTCCTGGAGGGCCCTTCTGCGTGTTTCAGCAGGAGAACCGGGGCCCTACCGCACCTTCAGCAAGAACGCCCGCAACGAGTCGACCGGAAGACTCCCGTAGATGGCCAGCATCCGCTCGTCCGTCTGGGTCCCAGTGGTGTCGCTCACCTGTACGCTGGCCGTCACCGTGGGACCCGACTGCCGCGACAAGAGATCGGAGACTCTGGCGATCGGGCCTTCGACGGTGCGAATCATCTGTCCGGAACGCAGCCGCTGCGCCACGACCATGAGGGGCTTGCCGGTGCCTTCCTCGTCGCGTTGCAGCTGCACCTCCACCACCGGGAGACCCTCCACGCGCGGGACCCAGCCATTCGATTCGGCCTGAGCGCCGTCCCAGGACACGGAGCGCCAGAGCCCGTCCGAGAGGAGTTCGGTCCCGGAGAGAAGAGCGGGGGTGATCTCCACCCGCAGCGGCTCGGCGGGAATGCCACCGATGGCTTCCGGGATTCGATCACCCGTGTCCGCACGCGGCACCGCTCCGGCTGCCAATTCGCCGCCGGCCGCTCCGGCCGCCTCGGTGACCGGCCTCGGCGAGTCCTCGGGCGTTGGCACCGGGCTCCTGGCCAACGGACGGCCCGCAAGCGACGCGCCCTCGCCATCGGC
>JBFGLJ010000114.1:0-9093 GCA_041576235.1 Gemmatimonadales bacterium | reverse complement strand
TCAGCCTCCCCCTGCGGGCCATGGCGCTCGCCTACGCGCGCCTCGGCGCGTCGGCCGATCCGGCGGCCGCCGCCATCCGGAACGCCATGGTGTCGCACCCGCGGCTGGTGGGTGGAACCGGACGCCCGTGCACGGACCTGATGGAAGTGGCCGATGGAGACGCGGTCGTCAAAGTCGGGGCCGATGGCATCTACGGAGCGTCCCTGATCGTGGACCAGGTGGGCATCGCCCTCAAGGTCGAGGACGGCGACATGCGGAGCGCGCCCGTGGCCTTGCTCGGTCTCTTGGACCAGTTGGGGGCGCACGGCGGCCTGACGGCGCCATTGGCCCGCTGGAGCCGGCGCCTGCCGCAGCATGCCCGCCGGCCGATCCGGAACACCCTGGGAGCGGTGACCGGCACCCTGGAGGCAACGGGGATGCTGCAGTTTTCGGATTAGCAGGATCGGATTCCGGTAGGAGCGTTTCTGTCACGCGAGGTATGGTGATGGCCAAACAAGACGAACTCGATCCCCACACGCTGAGTCTGGTCCGGTTGGCGGCAGCGGTAGCGCAAGGGTACGAGCCCGATCTCAAGGAGCGCATGACGCACGCGTTCGTCACCAAGGTGCCCCCGGAGTGGGTTCAGGAAATGCTGCTCCAGTCCATCCTGATGGTGGGCTACCCCCGTGCCCTCGCTGGTTTCACCGCGTGGAGGGCCGTGAGCGGGTCGCCCGTTCCTCACGAGGACGATGGGGCGGAGTACACCAACACCGACGAGTGGCGCCGCCGAGGCGAAGCGACCTGCAAGCGCGTATATGCGGACAACTACGACAAGCTGCGCCACAATGTCCGGGCCCTTCATCCGGCATTGGATACCTGGATGGTGACCGAGGGCTATGGGCGGACCATCGGCAGGCCGGGGTTGGACCTCCTGCGGCGGGAGCTGTGCATCGTCGCCCAAACGGCCGTCCTGGACACGCCCCGCCAACTCGAATCGCATCTCCGCGGGGCAACCAACGCCGGCGCAACACCCAGTCAAATCGAAGCCGTGTTGTCGGTGGTGAATCCGCTGCTGGCCTTGGACCAGTGGCGAACGGTGAAGGACGTGTGGCGCCGGGTGCGCAAAGGCGAAAGCCAGGGAGCCCCAGGCTCGCGATGACCTTCCTCGACCACGCGCACATCCTCGTCCGGGGCGGCACCGGCGGATCGGGAGCCTGCTCCTTCGCCCGCTACAAGTTCAAGCCCAAGGGCGGTCCCGACGGCGGGGACGGTGGTCGCGGCGGCAGCGTCTATGTGCGCGGCGACGCCAACCTGTCCACGCTGCTCGACTACCGCTACCGTGCGGAATGGCGCGCCGAGCGTGGCCAACACGGCAAGGGCAAGAACATGACCGGCCGGTCCGGGCAAGACCTTGTTCTGCCGGTGCCCCCAGGCACCGTGGTCCGGGATGCCAAGGCCGATCGCACCCTCGGCGAGGTCCTCGGCGATGGCGACACGATGCTCGTCGCCCGGGGGGGACGCGGAGGCCGCGGCAACGCCTCGTTCGCGACGGCGACGCACCAGGCCCCGCGCGAATGGCAGCCGGGCGAGGAGGGAGAGGAACGTCGCATCGAATTGGTCCTCAAGCTCATTGCGGACGTTGGATTGGTCGGCGAGCCCAACGCAGGAAAGAGCACGCTCCTCTCGGTGGTATCGGCCGCGCGGCCGAAGATCGCGGGGTACCCTTTCACCACCCTCGAGCCCAACCTGGGTGTAGTGGGCTTGAGCGATCATCGCTCGTTCGTTGTGGCCGACATCCCCGGGATCATCGAAGGTGCCCACGAAGGCAAGGGACTCGGCCTCACCTTTCTCCAGCACATCGAGCGCACCCGGGTGCTGGCGGTCCTGGTCCCACTGGACGCGCCCGATCCCCAAGCGATGTACGCCAAACTCCGCCGCGAGCTGGAGCTCTACAGCACCAGTCTTGCGCATAAGCCGCACCTGGTACTGCTCACCAAGGGCGACCTCCTTCCGGCACAGCAGGCGCCGCCAACACTCGACGCTCCCGACGCGATCGATGTCCTCGTGGGGTCGAGTGTCACGGGACAGGGCATCAAAGCACTCACGGAGCGCCTGTGGACCGCCATCCAGGAGGCCAACACGCCGAGCGGGGAGCACCCCGCCGGCGAGGTGCCCTCCAACTCCCCGGCGGGTGGCGGCGCGCGTGACCGCTGAGACGGGCCGGCACGACGCCCGGGCCGCTCATGTCGCGTTGGCTCTATGCCCGGGGATCGGGCCGGCCCGGTTCGCCACCCTGGTCGAAGCCTGCGGGACCCCGCTCGGCGCGTTGTCGGCGCCGTTCGCCATCTTGTACTCGCTGCCCGGCATCTCACGGGCCGCCGCCACCGCGGTGCGTCAGACGCGGGTCAGCGAGGGGCGGCGGATCCTCCGGCGCGTCGAGCAGCTCGGCGCACGGGTGATCCTTTCGGGTGAGCAGGCATTCCCGGCCGCGCTTACCACCATTCCCGATCCGCCTCCCGTGCTCTTCGTCCAGGGCGATCCCACCCTCTTCGATCGGCCGGCGGTGGCGGTGGTGGGAAGCCGTGATCACAGCGCCTACGGAAGCGGCGTGTGCCGACGGTTGGCTGCGGCGGCGGCCGGAGCCGGGCTCACCGTCGTCAGCGGGTTGGCCCGCGGACTGGATGCCGTGGCCCACCAAGCCGCGCTCGATGCAGGCGGCAGTACGATCGGCGTCTTGGGAAATGGACTCGGTGTCGTGTACCCGGCAGCCAACCGACAGCTGTACGAGCGGGTCGGGCGAGGAGAGGGGGGACTCCTCATGACCGAGTTCCCGCCGGGCGAGCGCCCTCGAGCCGGAAGCTTCCCCCGGCGCAACCGGCTGATCAGTGGCCTTGCAGCGGTCACCGTGGTGGTCGAGGCGGCGCAAGGGTCCGGGGCCCTCATCACCGTGGGGTGCGCCCTGGATCAGGGACGCGACGTCATGGCGGTTCCGGGCGCCATCACCAGCGCCACCTCCGTCGGCGCCAACCGTCTCATTCGAGACGGAGCGACGCCGCTGCTCGAGCCCGATGATCTCCTCGCCATGTACACTGGGATCGATGCCGCGATCCCGCCGCCTCCGCTGGTGCCAGCCCGCCTCGAGCGGGGGGCGCTCTCGCCGGAGGCGCAGCGCGTCTACGATTACCTCGAGCCAACCCCGGTGCAGCTGGATGAACTCGCCGAACGGTTGGCCCAACCCGTGGGGCCGCTCTTGTCGTTGCTGTCCGCGCTAGAAATCGCGGGCGTGGTCCAACAGCTGCCCGGCCACCTGTTCACCCGGGTGCGCTGACCCCATCTTTCGGCCGGGGGGGGGCCCTGCATGTCTACGTGCACGTGCCGTTTTGCGCCCGCCGCTGCAGCTACTGCGACTTCGCGATTGCGGTGCGCGCAACGACGCCGTCGGAGACGTTCGCCAGAGCCGTCTTGGCCGAGTGGGACACCTGGCAAGCGCCGGGTATTTGGGACGGGCATCGCATCGACACCATCTACTTTGGTGGGGGGACTCCCTCCAGGCTCTCCCCACCGGCTCTTGCGCGCCTGCTTCAGCGCTTCCGCGCCGACCGGCCCGTTGCCTCGGATGCGGAGATCACACTCGAGGCCAACCCGGATGACGTCACGGCCTCCCATGCGCGGGCATGGCGCGCCATAGGCGTCAACCGCATCTCGCTCGGTGCCCAGTCTTTCGATCCTACTGTCTTGCAATGGATGCACCGCACCCACGGCCCGGATGATGTTTCTGAGGCCGTGCATCTCCTTCGCGCGGAGGGTTTCGACAATGTCTCCGTGGATCTCATGTTCGGGTTACCCGCGCCTGCGGCACGGGACTGGGATCGGGACCTCGACCAGGCCCTGGCCCTCAGTCCCGCGCATATCTCGCTGTACGGCATCACGGTGGAGGAGCGGACTCCGCTGGCACGCTGGCTGGCGCGGGGCGACTGCTCTCCGCCCGACGAATCCCTTTACGCCGTTGAATACTTGCGCGCGCACGCGGTCTTGACCGGCGCCGGCTTCCAACACTACGAAGTCTCCAACGCCGCCAAGCCGGGGTATCGGGCGCGGCACAACGCCGCGTACTGGGAACGGGTGCCCTATATCGGACTGGGCCCGTCCGCCCACAGCTTCGTCGGGGGCCGACGGCAATGGAACCTGCGCGAGTGGGTGGCGTATCAGCGCGCGGCGCTGGACGGCACCCCCGTGGTGGCCGGGCGGGAGCCCCTCTCGGTGGAGCGTGACCGCCTGGAGACACTTCTCTTGGGGTTGCGGACGTGGCGCGGGGCCCCCGCCGACATGCTGGACGAGACGCAGGTGGCTGCGTGGGAGGCCGCAGGATGGGCCACCCGGAAGGGTGGGCGTGTGTGCCTCACCGCCGAGGGCTGGCTGCGCCTGGACGCACTCGTTCGCGCAGCGGCGTAGTCACGCCATCCGCCGCCCCTACCGCGGGGCCAGAGTGCAGTCCTAGATTGACAGGTCATGACAGCGGATCAATCGCTCTCCGAGCGGCAGTTACGGGTGCTGGCGGCCGTGATCGAGACCTATATCGAGACGGCGGAGCCGGCCGGTAGCCGGACCATTGCGGCCCGCTCCAGGCTCGGGGTTTCGTCGGCCACGATCCGAAACACCATGAGCGACCTCGAGCGGCTGGGGTACTTGTTCCATCCCCACACCTCGGCGGGCCGGATTCCCACCGACCGCGCGTATCGGGCCTATGTCGATCACCTGACTCGGCTCTCGCCCGCCCCACCCAGCACGGTGGAGCGCAAGACGCTCAGGTCAGAGCTTCCCGGCGCAACCGGCGCCGTGGAGGAGGTGTTGCGCCGGGCCGCCCAGGTGCTTGGGGTGTTGACCCAGGAACTCGGCGTGGCCGTCGGTCCGGCGCTCGATCAGGTGGTGTTGGAGCGACTCGAGTTGGTCCGCATCGCATCCGACCGGCTCCTCCTGGTGTTCAATCTGCGAAGCGGCGTGGTCCGGACCATCTTCGTCCAGATCCCCGGAGCCATCCGGGAGGAGGTGGTCCACACCGTCACCCGGGTCTTGAACGAACGGCTTGCCGGACTCTCCCTGCGGGACATCCGCACCTCGCTCGCCGAGCGGCTTCGGGACGCGGGGCAGAGCACCGAAGGGCGGGGCCTGCTCAATATCTTCATCGCCGAAGGGGAAGAGATCTTCGACCTCTCGGGCGAGCAGGAGAGCGTCGTGCTCGGGTCGGCCCAGATGCTGGCCGAGCAGCCTGAGTTCGCCTCGAATGAACGCATGCGAGGCTTGCTCGAATTGACCGAACAGCGCGATCTCCTCAAGGCTGCGCTCACCGCCCGTCGGCGCGAGGGCCTGAGCATCACGATTGGCGGGGAGAACCTCGATCCCCGGCTGAGTGACTTCACCCTGGTCACGGCCTCCTATCAACGCGGCGGGCTGTCGGGCGTGATTGGTGTGCTCGGCCCGACCCGCATGCCATACGACAAGATCATCGGCCTAGTCGAACACACCAGCCGTCTCGTCGAGGGGTTATTGGCGTGAGCGAGCTCTACCAGCTGCTGGGCGTGCCGAAGGATGCCTCCCTCGACGACATCAAGAAGGCGTACCGGAAGCTCGCCTTGGAGTACCATCCCGATCGCAATTCCGCCTCGGATGCCGAGGAGAAGTTCAAGGAAATCACCGAGGCCTACGAGGTCTTGCGCGACCCGGAGAGCCGCGCCGCGTACGACCGATTCGGCAAGGCTGGTGTCGGGCGCGGCAGAGGCGGCTTCGACTTCCATCATGTGGATCTGGCCGAAGCGCTCAACATCTTCATGCGGGACTTCGGGGGGCTGGGTGGATTCGAGGCCATGTTTGGCGGCGCCCGTCGCTCTCCCGCCGAAGCCCGGCGCGGCCAGGACATCAGGGTCAAGGTCAAGTTGACCCTGGGCGACGTCGCCAATGGGGCTACCCGGACTCTCAAGCTCAAGACGCTCGAGCGCTGCGACACCTGTGATGGCTCGGGCGCGCAGCCCGATACGTCGCCAACTCCGTGCGGGACCTGCGGCGGCTCGGGCGAAGTACGCCGGGCTGCCCGCAGCATGTTCGGCCAGTTCGTCTCGGTGTCACCCTGCCCGACGTGCGCCGGCGAGGGCGAAGTGGTGAAGAGCCCATGCGACGAGTGCCGCGGAGAAGGCCGCGTGCGTGGCGAACGCAAGGTGAAGGTGGAGATTCCGGCTGGGGTCTCCGATAATAACTACCTCACCCTTCGCGGGCAGGGCGCGGCCGGCGCCCGGAACGGCCCGCCCTGCGACCTCCTGGTGACCCTGGATGTTCAAGAGGACGATCGGTTCGAGCGGCGCGAGCAGGACCTGATGTGCACGCTCGCCCTCTCGTTCAGCCAGGCCGCTCTCGGAGGGAAGTTCGACGTGCCGACCCCCTACGGCGACGAATCGATCGCGGTGCCGGCGGGCACCCAGACCGGGACGGTCTTCCGCCTTCGTGGCAAGGGGCTCCCGCACCTCGGCCGGCCGGGCAAGGGCGACCTCCACGTACGCGTCCACGTGTGGACCCCCGAGAGCTTGTCCGCCGAACAAGAAGACCTCTTCCGCCGGCTCGCCGCCACCGAAGGCGAGCCGCCGAAGCAGGAGCCGGGGTTCTGGTCTAAGCTCAAAGAAGCGCTCGGCGCATGAGCGACTGGGCCATCGAGATTCAGGTCCCTCCTGAATCCCGACAGGCCACCGCGTCACAACTCGTCGCGTGGACCGGGCGTGCCGTCGAGGAGCGACCGGACGGGACGCTCGTCTCGGTGGTGTCCACCGAGGCCTCGGCCCGCCGCTGCATCGCCCTCCTCGAACAGCGATACCACCCCCACCCTCCTCTTGAGATGACGTGCAGCGAACTGGACGCCATCGACTGGTCGGAGCGGTGGAAGGACGGGCTGGGCCCGCGGCGAGTCGGCCGAACGCTCATCGTGCCGACCTGGCGGCGGGACGACGTCACCGTGGCCGGCGTGCGCCTGGTGCTCGATCCGGGCCGTGCGTTCGGGAGTGGTGAGCATGGCTCAACCCGCGCGGCGCTCCGCCTGCTCGAGCGGCATCTGAGCCGCGGGCACACCGTGCTCGACTGCGGAAGCGGGAGCGGGATCCTGACCATCGCCAGCGTGCTCCACGGCGCGGCGCGAGCCATCGGTATCGAACAGGATGCCGACGCCGTCGAGATCGCGGAAGCCAATGCCCGGCAGAACGGCCTCGCCCGTCAGGCAACCTTCATCGTTGGTGACGTTGGAACCCTCGCGCCGCTGGTGGCCCCGGTCGACCTGCTGGTGGCAAACCTCCTCCGGCAGTGGCTCGTGCCGCTGCTTCCCGCGCTGCACCGGACCCTGCAGCCGCAAGGCATCGCCATCTTCTCCGGCATGGAAATCAGCGAGGCGGCGGCGTTCACACCGGTCCTCGAGTCGTCGGGCTTTCTGCCCCTCGACGAGGTGCGCGATCAGGACTGGTGGGCCGTCGCCGTGGAGCGCCGGTGAAGACGATCCTGGTTCCCCCGGCCAGCCTCAACGCATCGCAAGCGGTGCCGGTGAGTATGGCGGAACTCCGGCACCTGCGCGTTCGCCGGGCGGCGGACGGCGAGACGGTGCGGCTCACGGATGGGGAAGGGGCCGTGGCCCGCGGGACACTCGAGTTGAGCCCCCGCACCGCCGTGGTTCACATCGATGGCGTCGAGCGGATGCCCCGGCCGGCACGACTCGTCCTGGCCGTAGGCGCCGGCGACCGGGAGCGGTTTCGATGGCTCGTCGACAAGGCCGCCGAGGTCGGGGTGACGGATCTCATCCCGCTCGAGACCGACCGGTGCCGGGCCGTCGCCAACCGAGTTCGGGCAAGTCACATTGCCAGGCTTGGGACGCGGGCCCGCGAAGCGATCAAGCAATCCGGGAGTGCATGGGCCCCTGTGGTGGTGAATCTCACGCCGCTCCGGGAGTTCCTCCGCGCCGCCCCGGCCGGCACCCGGTGGGTGGCGGACGCGGCCGGTACATGGCCCGGGCAGGTGCCCGCCCAGGAGCCGGTGATCATTGCCGTTGGCCCGGAAGGCGGATTCACTGCCGAGGAGACCAGCGCCGTCACCGGCGCCGGCTTCCGCCCCGTTCGGTTGAGCCCCCTGACGCTCCGGTTCGAGACGGCCGCCATCACGGCGGCAGCCTACGCCTCCATTCAACGCCAACGAAAAGAGGAATCATGACCGACTGTGTCTTCTGCAAGATCGCCGAGGGCTCGATTCCCGCCGACATCGTCGCGCGGACGCCCGACGCGGTGGCCTTCCGCGATCTCGACCCCAAGGCGCCGGTCCACGTGTTGGTGATCCCGACCACGCACATGGCCGCCGCGCGGGACGCGGCGGAACCGGGCGGGGGCGGGGAGGTTGGCGCCGATCGGTTGGGGACTCTCATACGCGTTGCCACCGAGGTGGCCACCCAGCTCGGCTTGGACGAGCGGGGCTATCGGCTGGTGATCAATACCGGCCCCGACGGGGGGCAGACCGTGTTCCACCTCCACATTCACCTGCTTGGGGGCCGCGCCATGACCTGGCCGCCGGGGTAGGGTTGCTCTCACTTCGGGCCCGACGTATCCTTCTAGGCTACAACTAGTTGCCCACGATTGGGCGAGAGAGGGGTGATACGTCGCATGGCTGAAGTCATCATTCACGATGACGAGAATTTCGAGCGGGCGCTCAAGCGCTTCAAGAAGAAGTGCGAAAAGGCGGGGATTCTCTCCGACCTTCGCAAGCACCGGCACTACGAAAAGCCGAGTGAAAAACGCAAGCGCAAGCTCAACGCCGCTATTCGGAAGAACCGCCGCGGGCCTCGTGCCGCCAGATCCTAGCCTCCTCGAGACGCTTCAGGCGGCCCTCGCTACCTCTCGCAAAGCGCAGGATAAGGATCGCACGCTCCTCCTCAGCACGCTTCTCGCCGCTGTCAAGAACCGCCAAATCGAACAGCGCCGCGCCTTGACCGATACTGAGGTCGTGGACGTGCTGCGAAAGGGCGTCAAGCTCCGCCAGGACGCCGCGGCGCAGTTCGCCAAGGGCGGGCGCCAGGAGCGTGCCGAGCAGGAACAGGCGGAAATC
>JBFGLJ010000113.1:0-9336 GCA_041576235.1 Gemmatimonadales bacterium | reverse complement strand
GCCGCTCGCCCGCGTGCTACGGTCCTGAGACGCTGATGCTGTAGCCGCTGAGCGATCCGCGCAGGGCGTCGGTCCGCGACGCGGCTTGGTCGACGGTTCCGGCATAGCCCGCCAGATTCGAAACATCCGGAACATCGACCGTGAAGAGCGGTCCGTCCGCCAGATCTCCCACCACCGCGACCTTCAGCACGTTGGCGGACGCCAACCGCCAGAAGACCTGATAGGACGAGTTGGGTGGCCGCACGTTGGTGAGGCCGCTCCCATTGAGGGTGACCAACACCGCACCGTCGTCGGCATTGGGACTGCTCAGCGAGACCGTTGCCGTTCCGGCGTTGCCGCCGCCACCACCGCCGCCTGGCCCCGAAGGATCGTTGCCGCAGGAGCCAAGGATCGCCGCCATGGTGGCGAGCGCCATCGAGTATGCCAGCCGTTTCATTGCCTGCCGTCCTTTGTTGCCGCCGAAGCGGTGCCGAGCTGTCCCTGGGCCCGGAGATAGGCGCGGAAGTCTCCGACGTCATAGCTCCCATTGCGATTGCCCTGGAGATCCAGGAAGCGTTCCAGGTCCGCGGTGAGGGCGCTCGAGACGCCGAGGAGGCCGTCCGCCGCCTGGGTGATCGTCAGGGCCGGGGGAGCGACCAGGATGGTGAAGGTGCGCACGCCAAACGAGACGCCGTCGTCCACCCGAATGGTGAACGACAATTCTTCTTCCCACTCCGGGATGCCGGAGATGGTGCCGGTTTGCGTGTCGAAGGTGAGACCGGTCGGCAGCGAGCCGGAGACGAAGGTCCAGGTCACCGGGCCTGCGGGGTTCTGGACCGTCAGGGTTTCCGTGTACGGTGCACCGATGACCCCGTCGGGGAGTGAGGTTTGCGCGATCCGCAAGAAGTCGGTACCGATCCGCCATCCGGGGGCCCGAACGCCTGCGGGATTCATCTCGACGATGCTGCCCGCAAACGGCGGCCAGCCGCCGAAGCCGAAATTGCTGACGAACAGTCGCGACGTCATCGCTCCCGAGCCATCTCGACCGAAGACGATGTTGAGCGGCCCGCCCATATTCGAAATGGCGAAGGGATCGTTCACCAGCTGATAGCTGGGATCGTACAGCAGCACTTTGCCGAGGAAACCGTTCGCGAGATACAGATACCCGTCTTCGTCGAAGGCCATGCCTTCGATGAAGGCTGGGGCCTGGATCACCATTTGAGGCATGTTGGCCGGGTCGAGCCTGTAAACGGCATCCGTGGTGGACGCGTCGACCACTTTGGTGAAATGGAGTTCGCCTGCGGGCGAGAAGGCCAGGTCGAAGATCCCGCCTCCTCCCGGGAACACGCTCGAGACGTCGATGGCTTCGATGAAGCTTCCGCCAGGATCGAAGTGGATAATCTCGCTGAGGCCGTTGTCCGCCACCCACACGTCCCCATCGGCGTCGACGGTAATGGCGCCGAAGAACGAGGCACCGGCGGTGCCGCGGGCAAACACGTCGACAACTCCCGCCGCGGTAACCCGCCACGCCACGGCCTCGAACTGGTTTTGAACCCCGATCACGAGCAGATCGCCGTTGGCATCCCACACGACGTCCCGCACGACATCGATGTTGGGGCCGCCTCCAGTGGTCGAGAGGTCCGCCACGTCGGTCACGGCGCCGCTCGGGTCTACTCGGACCAGGCGCACCCCGGGGTTGTCGACGACATAGAGATCCCCGTTGTCGGCGACGGTCATCCCGAGGGGGCCGCCGATCACTTGCGAGTACTGTGTCGTGATATCGCCCGGACCAGGTGGGCGTGAGCCCAGCCGGAGCGAATAGGTGAAGGCAGGACCCCCGGAGTCGGGAGAGAACTCGATCAACGCGACGAAATAGCGTCCGTCGGCCGGTATGGTGAAGCGGTCGATTCGGCTGTCGAGGTTGGATCCCGGAGCCTCATCGTCATTGGCTGCCAATTGCGTGATGCTGTCGACATCAAAGAGGAACAGCACAGGGTCGAGCGCCGAGCCGACTTCGAAGGCGTCCACATCGAAATCGATGATCGTGCCTTGGGTCAGATCGACCGCAAAGATGTCGGAATCGCTTGCCGGATCGATGGTGCCGCTGATGGTGTCGCCCAGGCTCACCAGATTGGCCTGCGGGATCTGGTCGTTGGGCTCGACCTCGGAGGCTTGGACTCGAAACGCGGCGCGCAGTTGAGGCCTGAGGAGCCGCCCGCGAACATAGGGTGCAACGGGAGACCGACTCGACGGCGCCGCCTTGGACGTGATGTTCTGCCGTAGCTCTTGCGCCGCGGCCGGCTGGGGACCATGCAGCAGAGCGCCTAGCAGTATCGCACCTGCGACGAGAAAGAGACCGCGCTGCGAGTGAAGTTCCATTGGCCGTCCACGGGGGGGAGGGTCGCCAGCCGGTAAGCGCCGAGGTGGAGACGAGCCGGCCGGGATGTTCCGCACACCCCGGCCGTCGTGCTCGCTGTCCCATTCAATGTGCGCCCCGGCTTGGATCTCCGCCAGGGCTGGAGCACAGACGAAATCCGGCGGACGGAGCCAATGCGGCGAGATTTTCTTGCCCGCCGCCGAGGGAGCCGCGGTTCGTGGTCGGCACTGAACGGGCGAAGATCTACCTAGCGATGCACCGAGTGTACTGGGCGCTGCACGTCATCACGCAGTCAAGCCGCGCGAGAGTATCGCCCGCCGGGGGGCCGGTGCGACCGGGCGAATTGCTCAGCGCTTGGGAGATTGCCTGAAGCTGCTGATACTCCTGACACGAGCAGTTACAGGTGACACTCGGCAGCACCCCGACTCCCGCTTGCCCGGCTCCCGCACCAGCGCCGGCACCCTGAGACCCACCCCCGCTCGGGGTAGGCTGCGGCGCGTTGGTCACGCTGGGGATCAAACCGCCCGTGACGTATGGCAGGTACTTGCGGTACTCGACCAGTCCCGGGCTGTCGATGCTGACGAATTGCTGCTCGTGGTCGTAGGTCCAGCCGAACGGCCGCAGAATCTCCGCTTGGAACGACTCCGCGCGGAGGCAGGTGCCGTCTTTCATGTTCAGGTTCGAGCCGCGGCAGAAGAGTCCGTCGATCTGCAGGTGCAGGAGGTCGTCACTGAACTCCACGACGTCGATCGTGGCGGAGCCGATGGTATCGTCCGCCGGAACGTTTACAATCGTCGCCGCGGCGGCCGCTCCCCCAGGCATAGCGACACCGGGAGCCGGTGTCTGGCCGCCAGCCGCACGGTCCGTTCCCAGGACGTAGGCCCGATAGCTCCCGGTGGCGCCAAAGGTAATGGGCCGCTGGATGAGCTGTAGCCGGATGTCGAGCCCCGAACCTGGCATCGTTCCGACTTGGGCGTCGCTCAACGTCAGTAGTCGAATGCCGTCTCCGACCGGTGCGTTTCCGGGTACGGCCCCGGGAAACGCCATCTGAGGGTTCATCACTGCCGCCAGGCCACCCCCCGCTCCCGCGTCCATGCCGCTCATGGGAGGCGTGTCACTCTCCGGCACCCCGTTCACGGCGGCGGACGCGTCAGGCCCCACATCACCACGAGCCGTTGCGATCTCCGTCTCATGGAGCGCGATGGTGAAGTCGGCGGACTGAGCGGTCCCGAGCTTGTCGTGCAATCGGTCCTTGGGTTCGTGGGGGACATGCGACACGAGGTACAAGATCTCGAACTGACCCGCGGGATCGGTCTGGAATTTGTCGCTCCACCACGTGGCCGGATGAAGACCCGCGTGCGGGCCTTTCGTCATGGCTTCACCGATGGCCTTCTTCACCAGGCACGGCTGACCGGAAGCTCCCTGCGTGTTGGCACTGTAGCAATCGAGGCGTTGCCCGGCATCCACCGCAATCTCGGTCGAGTAGGCGATGCTCAGGTGGAGGTTGTCCAGGGATTTCTTGCTCTGGGCGTACGTCATGAACCCTACGCGCGCCGGATGCCCAGGCGCGAGACCCACGACCGTGACGCGCAGGCACCGGGCCGAGATCGGCTCGAAGTCGAGCGTGACATGGTCTTTGGGGCTGCCTGTGGACAGCTCGACCGGCGTGCAGGGCGCTCCGTTCTGTGGAAACGACTCCCGCAGCCAGATGTCCTCGCCGAGGTGGGGGTAGCGCTCTGCTCCCCACTGGGCGTAGTGAGCGACGAAGTCGGGGTAGATCACGTAAAGCGGGTGGTTCACAACCGCCTCGAGCCGCTCGTCCAACCAGGCGAGCCAGTCGTTTCCACCACCCGGAGCGTCGTACATGCGCGCCAGATAGGTGAAATCTCCCCCCGAGAAGCGTTCCGCCAGATAGGTCCAGAACGAGCTCAGGGTGTAGTGCGGCACCAACGCGTTCCCGTATCGGTCGCGGTCGAGAGGTAGGATGTCGTCTACCCAGCTCAGCGCGCGGTTGTAGGGACGGATCCCATAGACGCTGCGGCTCCCTTTCCCTTTCGGGCTGAGTTGGGGCTTGAAGCCCGGAAAGCGGCGCTTGACGAGCTGCGCGCTCATGGCATCCGCCGCGCTCTCGACGATCCAGAGCGGCTCCGGGCAGTCGCCAGCGGGGACTGGGATGAACGGCTGGGCGTACTGGATCACATGAACCAGCTCGTGGGCCAACATCCGGTACGCGGCCGGATCGGAGAACGTGTCGTTTGCGTTCGGCCCGGCGCGGCCGAATTGACCCGGCCTGAACCTCACTTTCGAGATAACATCGGCGTACCTGCCGCCGGAGCACGGCGCGAACGTCGCGGCGTAGTTCGCGCTGACGTGGCGGTCCGCGTACAGGCGCACCGCCTCCTGACCGGCGTAGTCGGTGACGATCGGTCCCAGGCGTTGGGGCGACGGCGAGGCGAAACCGTTCGCCATGAGGGACTGGAAAGCCTCTGCCGCCCAGGCCTCGATGTTGTCTCGTCGCTCCGGCGTGAGACAAGGACCCGGCGGTTGGTCCGAGTCCAAGAATCCTTTTTCAGCAGGCTCGGCCCTCGGATCTCCGCCACAGATGCAGGCTTCGTAGCCGTCGGGGCGTTGGCCGCTAGCGTAGTCGGCGAGCACCTTCCCCCCACTCCTCCCGCAGAACACCGTGAAGCGCTCACCCGCCCACGGGTACGTCGCGGCGCCTGCAGCAGCCATCACGGTCACTACGACCAAAAGAACGGCCGACTTGGCGCCGAGACGCGCCCTCCATGCCGCTCGGCTTGGCTCAAGACTGGGATGGGGATCGAGTGGTGGACGTTCGTCGAGCGGTCGCATAACTGCGCTCCTTTCTCGCGAAACGGACACTCACCTGGCGATGCTTCGGGGCCCGATCGGGGCTGGTTACGGCGCCGGCTTACGGGCCAATGCGCGCTCCGGTACAACCAGGAAAGCGAAAAGTGTCGAGGAGTTCCGGCAAAGACACCTGCCGCTCGAGTCCGCGACTTGAGGCCAACGCACAAGGTAGGCCCGCCCAAGCGGGGTCGCAAACACGGGGCGGATGTCGAGCCACTGAAAATCCTTTGGAGGGTGGAGCACAGACAAAAACCGCGGCCCCGGTCACCCCGGAGCCGCGGTCCCGCGAGGAAGGCAGAGCCTAGCGCTCGAGTGAATCGATCCGTGCCCGAAGCCCGCGCATCTCCGGGTCGATCGCAAACGCCTTCTTGTAATTCTCGAGCGCGCGGGCCGAATCTCCCACGGCCTTCAAGCCATCCGCCAACGAATCGTAGGGGTTGGCCGACTCCGGATACATCTCGACATTGAGCTCGAAGATAGCCACCGCGTCCCGGGGCCTGTCGGATCCAAGGAGCTCGTACCCGAGGTTGTTGAGCCGGTTCTCCGAAAAATCGTAGGTGTCGCTTCCGTAGTATTGCTTGCGCAGCGAACGGTAGCGTGCCACGGCCGAATCGGCGCCGTGTGTGTCCATGGCGGTCATCAGTTGCTGCTCGAGCGTCACTGGACGGGGTTGGCCGTGGTGACAGGTACGGCATTCGACCTTGAGAATCTCTCGTTCGGATGTCGGAAGCTTCGCCAAGTACACATTGTTGATGTCCCGGACCATCCCGAGCATCACCCGGGCCTTGCGCTTGGTCACCTTTTCATCGGAGGCGAAATCATAGGTGGTGATCGGCTGCCCTTCTTCTCCTACATGACAGTAGGTGCAGCGGACACCGAGTCCCTGGGTGATGCCCACCATGAGATTCACCAGCTCACGAGGGTCGGTGTCCGCGGGCAGCACTTGGAGGTTCTTGATCCGGGGCGGCCACTGGGCCGAGAGCGCTGTCGGCTGGACCAGGAGCATGGTCACGACAACGGGAACGGCAGCGAGGATGAGAAGACGTCGGGTCGGGTCCATGCGCAGTCCTTGTGCGGGGACGAATGACATGGCTCGTCCCTACGAGCCGCGGACGCGCTGAGTTCCAGAGGGCCGTGGTGGGCGAGTGGAGCGGGCCGACCGGGAGGCTAGGCGGGCGTCGTCAGGCCGAGGCCGATCTCGTCCAAGAAGCGGGTCCCGCCCGCCTCCTTCCCGAACCGGGCCGCGGCGTGGGAGAGGATCAATCGGTCCCGGGCCCTGGTCATACCAACGTACAGGAGCCGGCGGGCTTCCTGGATGTCGTCTTCCCGGTTGTCGATGGTGGCGTAGTAGCCGGGAATCTGAAAGTCCTCCACACCCACGATATAGACCCGCGAGAACTCGAGTCCCTTGGTGGAATGGAGCGTGAGCAGGTTGACCCGGTTGGGGTCGACCTCGACCCCGTCCGAGGTCGAGAGGGCGACCCGTTCCAGCATGCGGTCGATGCTCTCGGCGAGGGTCGGCGCCTGGCTCGTGTCCATAAGGGTCTGTAGCCGCGCCACCGCTGCCGGGTACCGCTCCCTCGCTGTGCGGCGGGCACGGATGCGCTCCATCAGCGCCGGACCCCCCAGCCGCCTGATCACCTCGTCAAGATCGGGACTCTCCCCCCTCACCGCGTGCCCGGACAGGGTGCGTTCGGTCTCGTAGAACTCGAGGCAATCGCTGTAGCGGCCCAAGGTGTAGGGCCTGGCAGCCTCGAGCAGTTGCGTGCCGTCGGGCGGCATGGGCTTGAGATCGGCCAACACCACGGCCAGTCCGACGAAATCGAGCAGGTTCACCAATGCGGCCTTTCGGGCCCGCGTCACCCGGGCGTCACTCAACGCCTGAAACACCCTGACCAATGTCTCCGCGTCGTCCAGGGCATGATGGGCCCGGTTGGTCTCGATGCCGAAGCGAGCGGCGAGATGCTCGAGCTTGGCGCTCTCGTGGAACAGCGACCTGGCCAGGGGCAGGGTGTCAAAGAAGAGGAGGTCGCCGACGCCGGGGAGGTCCCGCGCCATGCGCCGGAGCACAGGCACGTCGAAGTGCTGGGCGTTGTGGGCTACCAACACGTGGTTGCCAATGAACGACCGAAAGCGGGGCCAGAGTTCGGCAAAGGTGGGCTGGCCGGCCAGATCCTCTTCGTCGTAGCCGTGCACCTCCTGCGCCCGGACGCTGATAGTCCGCTGGCAGCGAACCAGGGAGTGGAACCGATCGACGATACGGCCTTCAACCACCTTGACCGCGCCGATCTCGACGACTTCGCATGCCGAGGGATCGCGGTCGGTGGTCTCGAGGTCAAAGGCAACGAAGTTCTCGAACATGTCACCGAAGTCGCTGGCCTGGTTGAGTTGGAGCGCCTTGAACAACCGGATGGGGAGGTCGGAGGTCCCGTGGGCACGGAGCACCACGTCGCCCTGCTCGGGTCGGGGCTCGTCGCCCGGTTCCAGGTAGGAAATGCGGCTGGTTCCCATCTTCCCGCTGGGAGAGCCGCCCGTCCCGGCAACGGCCAGGAGCATGCCGCGCACGGCGATTTCGAGACCCTTGGCCGGTTCGATCCAGATCCGAGCCCGCCGGTCGGCCGCGGTGCGGAGGTCGGCCGCCAGCTCCGGCGCTCCGGCGTAGTCCGCGGGATCGCTCAAGTCTTCGGCTCGCTCCTCGAGCGGATTTCGGTAGCTGCCCACCCGCTGCGACAGCAGCTCCTCCACCAGGCCGGCCAGGGAGTCGTGTGACTGGTAGAGCGCCTTCAGGTTCTCGACGTGGTAGATGAACCGCCAGGCGCGCTTGGTGTCCGGATCGCTCTTGGGATGCGAGGCCGCAAAAGCCCGGAGCCGGGCCACGAACGTGTCGACCTCCAGGGAGGGGGTAGCGGCCGGCAGCGCGCGCACCTGCGCCAGCAGATGCTCCGGCAGCACCATCTCGGCGAACGCCTCCACTGCCACCGGATCGTTCGGCTGGCTCATCAGCCGCACCGAGGCCACCACGTATCCGATCACCGGGTCGTCCGACAAGGCCCGTCCCCGCGGCAGGCGGCACGGGATCTGGGCGCGGATCAGCTGGCGCTCCAAGAACTCTCCCACCTTGTGCTGGCGATAGAGGATCGCGTAGTCGCCCCACCGCGTGCCGCTCGTCCCCTGGTCGGCCCGAAGGTCGTCCAGGACCCATGCCGCCTCGGCGTCTTCTTCGGGGAAGGAGACCCCCGCCACCGCAAACGCCGAATCCCGGACGGCGACGATCCGCTTGTCGAAGAGTTGCGGGTTGTGTCGCAACAGACGCCGAGCCGCTTCGAAGATCTGGCGGGAGCACCGCCGGTTTTGATCGAGGATGATGGGCTCGACATCGAGTTCCTGCTGAAATCGCAGCAGCCCTTCGGGGTCGGCGCCGGTCCAGGAGAAGATCGACTGTTCTTCATCGCCGACGGCAAAAAAATTGTGGTGGCGCTCAACGAGCCGCTTGAGGATGGCGTACTGGGTCACGTTCAGGTCTTGGAATTCGTCGACCAGGAGGTAGTCCCACGCCTCACTCACCCGATCGGCGATCTGTGGGGCGCGCTCAAATAGCTTCCAGGTGAGAGCGACGAGGTCGTCGAAATCCAGCATGTTCTTCCGACGAAGCTCGCGCAGGTATTGCCCAAAGAGGGCCTCATCTGACTCGCTCAGCGTGTAATGCTGGAGCCGCCGGCGGCCAAACAGATTGACGAGCTGCTTGACCCGGCGCCGGTGGACGCCCAGCCGGCGGACCACCAGCTGCTGGTACGTGTCATCGGCAATGCCGAATCCTTGTCGCGCCCCCACCAGCTCGCCGTGCTCACGCAGCACGCCTAGACAGAGCGCGTGCAGCGTCCCGCGGGTGACGTCTTCTGCCTCGGGGATACTGCGATGAAGCCGGACGGTGATCTCCTCGGCAGCCTTATTGGTGAAGGTGACCGCGCAGATCCGGCTCGGGGCCAGGCCACGGTGGGTGATGAGGTGGCTCACCCGCTGGATGAGGCAGAAGGTCTTTCCCGCGCCCGGCCCGGCGATGACCAGCACTGGGCCGAGGTCGGCCTCGATGGCCCGGCGCTGTTCGTCGG
>JBFGLJ010000112.1:0-9375 GCA_041576235.1 Gemmatimonadales bacterium | reverse complement strand
TGCGCTTCGGCGTCTCCCGCCTCCGCGCACTCGAGAACGACGGGGGCCAGGGACGCCACGGCGCCCGGGGTCGCCGTCGCCGCCCACCGAACCAGCGCTTCGAAGCCGACGTTTCGGCTGGCCTCGAGCATCCGCAGACCCAGGGCGGACGGTGGGCCTCGCCCGTCCCGAGCCTTGCCCACCACCCCGAGCGCGGCGCGGGCAAGCGCATATCCGCTGCCCTCATCGCCCATTTGCCACCCGTAGCCGCCGGCCCGCGCGAGCCGACCTGAGTGGTCGCGGCCGATGGCCGCGCTTCCGGTGCCGGCGCTCAGCACGACGCCCGGGTCGTGGAGGCCGAATGCCGCGACGAGGGCGATGTCCAGGTCGGTGGTCACCCGTACGCGGTCGGCGATGTACTCGACCCGAAGGGCTCGGGCGAGTTCTCCTTGTTCTTCAGGATTCCCGGCTCCGGCGGCGCCCACCACGAGAGCGTCGCATTTGAGGGTCCCGGCCTTCGCCAGTGCTCCCCGCACCACGTCGGCGATCGGACCCACCGAGGTCAGGGCCCTCCCGGGCCGAACCGCTGCTCCCGGGCCGGTCGACTCCCACCTCTGGTCTGGATCTCGATCGCGACGGACGAGGGCCGTGGTCTTGGTGCCGCCTACATCGACGCCGACCAGGATGCTCATGGGTGTGGCGCTCCGCGCGCGGGAATGTAGCTCGCCACCGCACCGGCGACGAAGGTGAGCACGGTGCCGAGTGGGACGTACCAAGGCCAGGCCAAGCGGCCGATCGCGGCGAGCCACGCGGGGCCGCCGGCATCGGCCAACCGTTCGGCAAAGACGACGACCAGCATGACGGTCAACGTCAGCACCACGGCCGCTCCGACGTCCCGGCCCCGAGCTCGGGGCCATCGGCCAGCCAGGAGGTAGGTGCCGAGCAGTCCCCCATAGGTAATCGACGCGATGGAAAGGGCCAGCACCACGACCGGTGTGTCCTTGGCCGCCGTGAATTGGTAGAAGAAGAGGGCGGCACCGACCAGGGCGATGGCCCAGACCACGGAGAACCGACGTCCGATGCGCAAGAGACTCTCCGGATGCTTCTCCTGTCTCAGCGCGGCGTAGAAGTCGTGCGTCACCGAGGACGCGAGGGCATTGATGGAGGAACTCAGGGTGCTCATGGCGGCTGCGAGAATTCCCGCGACTAGGAGCCCAGCCAGGCCAACCGGGAGGTGGTCGATGATGAACTGGGGGAAGAGCTGGTCAGCGGGTCGTTCGTCAGGCGCCAACCCAGCCGCCCAGATGGCAGAGCCTACCAGCAAGAACAGGAGAAACTGCCCAATGACCACGATGCCCGATCCCACCAGAGCAAAGCGCGCGCGCCTGAGGGAGCCGGTGGCGAGCAGGCGCTGCACAATCAGGTGATCGGTGCCGTGTGAGGCGGCGGAGAGCAGCGCACCGCCGACGAGACCACCGGCAAGCGAATACGTCGTGGTGAAGTCGAGCACTGGTTGAATCAAGGTGAGCTTGCCGGCTTCATGCGCGAGGGCGAGGGCGGTTCCCGCACCGCCGGCCAGGTCCCACGCGATCGCTAACGCGGCGGCCCCCCCGGCCACGTACACCGCCAGTTGGAGCACGTCGGCCCAGACCACGGCTTTGAGGCCACCGAACCAGGTGTAGACCATGGTCACCAGCCCGATGATGATGATCGCGATGGGGATGCTCCATCCTGTCACCAACGCCAGCGGAATAGCGCCGGCGAATACGCGTACGCCGTCACCCAGAAACCGCGTGACGAGGAATACGGCCGAAATGAGCCGCCGCGTCCCTGCGCCAAACCGTGACTCAAGTCGCGCGTACGCGGTCTCTTGCTGGCCTCGGAAATACCCCGGCAGAAGCCACGCCGCGACCGCGATGCGGCCGATGAGATACCCGAAGGCCAGTTGAAGAAAGGCGAGATTGCCACGGGCCGCGAGGCCGGGGACCGATATGACCGTGAGCGCCGATGTCTCGGTGGCCACGATCGAGAGGAGGATGGCCCAGGCAGGGAGGTGTCGAGCCCCCAGGAAGTAGTCGCCCGCCGTTTCTTGCCGGCGAGCGACCCAGAGCCCGACCCCCAAGGTGAAGAGGAAGTACAGCCCGATGACGGCGAGATCGACGGGTGACATCAAACAAAAAGGCTCACCGCACGATGTGGTGAGCCCGGAGCTGGCGCCAAGAGGGGGTTACGCGGTGAAGCTGCTACCGCAGCCGCAGCCACCCGTCGCGTTGGGGTTGCTGAAGGTGAAGCCGGACGCCTGCATCGACGAGACGTAGTCGATCTCGATACCGACGAGGTACTGTGCACTGAATCCGTCGACGAAGATGCGGACATTGTTGGCGTCTATGACGAGGTCATCCTCGAGGGCCCGCTCCTCGATGTTCAGGCTGTATCGAAACCCCGAACACCCGCCCGGCAAAACGCTGACCCTGAGTCCTGCGGTTGCCTCGGACATTTGCTCGCTCGCCATGAACTTCTTCACTTCCTCCGCCGCCTGATCGGTCAGCGTCAGTTGGAAGCCGGTCTGGGCGCTGTCTTGTTCGATCGTGCTCACTGTATCTCCTCACATCCAAGACTCGAGGAGCCTTGGTATTGGATAACTCCCTATTCCATAGTCAGTTAAAGCTAGGAGAGGGAAGGTGCCCTGTCAAACGCAACCGCTAGCGAAACTCGTGCCGGGCGCCTGCACCGCGCGAAAGGGCCGGCGGCACCCCGATCGGGAGGGTCCCCGTGATGGGAGCCGCCCCGCCCAAGGCGTGGGCCACGGCCGCTTCCATCATAGGCGTGGCCACCCATCCCAGGAGGTAGGATCCGACCGATGGAGTCTGGTTGATGATGTAGGGCGAGCCCAGCGAGATCGAGACCACCGGTTGGCGTGCGGCGGTTTGCTCGATGAGGCGAGCAACGGCGTCTGGCAGGTCGATGACTCCGCTCCCGGCGGTCGGCCGCACGGCACTCACGAACATGGCCACCGGGGCTTGGGCGATGACGGCCCGGGCGGAGTCGTAACTAGCCGGCCCGCTCTGGGGCCACAGGGTGAAGCCGCTGACGGCGAATCCCGCGGAGCGAAGCTCGCGGGCCAGGGTGGACCCGAGGGTAGGATGCCGCTGGTCGGCCACGCTGATCAGGCTCACCGTGGCTGGCCCACGGCGCAGCCTCGCCACCGTGCCGTTGGTGTCTCGTGCCAGTACGATCGAGCGCGCCGCGATGCTCCGGGCCACGGCCTGAGACTCGGCCGTGCCCACGATGCTGGGGATGCGCTCGAGGGGCACGTCCCGACGTGCCAGGAGGCCGAGCCTCGCCTTGAGATTGAGGAGGCGGCGCACCGATTGGTCCAGCCGGGCCTGGCTCACCCTGCCGGTCTGGACCGCGCGCTCCAATGCCTCGATGGCCACCCGGGGGTCGGCCGGCTGGAGCAGGAGGTCGGCGCCGGCGAGGAAGGCCAGCACCGCGGCCTCGCCCTCGCCAAACGCCCGAACGATTCCTCCCATGTTGAGCGCGTCGGTGACCACAAGGCCTTCGAATCCCAATGAATCCCGCAGGACCCCATCGAGCACCTCGGCGGCGAGCGTCGCGGGGCGGGGTCGCCTTCCTGGGCCCAGGTCCGCTCGGTCGAGCCCGGGAACGGCGATGTGGGCCGACATGATCGCGCTGACCCGGCTTGCGATCGCGGCCCGAAAGGGGGGAAGTTCGATGCTGTCCAAACGAGACCACGGAGCCGCGAGCACCGGCAAGGCCAGGTGGGAGTCGGTGCCGGTGTCGCCGTGGCCGGGAAAGTGCTTGGCGGTGGCGAGCATGCCATGATCCTGGATGCCCTTGATGCCGGCAGCGACGAGCCGGGCGACCCGCTGAGGCTCCTCCCCGAAGGACCGCACATTGATAATGGGATTGGCCGGGTTGTTGTTCACGTCCGCGACTGGTGCCAAGGAAAGGTGCACCCCCACGGCGCGCCCCTCCAAGGCGGTGATCCGCCCGATGTCGTACGCATCCGATTCTCTCCCGGTGGCGGCGACGCCCATATTGGGGGGGAAGGGCGTGCCGCCTTCGAGGCGGATCGCCGTGCCGGACTCGAAGTCGGCGGCGACCAGAAGTGGGAGACGCGAGCGTCGTTGCAGATGGTTGAGTTTGGCGGCGATATCGAGCGGCGAGCCCACCGAGATGATGATGCCGCCGATGCGCAACGAATCGACCCAGGCCCCCGCTTGGCTCAACGCGGCGTCGTCGAAGGCCGCGTAGCTGCCTGCGATCCACGGCATCACCAGCTGGGCAATCTTCTCGCGCGGGGACAGTGAGCCGAGAAGGGAATCCAGCGCGAGGTGATGGTGGGGGGGATGGAGCCTTGGCGAGGGCGGCGGCGGTTGGCCGCTGGCGGTGGAACTGCAGGCGGCGCTGCACATAACGAACAAGAGAGTGAGACGCGGATGAATCACGGTCACCTCATGGTCCTAGGACTCGCGGGATCCCTCGCGGGGTGTGATGCTGGTCTTGGCGCATACCCGTCCCCCGTCCTCCCCGGAATCGAAGTTCTGCTCGCCGATAGCATGCACCTGGTGGCGAATCGACGGATGGGCCTCGTCACCAACCAAGCCGGCGTCGGGGCGGACGGGGTCCATGATGTCGAGCGGCTTCGCGCGGCGGGCGTGGACTTGGTGGCGCTGTTTAGTCCGGAGCACGGGTTCCGAGGAGCCGCTCCGCCAGGCGCCGAAGTGGCGCATACCGTCGATTCCGCCACCGGACTCCCAATCTACTCGCTCTACGGCGAAACGTCGGCTCCAACCTCGGCGATGCTGGAGGGGATCGACGTGCTGGTCGTCGACCTCCAGGACGCCGGTGCGCGCTACTACACCTACCTCTGGACCACTGTTGAGGTGATGCGGGCGGCCGCGCGCGAACGCGATATCCGCGGGAGCACCCTCCCGGTGCTGGTGTTGGATCGTCCCAACCCCATCGGCGGACTCATGCAAGGGAACGTCTTGGATACCGCCTACGCTTCCCCCGTGGGACTCTTGGCTGTCCCCATGCGGCATGGTCTGACCCTTGGAGAGCTGAGCCGGCTGGCGGTCCGAGACCTGGATCTCGAGGCCGACCTGACCGTGGTGCCGCTCCAAGGCTGGAGTCGAGCTCGTTACTTCGATGAGCTGGGCCTACCATTCACCCGGCCGAGCCCCAATCTGCAGACCATGGAGTCGTTGTTGCATTACCCCGGGCTCTGCCTGTTTGAGGGCACGGCGCTCTCCGTTGGTCGCGGATCGAACGCTCCGTTCGAGCAGATCGGCGCCCCCTGGCTGGACACGGCGGCGGTCCTGGCTGGCTTCGAGCAAGCGGGGCTCGAGGGCGTGACCGCCCGGCCGGTCCGCTTTCGCCCGGACAACCCGGGAGATGGAAAGTATCCAGATACAACCATCGCGGGCCTTCGCCTCCAGGTGACCGACCGCGCGGCCTATGATCCCGTCGGCACCGCGGTGACCCTGCTCGCGATCATTGCCCGCCGTCATCCGGACGTGATCGGCTGGTCCCCCGCCCATTTTGATCGGCTGGCGGGGGGAGCGACAGTCAGGACGTCTCTCATGGAGGGCAGGACACCGGCGGAGATCATGCGCGACTGGCCGGCGGCGCTCGCCCGTTTTCGGGATCGGGCCGGGCCGGTCATTCTCTATTAACGTCTCCGCATTCGGTCGGGCTCTCTCCGATTGCCCTGGGTGGGCGGAGCGGTTATGCTACCCCGGCCTTTGCCGAGGACTGTTGTTCTGACGCCATTTCGGACCGAGCACGCCCCCCGGTGAAGCTCGTACCGCCGGGGCTCGAGCGGACGTTTTTCGCGACCGTTCAGCCGCTCATCGAGTTGCTCATCCGTCGCGGCATCCGGCCCAACACGCTGACGACGGTGGGGGCGCTGGTTGTCGTCGCTTCCGCAGTGGCCTACGGTGTCGGCTGGATTCGGGTGGGCGGGTTGATCCTGCTCCTGAGCGGCGTGGTCGACACGCTGGATGGGGCGGTGGCCCGCGCCACGGGGGCCACCTCGGCGTTTGGGGCCTTCTACGATTCGACCTTGGACCGCATTGGCGACGGCGCCACGTTTCTCGGGATCGGGGCGTTTTTCATGACGGGGGAGGACGTCGCTTTTCGCGTTCCTGCGGTGCTGGTGTGTATGGTCGCCATCATGAGTTCGCTGGTCGTGTCGTACGCGCGCGCGCGAGCCGAAGGACTCGGACTGGAGTGCAAAGTCGGCATCGTCCAGCGGGCCGAGCGGATCCTCGGCCTGGGCGTGCCGTCGCTCGTCATCGGGGCAGGACCTCGGGCGCTGGTTCTCGAGTCCATCGTTGTGGTGCTCGCGGTGTTGTCGATCGTGACGGTGATCCAACGGTTTGTGTACGTGTACACGATCACGGAAGGGAGCTCGTCGCCACGCCGACCGGAGGCCTCGGCGGCCGTCGATTCCCTCACGAAAGGAAGCAAATCGTGACAGGTGGAACGCAACGGTCCATCACACCCGCCAAGGGCAAACTGGGTGTCATGTGCGTCGGCCTCGGCGCGGTGTCGACGACGTTCATGGCCGGGGTCGAACTCGCTCGTCGCGGGCTGGGGCAACCGATCGGGGCGCTCACCCAAATGGGGACGGTGCGTCTCGGCAAGCGGACCGAAGGTCGAACGCCACTGATCAAGGATTTTGTATCGCTGTCCGGTCTCGAGGACCTGGAATTCCTGGCATGGGACCCGGTCCCCGATGACGGCTATGCCTCGGCTCGTCATTGCGGCGTGCTCGATCGGCATGAACACATCGAGCCCATTGCCGACTTCTTGAAGGGGATCGTCCCTGTTCCGGCGGTCTTTGATCAGGCGTACGTGAAGCGTCTCCAAGGCACGAATGTCAAGACCGGTGCCAACAAGCGGGAGTTCGCCGAGGCACTTCGGGAAGACATTCGCGGCTTCAAAGCAGAGAAGAATTGCGATCGGTTGGTCATGATCTGGTGCGCGTCAACGGAAGTCTTCTTACCATCCGGTCCCGCCCATCAGACGCTTGAGGCGTTTGAACGGGCCATGAATCAGAACGACCCGGCGGTTGCGCCTTCCATGCTGTACGCATATGCGGCGCTCATGGAAGGCGTCCCGTTTGCGAACGGGGCGCCGAATCTCACGGTGGACACCCCGGCCCTGCGGGAGCTGGCCACGTCCCGTGGCGTTCCCATCTGCGGGAAGGATTTCAAGACCGGTCAGACCATGGTCAAGACCGTCCTATCGCCCATGTTCAAGGCGAGGATGCTGGGAGTCTCGGGCTGGTATTCGACCAATATTCTGGGCAACCGCGACGGCGAGGTCCTGGACGATCCGGAGAGCTTCAAGACCAAGGAAGAGTCGAAACTCGGTGTCCTGGAGTACATCCTGCAGCCCAAGTTGTACCCGGACCTGTACGGCGATCTCTATCACAAGGTCCGCATCAATTACTACCCGCCGCGCGGGGACAACAAGGAAGGGTGGGATAACGTCGACATCTTCGGGTGGCTCGGCTATCCGATGCAGATCAAGGTCGACTTTCTGTGCCGGGACTCCATTCTGGCCGCGCCCCTGGTTCTGGATTTGGCCTTGTTCCTCGACTTGGCGCAGCGGGCCGGCATGTCCGGAATCCAAGAATGGCTGTCGTTCTACTTCAAGAGCCCGCAAACCGCGCCAGGGCTCTATCCCGAGCACGATCTGTTCATTCAGCTCACCAAGCTCAAGAACACGCTGCGGTACCTGATGGGTGAGGAGCAGATCACGCATCTGGGAATTGAGTACTACGAGAGGACCTAGGGAGCTGGAGGGAGGGAGGGCCGGAGGCCCTCCTCTGCCGCACCTGGCACCGGAACCGACTGACCACAATCAGACCACCTGCGCATGAAATACTTCCATCGCACCAGCATTTCGCCCGACCAGGCCATCGATCGGGCCACGGCCTTCTTCGGCGCCCGGCTCACCCCCGCCGAGGAGACTGCCCGCCGCCGGAAGTTCAGCGGGGCGATGGGCACGGTGTCGATCCGGGTACAGGCCGAGGGCGGCCACTACACCCTCATCGAGGTCGACACCGATCAGCCCGGCGAGAGTGAGCTGGATAGACTGGCCAAGCGCTTTCTCACCGTGGTGCACACCATGGCCGACCCCACGCATGAGCCGAGGGGGGCGTACTAGCGGACAGCCCAGCTACCGCCTTCAGGTTTCACACGTTAGCGGCTTGACTCCCCTCTCGGTCGGCCTGATCTTTCCCCGCCGTCCCAACGCCGCCCTCGACCCGGAACCGCATGGCCTCTCCCAGCCCGACTGCATCCCCGACCGGGATTCCCGCGGGGCTCACCCGAGACCAGTTGCTCGAGTTGTACTACTTCATGCGACTCAATCGCTCCCTCGAAGAGCGACTCGTGAATCTGTATCGCCAAACCAAGGTGGTCGGCGGGCTCTTCCGTTCCCTCGGCCAGGAGGCCGACAGCGTTGGCAGCGCGTACGCCCTCGATCGGGAGAAGGGTGATTGTCTCTCGCCGCTGATCAGGAATCTCGGTGCCATGCTGGTGCAAGGCGCCACGCCGCAGGAAATCCTGCGGCAATATATGGCGAAGGGGACCAGCCCGACCTTCGGACGCGAACAGAATCTCCACTACGGCGACCTCGAGCGCGGCTTCATCGGGCAGATCTCGCACCTGGGCGACATGGTACCGGTGATGGCCGGAGTGGCGCTGTCCTTCAAGATGCGCAACGAGCCGCGCGTCGCGCTGGTCTACGTTGGGGACGGAGCGCTCAGCACCGGCACCTTTCACGAGGGACTCAACTTCGCGGCGGTGCAACGTCTCCCGCTCGTGGTCATCGCTGAGAACAATGGCTATGCGTACAGCACACCGACCGAGAGGCAATCGGCCGTGCCGCACCTCAGGGACAAGTCTCGCGCGTACGGCATCCCCGGCGTCGAGGCCGATGGGAACGATGTTCTTGCCGTGTATGAGACGACGAAGGCCGCGGTCGAACGAGCCCGCGACGGACAGGGCGTGACCTTCATTGAATTGATCACGTTCCGGCGGAAGGGGCACGCGGAGCACGACAATCAATCGTACGTCCCCAAGGAGCAGCTTGCCCATTGGGAAGAGCGCGATCCCATCGATCGATTCGTGGCGCAGGTGATCGACAACGAGTGGACCACCACCGGCGAGATGGAAGCGATCGATGCGCAAGTGACGTCGGAACTCGATGCGGCGGTGGATCAAGTGGACGCTGAGCCCGGCCCGGAAGCCGGTACGGCACTCGGAGCCGTCTACGCCGCCCCTCCCGCGGCGGAAACACAGTGGTTCAAGAGCCTCACCGGGGCGGGGGCGGGGGCGGCGGCGGCGGCCCAAC
>JBFGLJ010000111.1:0-9381 GCA_041576235.1 Gemmatimonadales bacterium | reverse complement strand
CGATGACGAAGTCCCTCCTCGGGAGCACAAGAGAGCCAGGCGGTGTTCCTCTGGGAGAGCTGCGACTCGACCTTGCCAAGGCGCGGTCGACTGACCGCGCCTGCACGGCGAAGGCCCTCCTCGGGAGACAGAAGAAGCCGGGCAGTTGCCCGGCTTTCTTCAACTCCCGAGGAGGGACTCGAACCCCCGACCCGGTGGTTAACAGCCACCTGCTCTACCAACTGAGCTACTCGGGATCGCGTTCGGGAGGATAATCCAGGGAGTTTCGACGGTCAAGAATCCCGGCTTGTCCACAACATCCACCGCGTTCTCCCCGGGGAATCCACCCCATCCCCCTCGTCCACACGTCTGGCAACGGCGTCTCGAGTACAGGACGGTGCAATAAAGCCACTGTCGCGCCATCGTGGCGCCAGCGCCTACCGAAACCTGCAATATACCGGTTCAGTGACCATAGTGAGTGCTCACAATCAACTGTGTGAGCCGGCTCACCGCCCCCCGGTGTCCCAGCTCCCCAATGGAAAATGCCTAAACTGTTGTGGAAAAAGATGTTACAAAACTGTGCCTGGCCATTTGCTGGCCCGATTTTAGCTTGCTTGCCATGACATTGTTGCCGCTGGTAGGGCATCATGGGGCGCGCCACCGGCTGGCTCGGGCGTGGACCCAGGGACGGCTGCCCCAGGTGCTTCTGGTGACGGGGCCCCGAGGGGTCGGCAAGCAGCGCCTGGCGCTGTGGCTGGCCCAGCTGGTGCTGTGCGAGGGGGGCGAAGCGGAACCCTGCGGGGAGTGCCGCGTCTGCCGCATGGTCGCCGGGCTCGGGCATCCAGACGTGCACTGGATCATCCCCATCGCCCGGCCCAAGGCAGGCGACCCGGCCAAGCAGGTGGAGGAAGCGGCCCAGTCGATCGCTGAAGCGATCGCCGAGCGGCGAAAGACACCGCTCTATGCCGCACCCGACGGGATGGCGATCCACGGGGTGGCGACTGCCAGGCTCGTTGCCCGGCACGCGGCGCTGACCCCGGTGGAGGGGCGGCGGAAGGTGTTCGTCATTGGGGAGGCCGAGCGACTGGTCCCTCAGGAGGCGAGCCAGGAGGCAGCCAATGCGCTGCTCAAGTTGTTGGAGGAACCGCCGGGGGACACGATCTTTGTGCTGACCGCCGCCGACCCGGAGGCCCTGCTCCTGACGGTGCGCAGCCGGGCGGTGCCGCTCAGACTGAGCGGAATTGCGGATGAGGAACTTCGGGAGTTCCTCGGTGCGTACGTCGAGCCGCCCCTTGGCGAGGCCGAACTCGACGAGCGGGTCCGGCTGGCGGACGGGTCGATCGGCCGGGGGCTCTGGGAGATGGACCGGGCCGCGACGGCTCGAGCGACCGCCGCGAGTTTCCTGGAGGCGGTCTTGGACGATCGTCTCCTGGTGCTGGAGCGGGTACTGCGACAGCCACCGTGGTCGGCCCGGGGCGACTTCAGCGACGTGCTGGAGGCCATGGGCGAGACCCTGTCTGACGCGGCCCGCGCCGCCCTGGGCCACGAGCCCAGGCGGACGGTCCCCCGGATCCTGCGGGACCGGGACCCGGAACGCTTGGTGCAGGCCCTGGGGCACGTGGCCGAGGCCCAGGAGGGCGCGGCGGGGAATGTGAATCCTCAGCTCCTCCTCGCCGTATTGGGGGAGCGGCTCGGAGCGACCCTATGAGGTTGTCGCACATCGATGAGGCCGGCAGGGCCAGGATGGTGGACGTGGGCGACAAGCCGGAGACGGCCAGGGCAGCGGTAGCCGAGGGCAGCGTCAGGATGTCGGCCGAGGCCTTCCGCCTGATCGAGCAGCATGCCGTCGAGAAGGGCGACGTCCTGGCGGCGGCGGAACTCGGTGGCACGATGGGGGCAAAGCGGACAGGGGATCTCATCCCCTTGTGCCACCCCATCGTCCTCGACCACGTGAAGGTCGAGGCCGTGTTGGCCGAGGATCTCCCGGGGGTTCGGGTCAGGGCATCGGCCAAGGCTCGGGGTCGGACTGGAGTGGAAATGGAAGCGCTGACGGCGGTGGCCGTCGCGTGCCTGACCGTGTACGACATGGTCAAGGCGGTCGATCGGTCGATGACGATCGACGACATCAAACTCGTCTCGAAGACGGGTGGAACTCGAGGTGACTGGCACCGTCCGTAGGACGGCAGCCATGCCAATAGATGGAGGTACTGTGAAGAGTGACACGAAACGCTATCATCGCGAGCGATTAGGCACGCGGCCGTTGTTGGCTCGCGGGGTCGTTCTCGTCGCTGCGGCCGTGGCCGTGGCGGTGCTGGCCGGGTGGGCGGAGCGGGTGCGGGCGAGCGACGAGAACACGCTGCCGTCGTACGTCGCGCTCTCGTCGAGCGTCAGCACGCTCTGGGGTGATCTCGAGGCCACGAAGGGCGAATTGGCCATGGCCCGGCTGGAGCTCGAGCGGGCGAACGCCATTCTGTTCTATTCGGAGCGGTACCAGATCCCGGCCGACTTGACGGCGTCCATCTACGACATCGCGCTGGCGGAGGGCATCGATCCCGCGATCGGCTTCCGGCTGGTCAAGGTGGAGAGCGGGTTCATCCAGCGCGCCACCAGCCGGGTTGGCGCCATCGGCTATACCCAGCTCCGGCTGCCTACCGCTCGGTTCTACGAGCCGCCGATTACCGAGGACCAGCTCTACGAGCGCGACGTGAACCTGCGGATCGGGTTCCGGTTCCTTCGCGATCTGCTGCAGGTCTTCGACGACGATTTCCACTACGCGTTGCTGGCCTACAACCGTGGTCCGGCCAGAGTGCGGGAGATCCTCGCCGAGGGCGGGAATCCCGCCAACGGATACGCCGAGGCCATCTTGGGCCACGCCAGGTAGCGGCGGCGCCGGAAGGAAAACAGCGAGGGCGGGCATCCTGTCACGGGTGCCCGCCCTTGTGCGTTCGAGTGACAGCGCGGCGCTCAGCCAGGCGGAGCCACTCGGAGCCGCTGGCCGATCTTGATCAGATCGCCAGAGAGGGCATTCCACGACCTGAGCTGTCCTTGGGTAATCCCGTACCGCCGCGCGATGACCCAGAGAGAGTCGCCGCGCCGGACGCGATGATAGGTCGCCGCGGAGGCACCGTTGCGACTGGCCGGACGCCGGCTCGCCGATCTGGGAACGGTCCCCCCGGTCGGGATGATCAGCCGGGAGCCGATGCGAAGCGCTCGGGGCCGTACCCGGGGATTGGCATCTCGAAGTAGGGTGAGCGACACCCGATAACGCCTGGCAATGTGTCCGAGGGTCTCGCCCTTCTGGACCCTGTGCTCGAGAAACGTGACGCGATCCCGGGGAGGCAGGTCGCGGTAACGCTCCCGCGTCCGGTCCCCGGTCCCGAGGGGCAATCGGACCAGCGTCTCGGTGCCGGGCGGGGTGGCCATGCGCCGCAGCTGCGGATTGAGGACCTGGAGAGCGCGAACCGAGGTATCGGCAAGGCGCGACAAGACATCCAGCCCGGTCGCGTCAGGCACCACGATCGAGTCGTAGACCCAGGGCTCTGGCGGAGCAATCGGTGGGAAGCCGTACTTCTCCGGCTGCTTGGCGATCAGGGCGGCCGCGATGAGCTTCGGCACATAATCCTTGGTTTCGCGACGCAGATACCGTGTATCGGACAGCCTGAAGAACATTTCTTCCGGATCGTCTTCGACTCCGGTATCGCTCTCGGCCGCGGGCAGCCGCCGCAGTCCTCGGGACACGCGACCCGCTCCGGCGTTGTACGCCGCCGCGGCCAAGTACATGGATCCGAAACGATCCCGGAGGTCGGCCAGGTGGTGGGCGGCCGCCTTGGTTGCCTTGAAGGGATCACGGCGCTCATCGATCCAGGAATCCACCCGGAGCCGGTACATCTTGGCCGTGCCCTTCATGAACTGCCACATGCCGACGGCGCGAGACCGGCTGACGGCCGAGTTCGAGTATCCGCTTTCTATCAGGGCCAGGTACACCAAGTCTTCGGGGAGAGCCTGCGCCGCGAGCTCCGCACGGATCATCGTCTCGTAGTGGGGCAGCCGCTGCAACCACACGGCGAAGCGGGGTCGCGCTTCGTTTTGAAAGAAATCGAGGTAGTACTGGACACGGTCGTGATAGAGATACGGCTCGACATGGATGTCCCAGGTCACCGGCTCGACGCCCAGCGCGTTGGGCCCGCTGCCGTCCTCGGCCCCCGGCCGAGCCGATCCGCCTAGCCGTGACTCGTCGAGGAGTTCGAGCACCTTGGCGTCGGCGGCCGAGTCGTCCGGCTGCAACAAGAAGTCGGTGGTGGCGATCCCCAAGGCTTCTGCGGACTTGGGCGCGAGCGCCCGCTCCGGAACCTCCGGAGCCGGCACGGACACGTCCGGCCGGGAGCCCCCTTGGCCCGCACACGCGGCCAGCGCAATTCCGACGGTGAGTGATGCAAAACGTTGCATGTCCATGACCCTAAATGGATGCCTGTTCAGGTACGACGTCGCAGGGGCGGGTTGTGCCCACGCCGGAACCAAAGAAAGCCCGATACATCGGGCTTCGAGGGGTGCAACGCCGAGTCGAATCGACCGGTCAGCCCATGAAGACCCGGTTTCCGAGCACCCGATTCGTGGCATGCAGGACGGCGAGTGCAGCGGCCCTTGTGACGTCGCTCTCGGTGAGCACGGAGCCCACGAGGCGCTTGCTCTCCTTCATACCGTGCGCCGCCAGCGAGACGATCACCACCTGGGCATCGAAGGCCCGGATCGCCTTGGCGCCGAGGAGGTCGAATGTCGCCCGGCCATCGACCGCCTGCGTGAGGGCTTCGACGCAGGCCTCGGCGGCGCAGCGGAGCTCGCCGGCCTGCGATCCGAGCCCTTCGGCCTCCCCAACGAACTCCTCTTCCTCGGTCCACGCGAGCACCACTCGCGACCGGCAGCGGCCATTGGGCAGCCGGTGGATGGAGAAATCGGCGAACCGGATGCGCTGGTGGCGCATCTGGGAGCCGGCCATGATGTCGCCGGCTACGGTGTGGGCTTTGTGCACGTCCTCTTTTCCGTGCCCAAACCGTGCCAGCCCAGCCCATCGCGCAGACCACCCGTATCCTCTTTGTCCACTGAGCCTTAGGACCCCGGCACCCAGGAGGGACCGCCTGGAGCTCAGGCTATCTGCGAGACCTCAGGCCGTCTTTCCGCTGTGTTCGAACCGCACCTCCAGTTGCCGGCCCGCCTCCCGGGGTTGGCGCACCACATCGACCTCGAGCCGTGGCTGGCCGGTCGCATCGGTATTGACGCTGACGACGGTGATGATCCCGCCTGGCAACTCGATCCGCATTTGCCGGAAATCAGACCGCATCACGCACTGTTGGATTGGCTGCCCACGCACCTGGGCGAGCGCTTCCGCCACCCGCCGCAAGTCCTGAAGAGGAACCTGGCTCATGACAGACACGGCGTCAGCCGACGTGTTCCGCGAGCAATTCGGCCAACCGATCGTTGGGAATGCGATCGGCTTGCGCGAAGAGTGACGACTTGGAGGAGGATTGAAGGGGGTAGGGAGTCCAGAACGCGGTGGACTGCGGGCCAGCCGAGCGAAACGCCAGGACCAATTGCCATAGAGTCATGTTTCCGCTCCGTTCGGCCGCAATGGTCACTTTCCATACGGTGTCACCGTGCTCTACGACTCGCCATGCCATATATGGACTACCCCTGAGTTGTCCGGACCAAGGGGGGGCCAATATGCCCCCCGGTATGGACCTTGGCAAGAGGCACGCCAGATCTCAGAACGCCGTACTGCGCCATCAGCGGCGGTGGTGGCCACGCGGGCCCGCATGGCGCGAGGAACCCGCGCCACACTCCGTGGGGAGGCACTTCCGATCTGGAGGCCGGAGCTTAGCTTACCCAACCCCCGGGACGCACGGCGCCCGGGGCGGGGTGGAGGGGGCGGTGGGACTCGAACCCACGACCTACAGATTAAAAGTCTGTTGCTCTACCAGTTGAGCTACACCCCCGACCGCATCAAACGTCGCACCGCCGCCAGCGAAACTCAAGACCGTGTGGCGGCCCCATTCGCTCATTCCTCACCGTGCATCAAGGATCATGCGGCCGTATGGCTGACTCACGCACCGAGGCTGACCGCAAGCAGAACACCCAGTCGCCATCCGATGAGGACGCTCGAGGCGATCCCTCGGTCGGTCAGTTGCGGAGGTGGGATCTCGATCATCTCTGGCACCCATTTACACCGCAGAAGGAGTATCCGGACACCGATCCGCTCATGATCGGGGCGGCGGACGGGCATTACCTCATCGACGTCGAAGGGAACCGCTACCTGGACGGCATCAGCTCCCTCGGCACCAATCTCCTGGGCCACCGCAGACCCGAGCTCGACAAGGCCGTCTCGACCCAACTGGGACAAGTGGCGCATGCGACCTTGTTCGGGAACGCCACCGATGTAGCTGTCCGCCTGGCGCGGCGGCTCGTGGAGGTCGCTCCCGACGGGTTGACCCGTGTGTTCTTCTCCGAGGGCACGGCCGGTGCGGTCGAGGTCGCCCTCAAGATGGCGTATCAATACTGACAACAAGCGGAAGGGGGACGGCACTCCGCTCGGCAGGTGTTCCTGACGCTTGGGAACGCTTACCATGGTGACACCATCGGCGCAATCTCGTTGGGGGGCATCGAGCGATTCCAGAAGCCGTACAAGAAGCTTCTTTTTTCGACCCTGCACGCACACTCGAGTTACTGCTACCGTTGTCCGAACGGGTATACCAGAGACAAGTGCCTCAGCGACTGCATGAAGGACTTCGAGCAGCTTGCGTTCGACAATGCGGGTCGCATTGCCGGCATCGTCGTTGAGCCTGGGCTGCAGGCTGCGGGAGGCATGATTACCCAGCCACCGGGATACCTCGCCAAACTGCACGACATCTCGGTGACGATCGGTGCCTTCTTCATTGCGGATGAATCGTCCGTCGGGTTCGGACGCTCGGGAGCGCTGTTCGCCTCGCAACAGCAGGGGGTCATCCCCGATTTCCTATGCCTGGCCAACAGCCTGACGGGTGGATACCTGCCCCTGGCGGCTACCCTCACCACCGACAAGGTTTACAAGGCCTTCCTCAATACCCCTGACGAAGAACGATCCTTTTATCACGGCGATCCCTATACGGGCAATCCCCTGGCGGCCGCCGCGGCCCTGGCCACCCTCGACGTCCTCGAGTCGGAGGGCGTGCTCGAGGCGTTGCCGGCGAAGATCACTCGGCTGGAGCGGGAGCTGGAGCGGCTCGGCCAGTTTCGGTGCGTGGGCGAGGTCCGTCAGTACGGCCTGGCCGCCGGCATCGAGCTGGTCGCGGACCCGGAGGCCAAGACGCCCTACCCGCCAGACGAGCGTCGGGGGATGCGGGTATGCCTCGCCGCCCGCACGCAGGGGGTGTTCATCGGCGCTATCGGGGACATCATTGTGCTCATGCCGCCGCTGACGATCACAGAGGACGAAATCAAACTGTTGGTCGACGCCGTGGTGGAGGCGATTGGTGACGTGTGCGGTCGCAACGGCGAGACCGACGAAGGCCAAGCCTAAGGCGCCTCACGTTACATATCCAACGTCAGCTGGCTTACCGGTTCGAAACTGTACCGATGGTGCCGGCTCGGGCCGCACGCGGCGATTGCCCGCCGGTGCGCGGCCGTGGCATAGCCCATGTTCGAGTCCCACCCGTAGTCCGGATGCCGGCGGGCCAGAAGCGTCATGACGCGATCACGAACCGTCTTGGCCACCACCCCGGCTGCCGCCACCGAGTAACACAAGGCGTCCCCGTCGACGAGCGCTTCGTGCGGCAGCCCCAGCTCGGGCAGCGGGAGGCCGTCGAGCAGGACCAGCATCTGCGTCCGCTTCCCGCTCGGCTCGGCGCCGGGGGGTGGAGCCCCGGCTCGCTTGCAGGCGCGGAGGATGGCGCGCCGCATCGCCAGCGCAGACGCCCGCCGAATGTTGAGCCGGTCGATTTCCCGGGTCGAGGCGGCGCCGACACCGACCGCAAGCGCGGAGCGGTGAATGCGGGTGCTGAGACGCTCCCGCTTGGCGGCCGGCAGGATCTTGCTGTCTCGGACCCCACGAACCCGGCGGGCCTGGGCGGGAAAGACCACGGCCGCGGCCACCACTGGTCCTGCCAGGGGGCCGCGGCCTGCTTCATCGACACCGACCAACAGCCGGCTCTCGGCCCAGAGCGTTGCCTCACGCTTCATTGATGGAGGCTTGGGCCGTCGCGGCATCGGCTTACTTCTCGCGTTTCTCCTGAATCCTGGCGGCCTTGCCGCTCAGCTTCCGCAGATAGTACAGCTTGGCCTGCCGGACCCGGCCACGTCTCACGACCTCGATCGAGGCGACCGAGGGACTATGCACCGGGAAGATCCGCTCGACGCCGACACCCGCCGACACCTTGCGTACGGTAAACGTCTCGCTGATCCCCGCTCCGCGCCGACCGATGACATTGCCTTCGAAGGCTTGAAGCCGTTCCTTCTCGCCTTCGCGCACCCGCACCATGACCCGGACCGTATCTCCCGCGCGAAATGCAGGCAGGTCTTCGCGGAGCCCCTCGCGTTCGATGGCAGCTAGTCGTTCCATTGTCTCACCCTCCGCGCCTGCCGGCGCCGTCTATCTCTAGATGTCAAAGTCCGTCATTCGTTACGGTCCAACTCGGGGCGGCGCTCGGCCGTCAAGCGGGCGGCTTCTCGCTCACGCCACGCGGCGATATCCGCATGGTTGCCCGACAAGAGGACGTCCGGTACCCGGTGTCCTCGATACACGGGCGGTCGTGTGTAGCTCGGCGGACTCAGCATGCCATCGTAATAGGAGTCCGTGCTTGCCGACTCGTGATCGCCCAACGCCCCCGGGAGGAGCCGCACCACCGCATCGATGATACAGAGGGCGGCCGGCTCGCCGCCCGACATCACGAAATCGCCGATCGCGAATTCGTCGGTCGCGAGTCCATCGGCGACCCGCTGGTCCACGTCCTTGTAGTGCCCGCACAGGAGCGTGATCTGCTGCTCGAGGGACAGCCGGACCGCATCCCGGTGGCTGAACCGGCGGCCTCGCGCCGAGAGCAAGATAATGGGGCCGTCCGGCGCGAGGGCGTCGACCGCCTCGAAGAACGGCTCCGGCTTGAGGACCATGCCTGCCCCGCCCCCGTAGGGATAGTCATCCACCGTCTGGTGGCGATCGCGAGCGAAGTCTCTCAGCTGCACCAGATGGTACTGCACCAACCCCCGCGCCGCCGACCGTCCCAGAATGCTGCCGCCGAGGTATGCCTCGAACACCTCGGGGAACAGCGTCACAACATCGATTCTGAGCATCGTCCGCCGCGCTCAATCCACTAGGCCGGCAGGGAGCGCCACGGTCATGCGCCGCGCGGCGCGGTCGACCAGGAGCACAAACTCCCCTTT
>JBFGLJ010000110.1:0-9404 GCA_041576235.1 Gemmatimonadales bacterium | reverse complement strand
GTGGGGGAGGGGGAGGGACGGCCCCCTCCCCCGACGCGGAGTATCCCACGCCGCGGTGACATGAGGCACCGCTCGGTGGAGGTGTTGCTCGTCGCGGCGGCCTTGGGGATCCCGCCGGGACCGGCGGCCGCCCAGGCGCCCAACGACCCGCCCGGGGTCGAGATCACCTCCATCACCAACGAAGGCTTCATGATCGCCGACGGCGACGCCAAGGTGCTGGTCGATGGGCTCTATGACCGGGGGGTCCGCGGCTATCCCACCATCCCGGCCGAACTCCGCCTCGACCTCGAGGCGGGCCGTCCCCCGTTCGATGGTATCGACCTGGTGCTCGCCACCCACCACCACGCCGATCATTTCGACGCCGCCATGGTGCTCCGCTACTTAGAGCGCCATTCCGGAGCGCTTTTCATCTCCACGGAGCAGGCCGTGGGGCGGATCCGGCAGGCCGCGGGGAGCGGTGCCGAGGTCCTGCGGCGGGTGCGCGCGCTCGCCCCGATGGAGGGCCGGCCGATCTCGCTCGACGTCGGCCGAATCCGGGTCACCGGCCTCAACCTCCATCATGGCCGCGACCGTGACCCGCCGGTCCAGAACCTCGGCTTCCTGATCGAGCTCGGTGGTCTCATGCTGCTGCACATCGGCGACACCGAGGCCGACGTTCGGGACTTCGCCCCGTATGGCTTGGCCGAGGCGGGAATCGACGTCGCCTTCCTCCCATCGTGGTTTCTCACCTATGACATCTGGAAGCGGGCGGTGACGGAGTCGATCAACCCGCGGCAGATTATCGCCATGCACCTGCCGCATGCAGACGCCCCCCCGTCGTGGTTCGGAAAGTCGCGGACGTTGACGGGGCTCGAGCGCGCGATCGCGAAGGCCGCCCCGGCACCCACCGTCATCTTCGAACCCGGCGAGTCCCGCCGGTTCGAGGCCGCACCAGCGCGTCGGTAGCGAACACCGAACATCTCCCCGATTACTTTCCATCTCTTCACGCCGAAACCCGGCATCCACACGGAGAGTGATCAGGGCCGTGCAGAGCGCACCGTCACCCGAACAGCATCCGACAGGATTCCTACCGACCCGCACCGAGATGGGTGGGCTGCTCCGGTTGGCGGTGCCAGTGACCGTGGTCCAGGTCGGCATGATGGCCATGGGCACAGTCGACTCGATCATGGTGGGACACCACTCCGCGCTGGCCCTCGCCGCGGTGGCGCTTGGCAATCTCTACTTCTTCGGCTTGGCGATTTTCGGCTTGGGGGTCCTCATGGCCCTCGATCCCGTCATCGCTCAAGCCGTCGGCGCGCACGACGAGCCCGCAATCGCACGGGGGTTCCAGCGGGGGATCATCCTGAGCGCCGTGCTTGCGGTCCCATCGTCACTGCTGCTGCTCACGGCCGGACCCATTCTGGGCTGGCTCCGCCAGCCGGCCGAACTGGTTCCCGTGGCCGCAGGCTACGCGCTCCGGGTGGTCCCCGGGGTGTTTCCTTTCTTTGCCTTCACGGTGTTCCGGCAAAGCCTCCAGGCCATGGAGCGGACGGCGGCCATCGTGGTGACCACCATCGCAGCCAATGTCATCAACGCCGGCCTCAACTACGTGCTGGTGTTTGGGGCGCTGGGATTCCCGGCCATGGGCGCCTACGGGTCCGCCTGGGCCACCACGATCAGTCGCTGGATCATGGCTGCTGGCCTGCTCGCGCTCGCCTGGCGCGATCTCAGGCACTACCTGATGCCCATTCGCCCGGAGGTCTTTGCCGTTGCACCACTGGTGCGGATGCTCAAGCTGGGGGCACCCATCGGGGCCCAATACCAACTCGAGATGGGGGCGTTCGCCGCCATCGGCCTGTTCATGGGGTTGCTGGGCACGATTGCCGTTGCGGGCCACCAGGTCGCGATCAATCTGGCATCGCTGACGTTCATGGTTCCCCTCGGGGTGTCCGGGGCGGGCGCCGTGATGGTCGGGCAGGCCGTCGGACGCGATGATCCGGCTGCCGCCAGGCGCTATGCCCGGGCCTCGCTCTTTACCGGAGCGGGCTTCATGTCGATGGCGGCTCTCCTGTTCCTCGGCTTCCCCGAGTTCTTGGCACGCATCTACACCACCGAACCAGAAGTGTTGGCCCTAGCCGCGAGTCTCATCCCCATCGCGGGCGTGTTTCAGGTCTTCGACGGCCTGCAGGTCGTGAGCGCCGGGGTGCTTCGAGGCCTGGGCGACACCCGAGCCCCCATGATCGTCGCCCTGATCGGCTTTTGGCTCATTGGCACGCCCGTGAGCGCGGCGCTTGGATTCGCCAGCCCGCTCGGCGCGGAAGGACTGTGGTGGGGAATCGTCGTCGGACTGGGCTCAGTGGCCGCGTTTCTCTTGCTCAGAGTGCGGCTCAGGATGCGGCGCGATCTGGCGAGGGTCGTCATCGATGACCCCTCGCCCTCGTTGGCGCACGAGGCGTCGATGGAGCTGTAAGTTACCAATGGAGCGATTGATAGTGCTTGAGAAGTTACGTGATGTAAGAACATCATGAGAAGCCCGGGCGCTGCCTCCATCCTCATGGGAAACTAAGGATGCCCTCATTCGGGACCGTTATCTTCGATTGCGATTCCACCCTCTCCTTCATCGAAGGTGTTGAGGAACTGTCCGGGCCCCGGCAAGAGGAAGTCGCCCGCCTCACGGCCCTGGCCATGGACGGCGGGGTTCCCCTGGAGGAGGTCTATGGCCGGCGCCTCGAGCTGGTGCGGCCGTCCAGAGATGACGTGCAACGGCTCGGGGCGCGCTATATCGAAACGCTCGTCCCCGGGGCCGCCGAGGTGGTCGCGGGGCTCCGCGCGGCAGGAGTGGAGGTTCGCATCGTCTCTGGAGGCCTCAAGGACGCGGTCACGCTCTTGGCCAAGCACCTCGGGGTGGCGCCTTCGCACGTGGCCGCCGTCCAGCTCGAGTTCGCCCCGGACGGGAGTTACCTGGACTTCGATCGGGCCTCGCCCCTCACCCGCGCGGGGGGCAAGCAGCAGGTGATTCGCGCCTGGTCGCCGAGGCTCCCCACGCCCGTCATGTTGGTCGGAGACGGGGCCACCGATCTCGAAGCCAGAGGGGAGGTGGACGCCTTCGTCGCGTTCACCGGTGTCGTCGACCGGCCTCGGGTGCGGGACGCCGCCGATGCGGTGGTCCACGGCCCGTCGCTGCTCCCGGTCCTCGAGCTTGCCGGGGTGGCGGCGGGTCCCTCGGGCACCCCGGCGTCCCCTCCCCAGGCGGCACGACCCACGGCCGGACCTCCTCGGCAACGCCCAACAAAGAAGGACTCGTGACATCGCTCGCCACAACCCCGAAGACCACCGCGTTCGGACGCTTCTTCCTCCCGGGTCCTACGGAGGTGCGGCCCGAGATCCTCGACGCGCAGGCCAGCCCAATGATCGGACACCGCGGTCCGGAGATCGAAGAGTTGATCGAGCACGTCCAACCCGGGCTGCAACGCATCTTCGGGACAACGCGCCCAGTGTATCTCTCTTCCTCATCGGCCACCGGTCTCATGGAGGCCGCGATCCGAAACTGCGCCGGTCGAAGGGTCCTCTCGCTCGTGAACGGCGCCTTCAGCGAGCGGTTTCGGCGCATCGCCGAGTCCAATGGCGTGGACGTCGACGCCGTCGAGGTGCCGTGGGGCATGGGCCACCCACCGGAGCTGCTCGATGACGCGCTGAGAAAGGCGCGCGGCGCCTATAGCGCGGTCACGGTAGTGCACTGCGAGACGTCGACCGGCGCATTCAATCCGGTGGCCGACCTGGCGGCCGTGGCCCACCGGCATGGGGACATCTTGCTCTTGGTCGACAGCGTGACCGGGGTTGGCGGCGTTCCCATGAAGACCGACGCCTGGCAGTTGGATTTCGTGCTGACCGGGTCCCAGAAGGCCTTGGCGCTCCCGCCGGGTCTCGCGTTTGGGGTGGCGCAGCCGAGTGCTTTGGCCCGGGCGGAGGCGACATCGAGCCGCGGGACGTACTTCGACCTCGTGGCGTTTGAGGCGGGACTGGCCAAGCGCCAGACGCCGAATACGCCGGCTATTTCCTTGCTCTATGCGCTGCGCGCCCAGCTCGACCGCATCGCCGCCGAAACCGTCGAGGGCCGCTGCCATCGCCACCGCGAAATGGCCGCTCGGGTCTGGCAGTGGGTCGACGCGATGGCGGGCCGCGGGGTGGACCTGTCGGTGTTGGCGCCGGAGGGATACCGCTCTCCCACGGTCACGTGTCTCCGGCTTCCCAATGGACGCACGGGGCCAGAGATTACGGCTCAACTCCTCGCGCGCGGGTTCACGATTGCCGCAGGCTACGGCCCGCTCCGCGACTCGACCATTCGGATTGGACACATGGGAGATCATACGGTGTCCGAACTCGACGCCCTGCTCGACGCCCTCGAAGGAGTGATCTCGAGGTGACGGCTCATCCCCAGTTTCGTGTGTTGGTCGCCGACGAAATCGACATGTCGGGTCTCAAGCCGCTCGCCGACGACAGCCGGTTCGAATTGGTGCGGCATGTGGGACTCAATGGGGCCGACTTGGCCGACGCAATCGCGGGCTCGGACGCCGTGCTGGTCCGGAGCGGCACGCCGATTACCCGCGAGGCCCTCGCCAGGGCGGACCGCCTGCGCGTGATCGGGCGCGCGGGGGTCGGCGTCGACACCATCGACGTGGAGGCCGCCACCGAGAAGGGTATCGCCGTGCTCAACGCGCCGGCGGCCAACACCGTCTCCGCTGCCGAATTGACCTTCGCCCTCTTGCTCGCGCTCGTTCGCCGGATTCCGTCCGCCGATCGATCCATGCGAGCGGGACTCTGGGATCGGAGCCGGTTCAGCGGGGCCGAACTCGCGGGCAAGACCCTGGGGCTGATCGGCGCCGGCCGGGTCGGGACCGAGGTCGCCCTCCGAGCGAGGGCGTTCGACATGCGGGTGGTCGTCTTCGATCCGTATCTCAAGGCCGAGCGCGCTCGGTCCCTCGAGATGGAGCCGTTATCGCTTGCGGAGGTGTTGCAGCGTGCGGACGTGCTGTCGCTCCACGTTCCCTTGACGGACACCACGGCGCGAATGATTGGGGCAGACGAGTTGGCGCTGATGCAGCCCCATGCGCTGCTGGTCAATGCTGCGCGGGGTGGGGTGGTCGACGAGATGGCGTTGGTTGCGGCGCTGGAGAAGGGTCAGCTGGCGGGCGCTGCGCTCGATGTGTTCGAGGAAGAACCCCTCCCGGCCGACCATCCCCTGCGGCGGCTCGAGACGGTGATCATGACGCCCCATCTCGGCGCGTCGACCGAGGAGGCCCAGCGCGGCGTGGCGTTCGAGATCGCCCTGGCGGTCAAGGCGGCGCTCACCGATGGGGACCTGAGCCGGGCGGTCAACGCCCCGGCCATTGGCGGCGAGAAGATGCGGCGGGTGCGGCCGCTGATGGACCTCGCCGAGCGGCTGGGTCGCCTGGCGCGCGCCGTGCTCGAGGGTCCGCTCGAGACCGCGTCCCTGAGCTACGCGGGCGTCGAAGACGACGTGCTCCGTCCGCTGGCGGCGAGCGCCCTGGTGGGGCTCCTCGCCAAGGTCGTGGGCCCCACGGAGGTGAATCTCGTGAACGCCCTCCACCTCGCCGAGAGCCGAGGCGTGGAGGTGGCATGGTCACGAACGAAGCGCCAGAAGGCCTACGCGGAGTTTATCGAGCTCAGAGTGGGGCCGGAGGGCGGGGGCCCAGGAACCCGGGTAGCCGGCGCGATCCTGGGGCAGGGACATGCCCGGGTGGTGCGGATCGGTGACTACCATGTCGATATCCGCCCCCAGGGGTCGCTGGTCGTGATACGCAACCGGGACGTGCCCGGCGTCATCGGTCATGTCGGGACCTTCCTGGGCGAGGCCGGACTCAACATTGGCGGGTATCACCAGGCTCGGCATGACGCCGGCGGCGAGGCGCTCGCCGCGATCAGCATAGACACCCCGCTCAGCCGCGATCACATCGCCGCCCTCCGCCAGATTCCCGAGGTGCTGGAAGTCCGCCAGGCCAACCTGGACGCCTAATGCCGTGCGGTTCCCGCCGGCCGCCCACCGCCGTCCGTCCAGGGACGGCCCCGCTCCCGTTTGAGCCCCAAGGGAAAACCGGTTATCTGTTTGGCCTGGCGCCACCGGCCAGTCCTCTCGACTCCCGAGACCCCGACGAGGAGGTCAATGAACACCACCCTCACCGCCATCGCGGTGGTCACCGTTGGGTATTTGCTCGCGTATTTGCTGTTCGATCGGCTGCGCGATCGCTACGGCTACGTCGGCGGAGCCGAATACGTCATCATCGGGTTCCTACTCGGCCCGCACGTCGCCGGCTTGCTCAACGCCCAAGTGCTCCAAGAGCTGACCCCGATCGTGAGCCTCGCGCTCGGCTGGCTCGGCATGCTGTTGGGCACCTATTTCCGCCTGCCGACGATGGCGTTGCTCGATCCGGCCCATGTGTCGATCGCGTTTACCGAGGCGATCACCACGTTTCTTGTGGCGTTGGCAGCGCTCTTTCCCATCTTTCATTATTTAGTGGGCTACCCGTGGGTCGAAGCCGCGATTCCGGCGGTCACACTCGCGGCGATCGCCACCCTGGGGGCGCCGGCCACCATCGACGCGTTTTCGAGGAGGGGCCTCGGCACCAGCCCCATTTTCCCCGTCCTTCAGCTCGTGGCGCGGATCGACGCCCTCATCGGCGTGGTCGCGTTTGGACTGGTGCTCGCCATCTTCCATCGCGGCGAGGTGGCCGCCACGGTGCGCCCGCCGACCGCCACCGAGTGGGCCGTGATCAACATCGCGGTCGGGGTGGCCAGCGGGGTTCTCTTTCATCTGTTCCTGGGACCGCGCGAGGGCGAGACGGGTGATGCCAACGACGCGCGGCTCTTCGTGGCACTGGCCGGTGCCATCGTGGTGGCGAGTGGGGCGGCGTACTACCTCAATCTCTCACCCATTTATACCAACCTGATTCTCGGGTTCATCCTGGCGAACTCCGGCAACGCCCACCGCGATGTCAGCCGGCTCTTAGCCCGCACCCAGCGGCCGGTGTTCTTGGCGCTTCTCATCTTTGCCGGTGCGGCCTGGAGCCCGGGCGATATCCAACTATGGTTCATTGCGCCCGCGTTCATAGCCATTCGGCTTGTTGCCCGGTATCTGGGCGGACGGGTCGGGGGGGCGACCGGCGTGCCCGCCCACCTGCGTACGCCGCAACTGGGCAGGGCCCTCCTCGCGCACGGCGGGTTCGCGGTGGCCATCGCCCTCAATTACACCCAGGTGCACCGGGATCTCGATCCCAACATCGTTCTGACCGCGACCCTGTTATCGGTTCTCCTCTTTGAGATCGTCGCCTCGGCCGAGACCCAGGCGGTGCTGGTCCACGCGTCCGCGCCCGTCGATGAGGCCGACGAGGAGGAAACGCCCCCCGGGGGTTCCCTGCCGGAAGCGGTTGCCACCGAGTGATCCGACGCCTGATCGTCCTGGTGCTGCTGGTGGGCGGGGCGCTCCTGCTGGCCCCCCTCCGGGTGCCGACCGAAGGCGTGATCGCGCCGCGGTCGCTGTTCCTCTTTGGCATGCTCCTCTTGGTCGCCGACACGTTCGGTGCCTTGGCCCACGACCTCAAGCTGCCGCGCATTGTCGGCTACTTGGTGTCGGGCCTTCTTCTGGGGCCGTCGATCGCCGGGTTGGTGCCGTACTCGGTGCTGGACGACCTGGCCATGATGAAGAGCCTGGCGGTGGGACTCATCGGTCTCTTGGCCGGGATGGAGCTACGGACCGAGGACTTGAAACGGCGGTGGCGGGCGGTGCTCGCCATCCTGGTGCTTCAAACGGTTGCGGTGCTCGTGATCGTGACTCCGGCATTCATGCTGGCCAGCCGGTGGATGCCGTTCACCGCCGGGCTGGCCATGGTGCCGCTGGCTTTGCTGGCGGTGCTGTTCGCGACGATGCTGACCGTCAACTCCCCGATGGTCACGCTGGCGCTGTTGTCGGAGACGGGGGCCAAGGGGCCGGTGGCCAAGACCACCCTGAGCGTGGTCCTGGTGGTCGACGTCGTGGCCATCATTCTCTTTACGATCGCCTTTAGTCTGGCCCAGTCGGCCATCGCCGGGGGGGCCGAACCGGCCGGCGGCTTGGCGTTGGCGCTCGAGGTGGGTGCCGAAGTCGGGAGTTCGTTGTTTGCCGGGGTGGTGATCGGGGCCATCCTGGCACTCTATGTCCGGTTCGTCAAGCGAGAGCTGGTGCTCTTCGCCGTGGTCCTGGTGTTCGCGACCGCCGCCGCTGCCGACGTTCTCCATTTCGAGTTGCTGCTGAGCCTGGTGGTGGCGGGGTTTCTGGTGGAGAACCAGGCGCCGGAGCAGGCTGAGCCGCTCCTGCACGCGCTCGAGTTGGTGGCTGGGCCGGTGTTTGTGGTGTTCTTCGCGATGACCGGGGCGGAACTCCACCTCGAATCGTTCCTCTCCTTGTGGCCCCTGGTGATCGGGGTGGTGGTCTTGCGTTCGGCGGCCTTGTATGCGGGGAATTGGGCGGGGGGACGCTTGGGCGGGGCGGAGGAGAGCGTGACCCGGTACGGGTGGATGGGATTGGTGCCGCAGGCCGGGGTCGCCCTGGGGTTCGCGAGCATCGTGGCGGCCGGGTTCCCCGAGGTGGGAGCGGGGCTCCAGGCATTGACCGTGGGGGTGATCACCATCAACACCAGCGTAGGCCCGATCCTGTTCCGTGCGGCCCTCGGCCGGGCCGGCGAGGTGGGCCCGGAGGAGGCCTTGCGGGGGTAGCCGCCGGGGTCTAGACTCTGGGGCAGCTAACCTGGTTTGGGGCAGAGAGTTTGGGCGATTGACAGGACCCCGCGCCTCGGTTAGACTCAGGGGCTATCAAAACACCGCTCCGCGAGCAGGTGGTGGCGCGGCGGTTTTGGCTGTTCTTTGACAACTGTTGTGTGTGCCAGTGATCGTGGTGCGGACCCTGTGATCCGATGTGGTTTCGAGCTGCATCGGGGATGGGTTTCACTCGGAATTTGTGATACGGACGACTCAGTCGTTCGATGAGCTATCAAACATTGTTGGAGAGTTTGATCCTGGCTCAGGACGAACGCTGGCGGCGTGCTTAACACATGCAAGTCGAACGAACCGCGGAGGGCTTGCTCTCCAAGGTTAGTGGCGAACGGGTGCGTAACACGTGAGGAACATGCCCACCGGCGGGGGATAGCCGGCCCAACGGCCGGGTAATACCGCGTACGACCTCTTGGGCGCATGCCCGAGGGGGGAAAGCAGCAATGCACCGGTGGAGTGCCTCGCGACCTATCAGCTTGTTGGTGGGGTAACGGCTCACCAAGGCAACGACGGGTAGCTGGTCTGAGAGGATGGCCAGCCACATTGGGACTGAGACACGGCCCAGACTCCTACGGGAGGCAGCAGTGGGGAATCTTGCGCAATGG
>JBFGLJ010000109.1:0-9414 GCA_041576235.1 Gemmatimonadales bacterium | reverse complement strand
CCCCGGTGAGCGAGGCGCTTGGGCCTGAGCCTGGTGAAGCGGTGGCCAAGGCGGCGCGCGCAGCACGCCGCCGGGTCACCTAGGAAAGGGACTATTTGGGGCTGGAGTCGCTGGGAGCCCCGCCAGCCTCGGTGGTATCGGGCCTGATCACCGCACCACTCAACACCACCGAAACACCTGGCCCTCCGGCGATCTTCTGGATTCGGACCCAAAGAGGAGGCCCGTCTCGCTCCGCGTAGAGGACCGACGCCCCGTCGCTGTCTTCGATATCGTTCACCAAATCCCACGGCTCTCGACTGAAAATCCCCCGGTAGTAGTCCAGCAGGCGCGCCTGGTCCCAGCTGCTCCGGAAGGAGATTTGAAGGGCGTCCTCCGACCCAGCACGCGACACAATCTCAGAGGCGGGCGGGACCGGTAATCCAGGCATGGCCTCGGAGAGTTTAGGCGGGTCCACCCGGACATCTGACCGACATCCACCGGCGGCGGCCACGGCGAGCAGCAGGGTAACGGATCGCGACATTCGATGAGGGTAGCCGATCCGTCCCCACGCGGTCAACCCGCCGCGTTGCCCATCTATCAGGCCTCAAGGTATTGTTCACCTGAGGCGACGCTGGCTTGGCAAGATCGACGAGCGGCGGAAGGGGCGCGTCAGACGAGGGGCACCATGGCCGGGCATAGCAAGTGGAAGCAGATCAAACACAAGAAGGCTCTGACCGATAAACGCCGGGCGTCGGCGTGGACCAAGGTGATTCGGGAGATCACCGTGGCTGCTCGGCAGGGAGGCGGCGACCCGGCGGCCAACCCACGGCTCCGGTCAGCCATTCTGGCGGCCCGCGCGGTGAACATGCCCAATGAGAACATCGGCCGAGCCGTCAAGAAGGGGACGGGCGAGCTTGCCGGCAACCAGCTGGAGGAAGTGGTCTACGAAGGATATGGCCCGGCTGGGGTGGCCCTCTATATCGAAAGCACCACCGATAATCCGAACCGGACCGTTGCTGACATCCGGCACGCCTTCAGCCGCAACGGGGGGAACCTCGGGACCGCGAATTCCGTGGCGTGGATGTTCGACCGCAAGGGCCAACTCTATCTCAAGACCGACGGAACCTCAGAGGAGGTTGCCTTGGAAGCGGCCTTGGAGGCGGGAGCCGAAGACTTTCTGCGCGACGGTGACCAGTACGTCGTGACCACCTCGGTTTCGGACTTTCATGCCGTTCAAGATGCCTTGAGTGCGGCAGGGTTCGATATCGAAGAGGCCGAACTGGCGATGATCCCGCAGAATACTGTGGAGATCGTGGGTGATGCGGCTCGTGACTTTCTTCGACTCATGGAGGCGTTGGAGGATCTCGACGACGTATCTAAGGTCTTTTCCAATTTCGACATAGATGCCGACACGCTGGCGGAGGTCGGGAGCTGAGGGTCCGGGCGCGGTGAAGATACTCGGTGTCGATCCCGGAACATCGGCCATGGGATTCGGCGTGGTCGTGGGTGATCCGGGACGTGCGGCACGGCTCGTCGAATGTGGAGTGCTGCGGCTCGGCACCGACCCTTCCCTCCCCCGCCGCCTTCACGCGTTGCATACAGGCACGGCCGAGCTCCTCGCAAACCACCAACCGGATGCGGTGGCGGTCGAGGGCATCTTCTATGGAAAAAACGTTCGGACGACCGTGGTGCTCGGCCACGCGCGGGGGGTGATCCTCCTGGCCGCCGAAGAAGCCGGAATTCCGATCGCCGAGTACAGCCCGGCCACAGTCAAACGCGCTATCGTGGGGAACGGCAGGGCGGCAAAGGAACAAGTCGGGTACATGGTTGCCAAACTGCTCCAGCTCGACTCGCCGCCAGCGCCCGCGGACGCCGCCGATGGCGTGGCCCTTGCCTTGACCCATCTCCTCCGCGTGGACCGCAGTCTGGGCGCCAGACTTGCTGGGCAGCTGTCCTCGTGATCGCTACGCTCACGGGCGTCTTGGCCGACCACACGGGGGATACCATCGTGTTGCGCACCGAGGGAGGCGTAGGATACGCCGTTACCATCCCGATGGGGGTGCACGAACGTCTCCCCGCCGTGGGAGCGAATGTGACGCTCCATACCGAGTTGGTGGTGCGGGAAGATGGGTGGGCGCTCTATGGGTTCGACAAGGCAAACGAACGCCAGGTCTTTCGTCGGCTCCTTGGTGCGAGCGGTGTGGGGCCGAGGCTGGCACTCGGCATTTTGTCCGCGCTCGGGCCGGACCGCACCGTGTTGAGCATTCAGAATCGCGACATCGCCGCCTTGAGTACCGTCAACGGCATCGGCAAGAAGAAAGCCGAACGACTGGTGGTCGAACTGCACGACAAGTTCCAGGACTTGGTCATCGACACCACTCTTGCCGGTCCGCGGAGCGCCGACGCCGCCGTGCGAGCGCTGACGGCCCTCGGGTACAGCGCCGGTGCCGCGGAGACCGCCGTGCGCGAGATCGTGGCGACGACGGGTGACAACGATACCGCCGTGGTCGTCCGCCATGCTCTGCAGCTCCTGACCCGCCCGAGGAAATCACCGGTATGACCATGCCTGCCACGACCGCCGAGTGGAATTGCACTCGGTGCGGCACGACGAACCGCAAACTGGTCTCAGCGGGCACCGAAGACCTACGCGATCGGTGTGTGTCCTGTAAGGCCGGGCATGCCGTTCGCCTCGGATCCCGTCCCGTTCGCTGGGAGGCGACGGCGACACGATGACGTCAAGGCTCGAAGTCACCACGCCTAGCGCGCTTCCAGACGAGCAGAAAGTCGAGGCCACGCTTCGGCCGGCGCGCCTGTCCGAGTTCGTGGGACAGAAACGGGTCACCTCAGCGCTCGAGATCGCCATCGAAGCGGCTCGGGGACGGGGAGAGTCGCTCGATCATACCCTCTTCTTCGGGCCGCCGGGGCTCGGGAAAACGACGCTCGCCCTGCTGATGGCGCGGGAAATGACCGTCCAAGTCCGCACCACCTCGGGACCCATCCTCGAGAAGCCCGGCGATCTCGTGGGTCTGCTCACGGGCCTAGGGCCGGGGGACATGCTCTTTATCGACGAGATCCATCGGTTGCGCCCGGCGCTCGAGGAGTTCCTGTACCCGGCGATGGAGGATTACCGGGTCGACGTCCGGATCGCCGATGGGCCCAACGCTCAGACCATTCCTATGCGGTTGGAGCGGTTCACCTTGATCGGCGCCACGACCCGGTTCGGCCTGCTCACCCCCCCGATGCGAGCCCGCTTCGGGTTGGTGGAGCGCGTGAATTTCTATCCAGAGACCGATCTCAGAATTATCGTCCAACGCTCGGCGCGCATCATCGACGTGCCCATCGACGCCGACGGCACGCGAGAAATCGCCAAGCGGAGTCGCGGGACTCCGAGAGTGGCGAACCGCCTGCTTCGACGGGTGCGCGACTTTGCCCAGGTGCGAGCCGATGGTAGCATCACAGGCGAGGTAGCGGTCGAGGCCCTGTCGCGACTCAACGTGGACGAGTTTGGCCTCGACGACATGGACGCCCGCATTTTGAAGACGATCATCGAGAAGTTTGGCGGTGGGCCCGTAGGGGTGAACACGGTCGCGGTCGCGGTGGGAGAGGATAGTGGCACCCTCGAAGAAGTCTACGAACCGTTTCTCATCCAGCAGGGGTTTCTCGAGCGGACGCCGCGGGGTCGGCGCGCGACACCCACGGCCTTTCGACGGTTCGGATACACGCCACCTGCCGGGCAACCAACGATCTTTGACGGCTGACCACCCGCGGCGCACGTCGGATTTCGACTACGTCCTTCCGCCCGACCTCATTGCCCAAGTTCCGCTCCCGGATCGCTCCGCCAGCCGGATGTTGATCGTGCGGCGCCAGACGAGCTTGGGTCGAGCCAGCATAGAAGACGGCTCGTTCGCCCAGTTGGCCGACATCATCCCGCCGGGCGACCTCCTGGTGATCAACACTACCAAGGTGCGGCGGGGGCGTTTGCTTGGGACGCGGCCATCCGGCGCCAGCGCCGAGGTGCTCCTCATTCATCCGGCGCAAGGGGACGCCTGGATTGCCATGGGGCAACCCGGCCACGCGCTCCGTCCGGGCAAGCGCATTGCGCTCGCGCCTGACGTCTCGATCGAGACGATCAGCGTTCTGCCGGATGGCCACCGGATCGTCCGCTTTCACGGGGTCAGTGCCGAAGAGGCCATGGAACGGTACGGGCGCGTACCCCTTCCGCCCTATATCGCGCGTGAGCCCACGGCCGCTGACGTGACACGCTACCAAACCGTCTATGCCGCCCGTGAGGGAAGTGTCGCGGCGCCGACAGCCGGCCTTCACTTCGAGCCGGTCATCCTCGATCGGTTGAGCGCTCGGGGCGTGACCATCGCGGGACTCGACCTCGAAGTCGGACCCGGCACGTTCAAGCCGGTTGACACGGAGTTTGTCGCCGACCACGCGATGCATCCCGAACGCTTCGAGATTCCCGCCTCAACCGCTCGGAGCATTGTGGAGACACGGCAACGCGGCGGCCAGGTCTGGGCCGTAGGGACCACGGTGGTCCGAGCGCTCGAAAGCGCGTCCGCCACCGGAACTCTGACGGGCCGCCAGGAAACGCGGCTGCTCATTGTCCCAGGGTATCGGTTCTCCGTGGTGGATCGACTCCTCACCAACTTTCACCTGCCCCGATCCACACTGCTCATGTTGGTCTCAGCGTTTGCGGGCCACGACCTCACTCGCGAAGCCTACCGGCACGCCGTTGTGCGCCGGTACCGTTTCTATTCGTACGGCGACGCCATGCTGGTGCTCTAGCGTCGCCATGTTCGAGTTCACGATTCATCGAACGGCCGGACCGGCCCGAGCCGGTACCCTGACACTCCCGCACGGAACCGTGCCGACCCCCGCGTTCATGCCGGTGGGCACGCATGCAGCCGTACGCGGACTCCATCCGGCGGAGGTGGCGCGCGCGGGGGCGCAGATCATCCTGGCGAATGCCTATCATCTTCACGTCCGGCCGGGCGAAGCGGTGATCAGGGCCATGGGTGGCCTCCACGACTTCACCACGTGGAGCAAGCCGATGTTGACCGACTCCGGGGGCTTTCAGGTGTTTAGCCTCGAGGGCTTGCGCACGGTTTCTGAGGACGGCGTCGAGTTCCAGAGCCATCTGGACGGGAGCCTTCGCACGCTGACTCCGGAGCGCGCCATGGAGATTCAATGGGCGCTCGGGGCCGACATCGCCATGGCGTTCGACCATGTCGTCCCTGGACAGGCCAGTCATGAGGTCGCCAAGGACGGGATGACCCGCACACTTCGGTGGCTTGAACGGTGCAAGTCCGCCCACCGCGCCTTGCCCGGGGTGGATGGCCGCCAGACGCTGTGGCCGATTGTCCAAGGTGGCCAGCATCCAGCGCTGCGACAGGAGTCCTTGGCCGGCACCCTCGCCTCGGGGCCATGGACGGGCATCGCCATCGGCGGTCTCTCGGTCGGAGAGCCGAAGCCTGTGATGCGCGAGGTGTTGACGCTCCTCGAGCCGTCCCTGCCCCCGGCTATCCCCCGTTATCTTATGGGTGTGGGGTTTCCGCCGGATCTCTTGGAAGGAATCGCGCAGGGAATCGATTTGTTCGACTGCGTGGCCGCCACGAGGAATGGGCGGCACGGCAGCGCCTGGACCGCCACCGGCCGCCTCAACATCCGAGGGGCCGCGCACCGAACGGCGGACGAGGCAATCGATCCGGAATGTGACTGTGAGACGTGCGGACGGTTCTCCCGAGCCTATCTCCGCCATCTGTTCATGGCCGATGACATGCTGGGGCTGCGGCTGGTCTCCATCCACAACGTCCGTTTCCTGATCCGGCTCGCGGAGGAAGCGAGAACTCATATCCTGGCCGACACGTTCGACACATGGAGTCGAGCGTGGCTGCAGCGTTATCATGCGAGAGGGGACGAGTGAACATTTTCGCGCTCAATCTACTGCCTGCGCCCCAGGGTCAAGGGGGCGGCCTGGCCGTGCTCATGGTGCAGCTGGGGCTCATCGCCCTCGTGTTCTACTTCCTGATCATTCGACCGCAGGGTCAAGCTCGCAAGCGGCACAATGCGTTGCTAGACAATCTGAAGCGCGGCGACAACATCATGACCAGCGGCGGTCTCATCGGGAAAGTCAAGGACATCAAGGACGACAAGATCACTGTGGAGAGCGGCAGCGCCAGCATCGTAGTCCATCGGCGCCGCATTATCCAAGTTGGCGACGCCATGGCGCCCGGTGCCGAGCGGACGTGATGGCGGTACGTCCGCTCCACCTGCTTGGGTCCTCGCCGTTGCGGGAAGAAAGCGCGGAGGTGGCGGCCGTTGACGACGACATTCGCTGTCTGATCGACGATCTCTTCGAAACGATGGACGCCGCCAAGGGTGTTGGACTCGCGGCGAACCAGGTCGGCATCACGAAACGGGTCGCGGTGGTCGAGGCAGACGGGCAGCGCTTTGCCATGGTCAACCCCGTGATCGTCCAACGCGAAGGCGCAGACACCGCCGAGGAAGGATGTCTGTCCATTCCCGAAGCCTACGCCGATGTCACACGGGCAAGCCGTGTCACGGTCGAGGCCCTCGATCGTGACGGAACGCCCTTCCAACTCGAGGCGGAGGGACTCACGGCTAGGGTGATTCAGCACGAAATCGATCATCTTGATGGCATTCTCTTTGTCGATCACCTGAGCCCGCTCAAGCGCAAGCTCCTCGTGACCCGGTGGCGCAAGGCCCACAGGGGTTCCGGGCCAGTGATAGAGGTATCGCCAGCACAACCCAAGGCGTAAATGCGTCTCGTCTTCTTCGGCACCCCGGATTTCGCGGTTCCCTCGTTCCACGCGTTGCGCAGTGAAGGCCACGACATCGCCGCCGCTGTCACCCAGCCGGACCGGCCAAAAGGCCGATCACGGTCGCGGCTCGTAGCCTCGGCCATCAAGCAGGCCGCAGAGGAAGCCGGCATCGCCGTGCTCCAGCCCGAGCGACCCGTGGGCGATGTCTTTGCAAGAAAGCTCCAACGCCTCGAACCCGACCTCGGCGTGGTCGTCGCGTACGGCCACATTCTCAAGCCGGAAATCCTGGCCATTCCGACCCTGGGGATGATCAACGTCCACGCGTCGATTCTGCCTCGCTGGCGCGGCGCCGCCCCCATTCAAGCGGCCATTCGCGCGGGGGATCGGGTCACCGGTGTGAGCATCATGCGCATGGAAGCCGGGCTGGATTCGGGCCCTGTCCTCTATACGGTGGAGACACCCATCTCGCCGGCCGAAACCTTCGGAAACCTCCGCGCCCGGCTAGCAGAACTCGGCGCCCGGGCCCTCATTCAAAGCCTCGAGAACATTGCGGCAGGGACAGTGCGTCCTCGCGTCCAAGACGATGCCGCGGCCACGTATGCCCCCAAGGTCACCCGTGGACTCGCCCAACTCGATTGGCAGAGCGATGCGGAGCAACTCGCGCGAGATGTTCGCGCCTTCGATCCAACACCCGGGGCCTGGACCGAACTCAACGGCCAACGCATCAAACTGTTTGGCGCCCGCGCCGCCGACGACGGCGATGCATCGCCGGGCACCGTGTTGAGCGTCGGATCGGTCCTGCGCATCGCCTGCGGGCGTGGCGTGCTGGAGGTGGAGGCGGTCCAACAGGCGGGCAAGAAGCCGCTGTCCATCCCGGCTTGGGCCCGGGGGCGGGCCATCGCACCAGGCCAGCGGTTCGCATGAGACCCCTGCCCCGCGTTCACGCCATTCCGGATGCGTCCGTCCTTGCCGAGCCCGATTTGTGGATCAAGGTGGCCGCCATTGCCGCGGCGGGTCCGGCCGTCGCACTTCACGCCCGGAATCGCGACGCGCCGTCGGCGGCATTGACGGCATTGGCGCAGCGCATGCTGGCCCACGCCCGGCCCCCGGAGGCGGCCGTCGTGGTGAACGGCAGGCCCGACATCGCTCGCGCGGTGGGGGCCCACGGGGTGCAACTCCGCAGGGACGACCTGTCACCCCGCGATGCCCGCGAAGCGCTTGGGACCGGTTGGATCGGGGCATCCGTCCACACCCTGGAAGTGGCCCACCGCGCCCGCGACGAGGGTGCGGACTACCTGATGGTTGGGCAGGTATACCGAACGTCCACGCATCCGGACAGACCCGCAGGGGGCCTGGAGTTGATCGAAGGGATCGCGCGACTCGGTCTGCCCGTCATCGCCATTGGGGGCATTACGGCGGATCGCGTGAGCGAGCTGCGGAACGCCGGGGCATACGGCGTGGCGGCGATTTCCGCGTTGTGGCGCCAGCCGGACCCGGCAGCGGCAACAACGGCGCTCCTCGAGCCATGGGAATCGGTGTCATGAAGACACTGCGAGTCACGGTGAACGGTGAGGCGCGTGAACTCTCCGGGCCAGTATCGGTTGCGGAATTGCTCGAGGAACTCGACCTCGACCCGCGAACGGTCGTGGTGGAACTGAACCGGGAGATCCTCCGCCGCCCCCAGCTCCAGGAGACCTCCATCAACGACGGCGATTCACTGGAAGTCGTCCACTTCGTTGGGGGTGGCTGACTCGCTATCTTACGGCACGGCGTCCTTAGGCGACCGAAGAACCCTCGAGTGATTCATGGCAACCTCCATTCCAACTGCACACCCAACGACCGACACGCCACTCGTGATCGGTGGCCAGCGGTTCGCCTCCCGCCTCTTGGTGGGTACCGGGAAGTACCAGACCCCAAACGAGATGGTGACCGCTCTCGAGGCGTCGGGTGCCGACATCGTCACGGTTGCGGTACGGCGGGTGGACCTGAACCGCGACCGCGCGGAGAGTCTCCTGCACCACTTAGACCCCAAGCGATGGTTTCTCCTGGCAAATACCGCCGGCTGCTACAGCGCCGAGGAGGCGATACGATATGCCCGCCTCGCGCGCGAGGCGGGGTTCAACAACTACGTCAAGCTGGAGGTCATCGGCGACGAGGCAACACTGCTCCCGGACGTCGCCGGTCTCTTGAGCGCCACCGAGACCCTGGTCCGAGAAGGCTTTACCGTGATGGCCTACACCAACGAGGACCTGATTACCGCCTTGCGGCTCGAGGACGCCGGAGCGGCCGCGGTCATGCCCCTCGCCTCTCCGATCGGGAGCGGGCTGGGTCTGCTCAATCCCTACAGCATCCGCACCATCAAGAACAGGCTCTCGGTTCCGGTGATTGTGGATGCCGGCGTGGGCACCGCCTCCGATGCGTGCATCACCATGGAGCAGGGCGTGGACGGGATTCTCATGAATACCGCCCTGGCCGAGGCCCGGCAGCCGGTCCTGATGGCCGGAGCCATGCGCCACGCTGTCCAGGCCGGGCGGGCAGCCTTTCTAGCTGGACGCATGCCCAGACGCGAGGTGGCCATGCCCTCGAGTCCCACCGACGGGATGCTCAGGTAACGGCCCGGTCCGTGACTCCCCCGCCCCCGCCT
>JBFGLJ010000108.1:0-9429 GCA_041576235.1 Gemmatimonadales bacterium | reverse complement strand
GCGGGGGCGGGGCGGGGGCGGGAAAAGGCTTCAGGCCACGTTCAGCCTTCCTTAACGGGGAGGTCCCTATGTGTTCAGGAGGGATCCCAGGGAGGAATCATGCCACTCGCGAAACTCAAGTCGTTCCTCGATGGACAAGGCGTCAGGTACGTCACCATCAGTCACTCTCCCGCCTATACCGCACAGGAGATTGCGGCGTCGGCGCACATTCCCGGCAAGGAACTGGCAAAGACCGTCGTGGTGAAGCTCGATGGGCGCGTAGCACTGGTCGTGCTGCCGGCGTCGTATCAAGTCGACTTCGATCTCTTGAAGATGGCAACGCAATCCTCGAGCGTGGAGCTGGCCACGGAGTACGAGATGCTCGAGGAGTTCCCAGACTGTGAAGTGGGTGCCATGCCACCCTTCGGGAACCTCTTCGACGTCGATACCTATGTGGCCGAGAGCCTGACGGAGGACGAGAAGATCGCCTTCAACGCCGGGTCCTTCACGGAGCTCGTTCAGCTCCCCTATCGCGATTTCGCGCGGCTCGTGAAGCCGACGGTGCTCAAGATCGCGGCGAAGGTGTAGGCCTCTGCCTCCCACTCCCCCCCGAGCGCCATGGCGGACGATGACGGGAGCCAGAAACGAGGAGGAGCGGAGCACATGACGGCCATACGAGAACTCACCGGCGAGGACCTGAGATTCGACCCCGGTCTCGACCCCGGTGAGGGGGTTCGAACCACCTCCGATGTCCCGGCATTGACCGGGACGGTCGGCCAGCCTCGGGCGGAATCCGCGGTCGCCTTCGGGATCGGCATGGTCGAGGATGGCTACCATGTCTTCGCCCTGGGCCTGCCGGGCACGGGGAAAGAATCCCTCATTCGCGCCACCCTGGAGCGGGCGGCTGGGGCTCGTCCGACCCCCCCGGACCTCTGCTACGTCCATAACTTCGACGATCCCAATCGACCCCGACTGCTCAAATTGCCACACGGGACCGGCGTCAGCTTTCGAAACACCATGGACGAGCTGGTCGAAGAACTCCGAACCGTCGTGGCAAGCGCCCTTGAGAGCGAGGAATACCGGACCCGCCAGCAGGTCATCAACAACGAATTCAAGGAACGCCCCGATCGTGAGCTCCGGCCGATCGCCGAGGCCGCCAAGGCGGAAGGACTAGCGCTGCTCAAGACGCCTGTCGGCCTGGCTTTCGCTCCGACCAAGAATGGCGAGGTCATCGCGAGCGAGGACTTCGAACAGCTGCCTGACCCGGAACAAGAACGGCTCGAGCAGCGGATGGACTCGTATCAAGAGCAAGTGCAGAAGACCCTGGCCAAGATCCCAAAGTGGAATCGCGAACGGCGGGATAGACTGCGAGAACTCACCCTCGAGGTCACCGGCACGGCCGTGACCACCCTCTTCGACGAAATCCGGCTGAGGTATCAGAGCCACCCAGAAGTCCTCGACTACCTGACGGCTGTTCAACAGAACGTAGTCGAACACCCCCAGGATTTTCTCGCTCCCGAGCCGTCTCTCTCAGCCGCACTCTTGGAGGGCACACCACAGACCGGTCCGGCCGCCTCGCTCCATCGCTTCAAGGTCAACGTCCTCGTGGATCATGCCGACACCGCCGGCGCACCCATCGTTGAGGAGGACCATCCGACCTACGACAACCTGGTCGGCCGGCTCGAGCACAGGGCGCAATTCGGGACCCTCGTGACGGACTTCACCCTGCTCGGGGCGGGAGCCCTCCACCGCGCCAATGGCGGCTTCTTGCTGCTCGAGGCCCACAGACTGCTCCGGACGCCGTATGTCTGGGACGCCTTGAAGCGCGCCCTCCAATCACGTCGGGTCCGCGTCGAATCCCTGGGCCAGGTCCTCGGTCTCGTGAGCACCATGTCCCTCGAGCCTGAACCCGTGCCGCTTCAGGTGCAGGTGATTCTGACGGGCGACCCCGTGCTCTACTACCTGCTCTGCCACCTGGACCCCGACTTCGAAGAGCTGTTCAAGGTGGCGGCCGACTTCGACGATCGGATGGACCGAACGACGGAGGCACAGCACCGCTACGTTCAGCTCATCGCGAAACTGGTCGTAGACAAGCGACTTCGGCCCGTGGACGCATCGGGAATCGAGCGCGTCCTCGAACACAGCGCCAGGCTTGCGGGCGACCGGCAAAAGCTCACCCTCCGCATTGCAACGATCGTCGACCTGCTCCGTGAAGCCAATCATGTGGCCGCAGAGGCGGGAGCCGGCACGATCACCGGATCGTACGTCGAACAAGCCATTCGCGCCCAAATCAATCGGGCCGACCGCCTTCGGGATCGGATACACGAGAACATCCGCCGCGGCCAGATCATGATCGACACGGATGGAGCCGTCACCGGCCAGGTCAACGGGGTTTCTGTGATCTCCCTCGGCAACTTCGCGTTCGGTCACCCCAGCCGAATCACCGCCAGAGTCCGGGTGGGACATGGCAAGGTGATCGATATCGAGCGCGAGGCGGAACTCGGAGGGCGAATCCACTCCAAAGGCGTTCTCATCCTCGCCTCCTACCTCGGCGCTCACTACGTACCGGACCACCCGCTTTCCCTCTCCGCGAGCCTGGTATTCGAGCAAACGTATGGAGGCGTCGAAGGCGACAGTGCATCCCTCGCCGAGTTGCTGGCACTGGTCTCGGCCATCGCCGACGTGCCCCTCAGACAGGACCTTGCCGTGACGGGCTCGGTGAACCAACACGGACGTGTCCAGGCCGTCGGCGGGGTGACGGAAAAGGTGGAAGGGTTCTTCGACATCTGCCGCATGCGGGGCCTGACCGGGACCCAGGGGGCCATCCTTCCCTCCGCGAATGTGGACCACCTGGTTCTCCGTCAGGAACTTCTCGATGCAATCGCGGACGGAGATTTCCACCTCTATGCCATCGACACGGTCGATCACGGCATCGAACTCCTCACAGGGATGCCCGCGGGCAGCCGGGGACCGCGGGGGCAGTATCCGGACGGATCGGTCAACGGCTTGGTGGAGGAGCGCCTCGCCCGATTGGCCGAGGTGAGACGCACCTTCAACCTCCCGAGCCAGCCGAGCGAGGTTGGAGTATGACCGGGGCGGTATCGCGCCCGACCATCCGGCGGATCATGGTTGCCATCGACGGAACGCCCTCCAGCCTGACCGCGCTGGACGCCGCCCTCGAACTGGCAGCGACCTGGGGCGCCGAGGTCGAGGGCCTCTTCATCGAAAATGTCGATCTTCTTCGGTGGGCGTCCCTGCCAGCGGCAGCCGCGGTTGGGTTCGTGAGTGGGCAGACACGGCCAACGAACCTCAGCGACGTGGAGCGCCAGCTGGAAGCCCTGGCCGAGCGCGTGGAGCACCTGCTGCTGGGTTTGGCAAGGCGGCGTCGACTGCAAGCCGAGTTTCGGAGACACCGCGGCGATGTCGGCGACGCCCTGCTCGCTGCCCTCCGCGAGGTGGACCTGGTCGCCCTCGGTCGTGGCGCCCCCGCAGCCCTCGGGACGACGGCTCGCACGCTGGCCGAAGGGCAGCGCGGACTCGTATTCGCCGCTGGTCGCCTCCACGCATCGAAGCCGTTGGTGGCACTGAGCTGGGACGATTCGCGCCCGGGGCGCTTGGCGCTCGCGGTGGCCCTGGACCTGGCGCGACGCAAAGCATACGCGTTGACGGTCATCACTCCCCCCAATAAGACCCTCCCGCCCGACGTCCGTGACCTCCTCGAGCAGGGGGCGGTGGAGTGGCGTCAGTATGGAACCACCCAACCCGGGGCCAAGACCATCGGAATGGCGGCCTGCGGACTCGGCGCCGAGGTGCTGGTGGTACCCGCTGCCCTAGCGCCGCTTGCGATCATGGACGTGGCCGAAGCCTACCCCGGATCGCTCTTGTTCGTGGCGCCTCACGCCCAAGACCGTTAACGGCCCTTTCCTTGCTACGGTAGGCCCGGCGTGAGATGCCGGGCCTTGGAACCGGTCGGCGAGTTGTTCACGGAGACCAACCCGGCACATTGCCCGACTCGTTGGCGCCAGCGGTGCAATCGGTTGCACCGAAGGGCGGCCCCGGGGCACAACCAACACCAGGATAGGGTTTCCGTGAACAGGAATCATCGGCTTCTTCTAGGCGGTCTGGTCGCCGGCGCGGTCGCGATGGTGGTGCTGGGCGCGGTGAGTCATTATCGGAGTCCGGCCACCCCACACGCGAACGACCACCGGCCCGCGGTCTCCCGGGTGGAACCGGCGGCAGCCGTTGTGTTCGATGGCAAACAGCAGCCTGGGCAGGCGCTTCGTGAGTTGGAGGCCCGGATCAGCACCGATCCGAGGGACACGGCAGCGCTCGGCATGTTGGCACGCCAACTCGAGGCCGCCGATGCGGAGCGGGCCGCACGCTACTATCGACAGGTGTTGGTGCTGGACCGTTCCAGTGCGACGGCGTGGGGTGGATTGGCACGCGTCTACTGGGCTCAGGAAAACTGGGACGCATCCGAAGAAGCATGGCGAGCGGTGCTTCGCGTCACTCCCGGTCACCCCGAGGCCATGTTCGGATTAGGCGCCGTTGCATGGAAGCGGGGTCACCTGGCGACCGCGAGACGGTGGTGGATTCGGGTCACGCAGCAGGTCGTCGCGCCCGATGTGGCCGCGCAAGCGAGCGCAGCTCTGCAAACCATCGCTGGCACCCTTCCGTCGTGGAACGGCGAGCTGCCACCGCCCTAGGCACAAGCTACACGAGATCACTACCGCGGCCGGTCGTTCCCATCCGTGCCGTGGGGTATCATATTCTAGTCATCCCCACAGGATTTGCGGTCATCCCCTTCGTGCAAGGAGAACCAGAATGGCTGCCCGAAAACGGACGGTCAAGCGAGTCAAGCGCAAGGTCGCCAAGCGATCGCGGCGCTCGACGACCACTGCTCGCAAGAGACTCAAGAAGGCCGTGTCCAAGGCGCGCAAAGCCGCCAAACGGACGCAAACCAAGGCCAAACGAACCGCCGCTCGGCGAACCAAGGCGGCCAAGAAGCGGGCCAAGGCGGCGCTCAGCCGGGGCCGAAAACGCGCCAAACGGGCAGGCACCAAGCTCAAGCGCGAGGCGACCAAACGCGGCAAGAAGGTGCGCGCCAAGGTGAAGCGAGCCGCGCGCCATCGTAAAGTGAAGCGGGTCGCCAAGAAGACCGGCCGCGTGCTGCGCACCGCCGGGAAGGCCGCGGTGGCGGCGGGGGTCGCCGCGGCGGCGGCCGCGGCCCGTGAGGAAAACGTTCGCGGACGTTCGAAGTAGCGCCGGGGCGATCCCCGTCCTGGCGCGAGCGTGATCGAACCGGACACCTATCGCGGGCCGGCCTGGTGGCCTATCTCGCTCCTTCGAGACGCGAGAGTCAGTCCGGGTATCCGTCGCATCGCCCTGATCTGGAGCGGGGTCACCGGACTGGCGATCGCGACCGGAATCCTCACCGTGGCCCTCAACTGGAGCGGGGTGCCAGTCGAGGTCGCCGGTCTGACCTACGACGTCACGATCTATTTCCCGCTTCTGATAACGTTTCTCCTCGCGGTGTGGCTCGGCCCCTGGTGGGGAGCAATTCCCGCGTTCCTTGCCTCCCTCTTCTTGGCCCGGTACAGCGGCCTTCCCTGGGCAACCAGCGGTCTCTTCGCCCTCGCCGGACCCGTGGAAATCATCATCCTCTGGGGATCGATGGTCACGCTGAACGTGCACCCCGACCTCCCGGACTGGCCTGATTTCTTTCGGTTCATCCTTGCCGGGTTAGTGGCCGTCACCGCCTCCTCCCTGGCCGTCATCGTGTGGAACACCGCCCACGGCCTCGACCCCGAAACCGGGCAGCGGATTTGGCGCGGCTGGGTGATCGGCGGCGTTCTGCAAGTCTCCCTCATTCTCGCGCCCGTGTTGCACTGGCTTGGCCGACCGGTGCGTCTCTGGATCGACCAGCAGTTTCATAGCCCGCCCCGACAGGACCTGGATGATGATCGCAGCGTGCAGATGATCGTGGGCATCATGCTACTGCTCATCCTGCTGGTGATCCAAGGGGTCCGCATGGTGATGGAGGACCTCGCACCGAGTTTGGTGACAGCGGTGGGGAGCCGACTGGTGCCACGACTCTTCGAGATCGGCTTGTTTGCCGGGCTCCTGCTCACGACGATCTTGGCCACGACCGGGGTCTTCGCGGCCGCCCTGGCCAGGCTCAGCGTGCGCGAACGGCGAGTGAGCATGCGCGACGGGTTGACGGGCTGCTACAACCGGCGCGCCTTCTACGGGATGTTTCAGAAGGAAGCCGATCGGAGCCGGCGCTTATCCCGCGGCATTACCGTCATCGCCCTAGACATCGACGGCTTCAAGGCCGTCAATGATACGCACGGTCACGAGGTGGGTGACGCCCTGCTCCGGCATGTGGTTCGCCGCATCCAAATCGTGAGTCGCGAAGAGGATTCGCTGTTTCGCTGGGGCGGCGAGGAGTTTCTCGTCCTCCTCCCGCACACCAATCCCGAAATGGCGACGCTACTGGCAGAGCGAATTCGAACACGGATCGCGGCCGATCCGCTGGTGATCGAAACAGGCTCGGATCCCATCCCCGCGACGGTGAGCCTAGGCGTGGCGGGCTCCAGGACCTACCCGATCCAACCGGACGACCTCATCAGCCGTGCCGATGCGGCCTGCTACCTCGCCAAGGCGCGGGGGAAAAACAGAGTCGCGGTGGACCCCGGAGCGGGCACGCCGGACACGAGTCTTGGGGCGGCCGGGTGAGCGCCCCGCGCCGATACCGGGGTCCGTCGTGGTGGCCGCTGGGGCACCTTCTCTACGCGCGGGAGCGCCCCGGGGTCGGGCGCGTCCTGATCCTCTGGATCGTGGTGACCGTCGTGGCCGTGGTGTCGGCCGTCTTGGAAGCAACGTTCAATTGGAGCGGGATGCCGCTCCGTCTCGGGGGAGTCACCATAGCGGTGACGGTGTACCCGCCGGCGTTCCTGACCGTTCCGCTGGCGGTGTGGTTGGGACCCCTGTGGGGGGCGATTCCCGCCTACGTCGCCACGCTGGCAAGCGCGCTCACCAGTGGTATGGGACTGGGAGTCAGCGCCCTGTTTGCCTTGGCGAGTCCCGTCGAGGTCCTCGTCCTGTGGGGGTCGATGGTCACCCTCGGCGTCCACCCCGACCTGGTGCGGTGGCAAGATCTCAGACGGTACCTCCTGATTGCCATCCTCGCCCCGACCGCGTCCTCCCTGGCGGCTCTCATCTGGAATAACGTCCATCAGCTGGATCTGCTCGAGGGACAGCGTGTTTGGCAGGGCTGGGTCATCGGCGATTTTATCCTCATTACGCTCTTGGCCCCCCTGTTCCACTGGGCGGGGCCGTCCGTCCGCCATTGGCTCGATCAGCAGTTCGCCGACCCGCCGCACCGCGAGATGAACTACCGACGCAGCCTGGTGCTGGTGGGCAGCCTGGTGGTGATCATGGTCGCCCTGGTGCTCGAGGGAATGATCATGATCGTCAATTCCCTCGATCTCTCGGCGAACCTGGTGACGGCGAGTGGGGAGCCCTTGTACCCGAGGCTGCGTGAGATCGGGCTCTATCTCGGCCTCTTGGTCGCGGTCATGGTCGTCACGACTGGAACGTTCACCGCCGCGCTCGCACGTAGGAGCGAACGTCACAGGAGGGTGGCGCTCAGAGACTCCCTCACCGGCGCCTATGGCCGGCAGGCCTTCGGGCACTTGTTTCAGCGGGAGGCCGACCGGAGCCGCCGGCTCGGGAAGTCCATTGCCCTCATCTACTTCGATCTCGATCGCTTCAAGGCGGTCAATGACACCTATGGACATGAGATTGGAGATCGGGTCCTGCGGCAGGTGGTGCGGCGTGTCCGCATCGTGAGCCGCGATCACGATCTCATCTTCCGCTGGGGCGGTGAAGAGTTCGTCCTGGTGCTGCCGCACACCGACGCCGCCGACGCAGTGGCGCTCGCCGAGCGGATCCGAATCGCAGTGGCGGCGGAGCCCATCCTCTCGGAGGAAGGACGCCCACCTGTCTGGCTGACATTGAGCCTTGGGACGGCAGGCGCGCAGCACCCGGTCGACGCGGATTCGTTGCTTCGGCGTGCCGACGCTGCCTGCTATCTCGCCAAACACCGAGGCCGGAATCGCGCGGAGGGCGGTGATCACGTTGGTGGCGGCCTCGGCGCCAAGCCACCGGGTGATGCCACCGGGCGGCGCGAAGGCTAGGGTCCTGGCTGTCTGGTCGAGCGCGCGGTCGCTAGGGGAAGATGCCGAGTTCCGCGTAGGCGATCGCGATCTTGTTGATAGAATGGGCGAGCGCGGCGGTCCGGAGGTCGACCCTTTTCCCGATCCGTTTCGCTTCCTCACGGATCGTGTGGTAGGCGCCGACCATCGTCTCTTCGAGCCCGGAGTTGACCAGATCCTCTTCATTCGCGCCTCGGGTGAATTCCTCCACCTCATCCGCCGAGAATCGACGGCCCGTCGATTCTTCGATCGCCGTCAGCAAGCGGCGGAATGCCTGCTCCTCAAACCGCTTCTGCATCCTTCCGAAGCGCACGTGCGAGAGGTTCTTGACCCATTCGAAGTACGAGACGGTCACTCCACCGGCGTTTAGAAACGTTCCTGGAAGTATGAGCACGCCACGCTCGTGGAGGGCGGCATCGGCGTCGGCCGTGACCGGCCCATTTGCGGCCTCGGCGATGATCTTCGCCTTGATATTGTCGACGTTCTTCTTCGTGATCTGACGCTCGAGCGCGGCGGGAACCAAGATATCACACTCGGCTTCCAGCACTTTCCTCGAGGTGCTCAGATTCGTCGCGCCGGGAAAGTCCAGAATGGACCCGGTCACCTGCCGGTGCTTGACGACCGCCTCGAGGTCGAGGCCCTTGGGCGAGTAGATCGCCCCCTCGTGCTCGGCGAGGGCCACTAAGGCCGCTCCGCCTTCTTGCAAAAACTTCGCGGCATGGTAGCCTACGTTCCCCAGCCCCTGCACAGCCACGGTCTTGCCCGAGAGCCCGGGCGACAAGCCAATCGACTTCATGTCCTCGGCAACATCGCAAGCTTCCCGAATGCCGAAGAAAACGCCGCGGCCCGTCGCCTCGACCCGCCCGCGGATGCCGCCTTGCGTCACCGGTTTGCCGGTCACGCATGCGACAGGATTGAGCTCCCCCTCGTGGAGCGATCGATAGGTATCGACGATCCAGGCCATTTCCCGTGCGCTGGAGCCGAAGTCGGGCGCCGGGACATCGACACCCGGGCCGATGAAGTTCTTCTTGACGAGCTCGAAGGTGTAGCGGCGGGTGATGCGCTCGATCTCGCCGTCGGAGAACTTGTGCCGGGAGATCCTGACGCCGCCCTTGGCCCCCCCAAAGGGGGCGTCCACCAACGCGCATTTAAAGGACATCATGGCCGCCAAGGCCATGATCTCGTCCTCACTCACCGCCATGCTGTATCGAATGCCGCCCTTGGTCGGCAG
>JBFGLJ010000107.1:0-9434 GCA_041576235.1 Gemmatimonadales bacterium | reverse complement strand
GGGGGGAGCGTGAGGGGGGGTCCCGCCAGGGTCAACCCACGGACCCCCGGCTGAGACCGGCCCGGTCGAGCGGATCCTGCGCTTGGGCTCTCGGGGGGTGATTCAGGCCGATGACGCCCAGCGGCTCCGACCATCGCGATGGATGCCGTAGGCCTTGAGCCTGCGCCAGAGCGTGGTCCGACTAATGCCAAGGTACTTGGCCGTCTCCGCCAACTTCCAGTTGTGGGCGTCGAGCGACTTGACAATGGCCTCGCGTTCACGGTCGGCCAGGGTCGCCGGTCCCGACCCACCGGGGATGAACATGGCTTCACCCAGGACCACCGACCCGGCCTTGAGCGAGCGGACCCGGCCCCCTATGGCGGCGAGCTTGGGCTGCAGCGAGGTTGCGTCCTCCAGTTCGATCGGGGTGTCCAGCAACTCCCTGGCCGGCTGGCTGGCGTAGAGGATCTTCCCGTTGGGATCGAATACCACCACCCCCTCCGAAAACCCGTTGAGCAGGGCCTTCGCGAGCGGTGAGAACACCGACGGGAGCGACGGAGGGGCAGAGTTATCAGTCATGCTCATAAGCTCGATACGGCGCAGCCACGCCTGAGGTTTCAAGACGCGACATCGCCAAGGGTAAGGGATCGGGCCCCGTTGTACAATGAGACGAATCGCCTCGGCTGGAATGGACATGTCAACCGGTGCCCCCAGCCTTGAGAAATCGAGGGCAGAGCAGCTAGATTAGACTGACCAGTCAGTCAAGTGTTGGGGGAGAGGGACGTGATCAAGGACGACATCGTCGACGCCGGCCTCAAGGTCCTCATCGAGCATGGACTCGACAACTGGACCATCGACGCCGTCGCCGCCCAGGCCAAATGCGCAAAGGGCCTGGTCCACTACCACCATGGCACCAAGGCCCGCTTGCTGCACCAGGTGGCCAGGCGCCTCGCCGACCAGCGCTTCGACCGCCGGCTCCGAGCCCTCACCCGTTCGACCGGGGCCCGCGACAGGAGGGTGGGCGTGGGCGGAGGCACTGGCGGGGTGGACGCCCTGTGGAAAGTGCTCCGGAGCGACGCGGCCTCGGGGGCCTCCGCGGCGTGGTTCGGCGTCCTCGGCACCCGGCCGGCGAGCGAGCCCCCGCTCGTCTACGACGACACCAGACTCGGTGAGTTCGCCCGGGCCGTCGCCCGAGCGCTCGAATTGCCGTCCATCGACCCGGTCCAGGCGCGCGCCCTACGCGCCGCGCTCGATGGCCTAGAGGCCGAGTTGTTGGCGGGAACGCCGCCGGACACCGTGCGGGACACCTATCACGGAGCGTGGCTCGCCCTCCTTCCCGCCTAGTCCGCCGCTGCGTCCACCTCGACGGCCAGCGTGTCTCCGCCGAACGGCTCCCCGCACCAAGAGGCGCTCACGGCCGTGAGCCGGTACGTGCCCGGCGCGGCGAACACCACTTCGCGGGTGCCATCGGGCCGAAGGCCGCCGTTGAACGTCGCCTGGTGCGGCGGCTCCACGTGCCACCTGACAGTGGCTGCGACCTCGCGCTCGAAGTCGGGTGGCGACACCGCTAGCCAGCAGGCGTTCTCGGGCAGCGAGGCCCGCGCGACCCGTATCCAGGGCCCGGTACGACGCGCGGCATGGAGGCGCAGGGGTTCACCAACCCGGATCCCCGCACGCGGCCCTTGGGCGGTGGCGATCGACAACGATTGCGTGAAGTCAGGGGCGGGAATGTAGACCTCGGACGGCTCGCGGGAGCAGCTGGCCACGAGCAAGAAGGCGACGGGGCCGGCGCGCATGATCACCGGCGGCGATTCTTGGGACCGCGCCGACGCCCGCCGGGAGTTCGCCGCCCCCCTTTCCGACCATTGCCCCGTGGGCGCCGGCCACGGCGGGTCTCGCCGTTGCCCTTGCGGAGATCGCGCAGTTTGGCCTTGAGGTCGGTCAAGGATGCCGCCCTGACCGCAGGGCGCTGACCGCGCATCACCACAAAACGGAGCGGGCGGCCGAGGGCCGGGAGATCCGCCTCCTTCAACCGTCGCGCTTGCCCCTCACGAAGCCGGAGTTGGAGAACGCCCTCACCGGTGTGGCCTTCGATCAGGTAGTCCAGCGGCACGGCATCGCCGAGCAGCTGGATCTTGGAAGGAAGCGCTTCGAGCCGACGTCGCACGGCAGGTTTGACGAGGGCGTCGAGGTCGAGGCTGACAGGAACCGCGCGGAAGGCGCGCCACCCGTCGACGTCATCCATCTGACCCCTGACCAAGCCTCGCAGCTTCGAGGGGGCCAGGTCCTCCAGCGCGCCGCCCGAACGCCGGTATAGCTCGCCCAGCTCGTCCAGGGCTCGGCGAAGGCTCCGCTGGTCGGGGTGATTGGTGTTGCCGGCCAGGAGGGCATCGGTCAAGGCCTCGCGGACGAGTTCGTGGAGAGCGGGAGGAGCGGGGTCGGGAAGAGTCGACGTCTCAGCCTCCACCTCGAAGCCGAAATACTCCTGATGGCGGGACACGCTCAAGTGCTGGCGCTTGCGGGGACCAGTGACCGTCACGACCGGCGGCCCAGGCCTCGCATAGCGCTTGACCAAGTCGTAGGGAATGGTGGTGCCCTCGATCGAGGCCCGGGGGATGCCGAATCGATCGGCGAAGTAGCGAATGGTCCCGGCCACCGCGCCCCAGCTTCCCGCCATCGACTCCCGGGCGACGCGGGCCTCCTGTCCGTCCACGGTTTGCTCGTCGATGACCAGATCGAACGGGCCGACGCGCGCTACGAGATCGATGAATCGGTGCCTCAGGTCCTTGGTGATGTATGGCAACTGGGAGGGGAGCGGCGACTCCAGGGAGCGATAGACGGCAGCGAGCCCGAGCGCCGCATCCTCGATGGCCTTGAGGAGCACGCCACGGTCCGCGGACCAGGCATCCAGGCTTTCGTCAAACACGTGGCGAGGCAACCCGTACACGGTGCCCATGAATCCATGCTGGTTGAGGGCCTGGGCGAAGATGTTGTAGGCCGTGAGATGATCGCTTCCGTTCACCACAAGACCGTGGAGATCGCGCTCTTGCCGGGTCATGCGATAGAGCGAATCGATATTCGCCGCCACCCCGACAACCGGGATCAGGTCGGCGTCGGCATGCACTAGCAGCTCCCCCCACGGTCGTTCGACCGGGAGCGATTCGACTTCCCTGCCGTACGTCGTGAGCCGTCCATGCTCGATGAGTCCACGCGAGGTGAGGAGGTTCACGGCCGTCTCGTACGCCACTCGGTCCAGCGGCACCGGAAGGTCCAACCCTCGAGCGTCCACCCCCAGCGATGCGCAGGTGATCGCCACCCGCTCGGCGTCCCCCGCCAGCTGGAACTCCGGCGGGCCTGGCTTCAGCCGGTCGAACTCGAGATCTCGGTCGGAGAGAATCGCCACCTCGCCCTGGGGCACGCGACCGTGCACGCGGCCGGCCATTTGCAGGATCTCGTTTGGGCCCAGGTACAATCGATGCAGCACGTTGCGGCCGCGATCCACGACCACGCCGTAGCGGGCATCATAGATCACTACCGTGTTGAGGCCAGGGAGGTTGAGGGCCGACTGGCCAGCCGCGGTCATGGCGAGCAGCCAGGGATGCTCGACCTCGCCCTCGAGGAATGGTCGAATGACCCGAATGGGTTCGCCCCCGTGGTAGAACGCCGTCGTCAGGCGCTGCCACTGCGCGCCCAAGCCGTGGGCGAGTTGCTCCACCTCGGCCCGGGTCGGGACGAATACCGCCACGCCACGCTTCTCTTTGATGATCCGGCGGAGATACTTCGCATCGAGAAATTCATCGACCCGGGTCGGGATCACCGACACCTTGGCCTCGAGCTTGGGATCGAAGGCCGATGTCGTCAGGACTTCACTGGAGTCCAGGTAATCGGCGTAGAAGCTGGGATCGACCGTGGCACTGAGCCAGATGAACCGACAGCCGGCCCGTTTGCCCAAGGCCAGGCACAGCTCGAGTTCGGCCGAGGTCTGGTGGATCTCATCGACGATCAGCGTGTCGCGCTCGGTGATCAGCTCATCTTCGAACCACCGCCGCGCGATCCCTGTGGTGACGATGATCACGTTCCAGTTCGGGGTATCGGGCGTGGCCTCGCGCTCGCGGTTGACGACGCCCACGAGCAAGACATCCTGGAGAATTTCCTCGGCGATCGGGCGAATGCCCAAGGTCTTGCCGGTCCCTGTTCCTGCAACGATGCCGAATCCGGAGCCCTCCGCCGCCCATCGGCGGATTTGACTCCCGTGTTGACGCTCCAGGAGGGTCGGGACATGCAGGCCGAGGGCAAGTTCGATGGTTTCGCAGGCAGCGCGTGTCGGGGCGATGACGATGACGCGGCCGCGCGGGTGACGGGCGCGGCGATATGCCTCGGGGTCAGGCGGCAGGTAGTGGTTTCGCCCGGGACGCATGCCCGGAAGGAAGGGGGTTCGAGCGGCGAACGGAAGGGGAAGACAACGATCCCCGCATCGTGCGGGGATCGTTGTCTTTCATCTATACCTGCAGGCGCCTCGAGGCGCTCTCTATGACCCCGCGCGCGCGGCGGCAGGGATCAGTCGTCATAGTCGTCGTCGTAGTAATCATCGTCGTAGTAATCATCGTCGTAGCCCCGATCGACTACTCGAATCGACCGTTGGCGCGCTCGATCACCCCGGCGGTAAGCGTCCCGCGGCCAGGGACGATACAGCCGTCCCCCGCGTTCCCAGATCACGACCCGGCGGACATGCTTCCCATGCCGGTAATGCCGCCGGTAGTGGTGCCGGTCGTAGAACCGGCCGTCGCGGTAGAACACCACCACGGGCCGATAGCCATGCCGCTTCCACCAGCCGCGTGCCTTCCCCCGCGGGGCGTGAATGTGATGCACGTGTAGCGGTCTCAGCCCGTGCCGGTGATGATGGAACCGCCGCACGGCCCGATGCCTGACGTAGTGCCGGTGTCCGTGATCGCCGATGACCACACGGCCATGGACGGGGCCAGAATGGATGACCACCTCAGCCGCTACTCGCTGCGCCTGGGCGTGGCCCGGGGCCACCATCAACAGCGCGGCCATGGTGCCGATAGGGATCAGGTGTCTCACGACTGCCTCCCGCTTGGGTTTGCCGCTACCCAAGGTGCGAGCCACGTGCCAAGGAGGTAAGTGATTGTACAACAATGAGATACGATGAAATTCCCGGACCCGGGTCGTCCTCATCCGGGGACACTCGGCCCGGTCAGGGCGACACGCGATAGACCGCCCGCTCGGTCACCACGAGGTGGACGCGCTGGTCTCGGGGCCCCATGGGCACCTCGTCGAGCACCTGCGCATCGAAGGCGAGGGCGATCCGATGGGCGTCCGGGCGGGACTCTGCAAGGAAGCGGTCGTAGTACCCCCGTCCGTAGCCGAGCCGCCCGCCTCGGCGGTCGAAGGCCAGGCCGGGGATGACGAAGAGATCGACCGCCTTCGTCCGCAGCTGCCGCTCGGGGGTGGACCGCAGTTCGGTCGGTGGCTCCCACAACCCGAAGGATCCTTGCGTGAGCTCGGTGATGGCGTGAATCAGGCAGACGCCAAGGTTATCCCGGTCACGATAGACGACGCCGATATGTTTTCCCACGTTGAGGGCGGTGTCGAGCGCGTCGCGGGTGGCGACCTCGCTTCGCACCCCGACATAGAATGCCACCCGTTGGCTACCCAGGAACTCGGGCAAGTCCAGCAGACGCCTCTGGATGGCGTGGCTCTTCCGTTCACGATCTCGCTCGGCGTCGCGCAGGGCGAGACACTCTTGACGAAGGCTGGCCTTGGTGTTCATGGGTGAAAGATATGGAGTCTCGGGGACCGCGGGCGCTGGCCGGGCGCGGCCTCGACGCGGTAGCCCTATACTCCTACCTTTCCGCGTGAGCAAGGGGACAGGCGGGGCCGCCGCGGCCGCGGCCGCCGCCCAACGGACGAGGCGCTACGTGGGCACTGGCTACAAGGTTACGGTGAGCAAGGACTATCTCACCTTTGCATCCGCGCATTTCATCACCTTTCGCGGCCATAAGTGCGAGGCCTTGCACGGGCACAACTACCGGGTGGCGGCCACGGTCGAAGGGGCCATTGATGACGAATGCCAGTTCGTTGTCGATTTCGGTGTCCTCAAGGACGTGCTGCGCCAGCTGGTCGACGGCATCGATCACAAGGTGTTGCTCCCGACCCAAAACCCGAAGCTCGAGATTCGGGAGGAGCATGATCGTCTTGCGGTGGGCTACATGGGCGCACTGACCTATGTCTTTCCCAAACGGGACTGCGCGCTACTACCAATCGCCAATACCACCGCCGAGATGCTGGCCGCTCATTTTGCGAGGGAGGTGCAAGCCCACCTTCACCGGAGCGGCTATGAGCACCTGACCGCCCTCGAAATCGAAGTGGAGGAGAGTTTCGGGCAATCGGCCACGTATCGCGAAGTCCTGAGATAGTCAGGCCCTCCACGGCTGCAGCCAGGGAACTGCTCGGATGTCGACGCCTTCGCTGCCGCTCGTCAGAGAGCTGTCATCCCCGCCAGACCGCATCGAAGCCTGCACCCGCTTCTTCGACCTCCCCTACCTGCTGCTGCTGGACAGCGTGAACAACGTTCACGACCAGGGCCGATACAGCTTCCTCACCGCCGATCCGGCGATCGTCCTCCGCACCAAAGGTCCGATCACCAGCGTGCGCCGCCACGGGAGCCGGGTATGGCGCGCGGCGGCTGGTGATCTCCTCGAGACGGCAGCCCGGGAGCTCGCGCCGTTTTGGCACGAGCGAACCGGTGACCTCCCGCCGTTCCAGGGCGGAGCCGCCGGATACATCGGGTACGAGTTCGGCGGCCGGCTCGAGGATGTCCCCGAGGCGCCACTCGACGATTTGGCGTTGCCGGATGCGGTCTTGGGCATTTACGACTGGGTGGTGGCATGGGATCACACCCGTGGACGGGCTTGGATCTTCTCGACCGGAATCCCCGGGACGAACGCCGACAGGGCAGGCCGGGCACAGACACGGCTGACCATGGTCGAGCGGCGCTTGGAGCGCCCGGTCGCTAGCCCCGATCGGCCGCCACCACCCGAGCCGCTCCTCAGCGCCCGGGCGCCGACCTATCCCGTTCACGATGTCAGCGACGGCACCGCGCTGGGCCTGCGGTCGACATTTTCACCCGCCGGATACCGGGACGCCGTTCGACGCGTCCGGGATTACATCGTGCGCGGCGACATCTTTCAGGCCAACCTGGCGCAACGCTTCGAAGTCATCAGATCTCAGTCGCCCTTTGACGTCTATCGTCGCCTGCGTGAACGGAACCCGGCTCCCTTCTCGGCCTATTTCGTCACCGACGAAACGGCCGTGTTGTGCTCCTCTCCTGAACGCTTCCTAAGGCTGGACCCTGTGGGGCACGTCACCACCTGTCCAATCAAGGGCACGCGCTCCCGAGGCGACACACCGGCCGACGATGACCGGCTCGCGCAAGAACTCATGGCGAGCGAGAAAGACCGTGCGGAGAATGTGATGATCGTGGATTTGTTACGAAACGATTTGTCCAGAGTGTGTCGGCCGGGCACGGTGGCAGCGACGGCATTGCTCGAGCTGGAACGCCATCCAACGGTGCATCATCTCGTGTCGACGGTCGAAGGCGACCTCGATCGGGGAGCCGGCCCGCTGGACCTGTTGCGTGCGGCCTTTCCCGGCGGCTCCATCACCGGGGCACCGAAGATCCGAGCCATGGAGATCATCGCCGAACTCGAACCCACGACGCGCGGGGTGTACAGCGGAACGATTGGATACCTCAGCCTGACGGGGGAAATGGATACCAACATCGCCATCCGGACCGGGGTCTGTGGAAGGGACCGGTTCTACTTTCCGGCGGGTGGTGGGATCGTGGCAGACTCCGACCCGGAGAGCGAGTACTGGGAGACGCTGCACAAGGCCGAAGGCCTGGTGGCTGCGTTTCGTGACCACCATGGCGGGACATGATTCTCCTCATCGACAACTACGACTCCTTCGTCTACAACCTGTCGCGCTACGTTCGGGAGCTGGGGCACGAGTCTCAGGTCCGACGGCATGACGCTGTCAGCCCCAGGGAGATCCGGGCCTTGGACCCGTCGCACATCATCATCTCCCCCGGACCGTGCACCCCGACCGAGGCCGGAGTGTCTACCGACGTGGTGCGCGCCTGCGGCGCAAGCGTCCCGATCCTCGGAGTCTGCCTCGGGCATCAATGCATCGGGGTGGCCTACGGAGGGCGGGTCATACGGGCGAGACGCCCGATGCACGGCAAGACCTCGCGGGTTACCCACACCGGAGACGGGCTCTTCCAGGGGTTGCCGAACCCGCTCATTGCGACCCGGTATCATTCACTGGTGCTGGAGCGGGAGTCTCTCCCCGACGATCTGATCGTCACCGCAACGGCAGAAGACGGCGAGATCATGGCGATCCGCCATCGCACTCATCCCACGATCGGGCTTCAGTTTCACCCGGAATCGGTCTTGACCCACCACGGCTATGCGCTGCTCGCCCGGTTCTTGGGCGCTGACCCCCGCGCCTCACTCCCGGCCGCGGCCGATACCCTGCTTTCCGAACCCGCGACCGGGCCTTAGTCGCCCAGGCTAATCTCCAATTCCCGAGCGGTGAGAACGGTGTCCGAGTCGAGAGGGACTTGCTTGACCCGGTTGACCACTGACGTGAGCGGCACCCGCACGATGGCCGGCGGGTCGAGCCCGACCATGCAGCCGAAGTCGCCGTCGGCCACAGCGCGCACCGCGGCAGAACCCAATCGGAGCGCGAGCAGGCGATCGAAGGTGGTGGGCGTGCCCCCTCGCTGCAGATGCCCGAGGACGAGGCACCGCGTTTCCTTCCCTGTCCGTTCGGTGATGGCCTTCGCCACCGCATTGCCGATGCCGCCAAGCCGGTCGGAGGCTCCCGGCTTCCCTGCTTCGGTCACGACCTGGGTTCCGCCGTGGGGCAGCGCGCCCTCGGCCACCACCACCACGCTGAACCGGCGTCCGCGCGCCTCCCGCAGACGAATCTTGTCACACACTTTCTCGATATCGAAGGGGATCTCGGGAATGAGAATCACATCCGCCGTCGCGGAGATCCCGCTGTGAAGAGCGATCCACCCGGTATCGCGGCCCATCAGTTCAACGACCATGACCCGGTCGTGGCTCTCGGCGGTCGAATGCAGTTTATCAATGGCCTCGGTTGCCGTGCTGACGGCCGTGTCGAAGCCGAATGTCTGCGAGGTGCCGGGGACGTCGTTGTCGATCGTTTTCGGCACCCCTACCACGGGGAGTCCCTTGCGCCAGAGATCATAGGCGATGCAGAGGCTGCCTTCGCCGCCGATGGCGACCAGTCCCGCGAACCCCCGAGCCCGGAAGGCGGCGATCAGCTCATCGGATCGGTCGACCTCGGCTTGTTCTGCGCCCCCGCCCCCACCCCTGCCCCCGCCTGTATCGGTCACCCAGCGGAACGGG
>JBFGLJ010000106.1:0-9711 GCA_041576235.1 Gemmatimonadales bacterium | reverse complement strand
CCGGCATGTCTACTCAGAATCGTGAGGGTCAGTGCTAGGGGTCTCAGTTCTGAAGTATCCCTGGAACGGCGGCTGTCAAGGGGGGCGGGCGATTCGGTGGGGTCGTCGATGAGGCAATGCCCGCGCCACACCAAATTCCCTGAGCCATGACCAACCAGAATCGGCGAAGCTCGACGTCCCCTGAATTCAAGTCCCCCGCTGCCCAGCACCGCGGCCCAGGCAGGACCGTTCGATGATCTTTGGCCTGCTCGCCGACCTCGTGGTGGTGGTGCACGTTTTCTTCGTCGTGTTCGCCGTTGGCGGCGGCCTCCTGGTCTTGCGGTGGCGCAAGATCATGTGGGCTCATCTGCCGGCGGCGGCGTGGGCCGCCCTCATCGAGTTTGCGAATTGGGTGTGCCCGCTCACCCCGCTCGAGAACTGGCTCCGGCGGCTTGCCGGCGCCGAGGGTTACGCCGAGGGGTTCATTGAGCGGTATCTGCTGCCGGTCCTCTATCCTGGCGGCCTGACCCGTCCGATCCAGATCGCCCTGGGGGTGGGCGTGGTGGTCGTCAACCTCGTCATATACGCGTGGCTGCTGGGCCGCGCTCGCGCCAGGCGCTGAACTCAGCCAACCACGGCACTTTGCCAGGCGCCGCTGCCGCAGGGGCCAAACGATGGCGTCCGGCGCCCGCCAAGAGGCGGCTCGCCTCTTGCGTCCCCGACCGCCACGTGTTGCTTTCCGGGCGCCTTCTCCCCGACCCCTGATCCCGAGCATTCCTGTGACCACTGGTACTGATGGCTGAGGCCACCTCGCGCACCCAGGGAACGAACGGCGCTACGGCCGGGCATGGGTTTGGCACCTCGCCCGTCTTCCTGGCCAGCATCAGCACCATTCTGGGCGCCATCATGTTTCTCCGCTTTGGGTATGCGGTGGGGAACGTGGGTTTTCTGGGCGCCCTCCTGATCATACTCATCGGTCATCTGGTGACCGTCCCCACCGCGCTGGCCATTGCGGAGATCGCGACCAACCGCCGGGTCGAGGGGGGTGGAGAGTATTTCATCATCTCGCGGTCGTTCGGGCGGACGATCGGTGGGGCCATCGGCATTTCCCTGTACTTGTCCCAAGCCATTTCGGTCGCGTTCTATCTCATAGCGTTGGCCGAGGCATTCCGTCCTCTGGCCCCATGGCTCCAGGCGAATCTGGGGTTGGGGTTCGACCCGCGGCTCATTTCCATTCCCGCGACCGTCGTTCTCTCGTATTTCGTGCTCACCCGTGGCGCGAATCTCGGCGTCAAGGCGCTCTGGGCGGTGGTCGCGGTCCTGGGACTCTCGCTGGTGCTCTTCTCGCTCGGCGGCCCGGTGGAAGGATCGGCGGGCGAGGTGCCGACCCTGCTCGAGCGGGTCGAGGACCCGGATTCGTTCATCTTGGTTTTTGCGATTGTCTTCCCGGCGTTCACTGGGATGACGGCGGGGGTCGGCCTGTCGGGGGACCTGGCCAACCCGCGCCGATCCATTCCCCTCGGGGTCATCTCGGCGACGCTCGTGGGGATGCTGGTCTACGTCTGGATCGCCTACAAGCTTGCGGTGTCAGCGCCTGCGGGGCTTCTCGATGAGGATGCGTTGATCATGTCTCGCATCGCGCTGTGGGGACCCATCATCCCCATCGGCTTGGCGAGTGCGGCGCTCTCGAGTGCCATCGGCTCGATCCTGGTCGCCCCCCGGACCCTCCAGGCCCTCGGCAGCGATCGCATCGCACCGATTGCACGCTTCAATCATTTCGTGTCCCGGGGCGAAGGGGAGGCGAACGAGCCCCGCAACGCCACCTTGGTCACCGCGGTGGTTGCGCTTGTCATGGTCGCGCTCGGCAACGTCGACATCGTGGCGCGAATCATCTCCATGTTCTTCATGGTAACCTACGGCGCGCTCTGCACGATTAGCGCGCTCGAACACTTTGCCGCGCGTCCGAGCTACCGGCCCACCTTCCGCTCGAAGTGGTACCTGAGCCTCCTGGGCTCGGTGATGTGCCTGTTCTTGATGTTCCAGATGGATCCGTTCTATGCGCTGTTCGCCATCATCGTCATGATCGTGATCTACCGCACCATCCGGTCGGCCCGAGGTGGTGACGACCTTGCCTCGCTCTTCAAGGGGGCCATGTCACAAGCGACTCGCTACTCGCAGGTCAAGCTCCAGGCCAGCGCGGGGCGTGGCCGGGCCGAGGAATGGCGGCCGAGCATCATCATGGTGAACGGCCGGACCTTCACCAGGTCGGCGCCGTTGCAGTTCTTCGGTTGGCTCTGTTATCGGTATGGGTTCGGGGCGTATCTTCACCATATCTTGGGGAACCTCAACCACGAGAACTACCGCAAGAGCCGCAAGGTCCTACGGAAGCTGATCTCACTCATCACAGCCCGGCGCAGCAGTATATACGTCGACACGATGATTTCTCCCTCGATGCGATCCGCGCTCGCCCAGGCTCTCCAGTTGCCCGGCGTCACGGGGGTCGAGAACAACACCATTCTCTTTGAGTTTTCCGTCAAAGACACCGACGAGGTCATCGAAGAGGCCATCGAAGGCTGTACAATGGCCAACGCGGTGAGCATGAACAGCCTTGTGCTCCGCCACGGTGAGCACTTCTTCGGCAACCGCACGAATGTGCACATCTGGCTCACCTGGCACGATTACAACAACGCCAATCTGATGATTCTCCTGTCGTATATTTTGGCCGGCCACCCCGATTGGCACCATGCCGAGATCAGGATCTTCGCGGCGTTCCCCGTGGCGGATGTCGAGAAACAACGGGAGCGTCTCAACGAGATGATCTCCTCCGGTCGGCTCCCGATCAGCAAGAAGAACCTCCGAATCATTCCGACCGATGCCGACATCGACTTCGATCGCTTGGTGGCCAGCCGCTCCGCAAGCGCCGATCTGGTGATTCTCGGCTTCACCGAGCAGCGCCTGCACGAGAAGCGTATCGATCTTTTTCGCCGCCACGACAGCCTCCAAGACGTCCTGTTCGTCTCCGCGCAGCAAAGCATTCTGATTGAGTAGTCCGCCCGGTCACCCGGCGGGTCGCCCTCCTTGCGTTTCTCCGCTATACTTTTCGGTCCGCTTCGGACCCTGAGCCTCTCCATGATGCACCTACTGCAGAATCTCGACGTGTACGCCCCCGAGCCGCGCGGCCTCCAGCATGTCCTCGTGGCCGGTGGCACGGTGGTATGGATGGGCGACGCCGCACCGGATCTTCCCGCGCTCCTCGGCGTGGAGGTGCACGACTTCGCCGGACAGCGTGCCATCCCCGGGCTCATCGACTGCCATGCGCACCTCACCGGCGGCGGCGGGGAAGCCGGCCCGGTGAGCCGGGTGCCGCCGCTCGGGATGAGCGATTTCACCAGGGCCGGGATCACCACGGTGGTCGGCGTCCTGGGGACGGACGACATCACCCGCCACCCCCGCGACCTGCTGGCCGCCGCTCGCGGCTTGACCGAGGCCGGGATCTCGGCCTTTTGCCTGACCGGGGGGTACCATCTCCCGCCCGCGACGGTGACGGGTAGTGTGAGCGGTGATATCGTTCATATTGATCGTATGCTTGGTGTCGGCGAAGTCGCCGTCAGCGATCATCGGTCCAGTCAACCGTCGCTGGATGAGCTGCTCCGCGTCGGCAGCGAGGCCCATACGGGAGGCCTTCTCTCCGGCAAGGCGGGCATCCTCCACCTGCATCTGGGCGACGGGAGCCGTGGCTTGTCGTTGGTCCGCGAAGCGATCGAGACGAGTGAGATTCCCGCCCGCGTCTTCAACCCGACCCACGTCAATCGCCGGCGGGCCTTGTTCGACGAAGCGATCGACCTTGCCCGGTTGGGCTCGACGATCGACCTGACGGCCTTTCCCGTCGCCGAGGAGGATGACGCCTGGTCGGCACCGGCCGCGCTCGACCGCTACCTCGACCAGGGCCTCCCCGCCGGGCGGATCACGGTCAGCTCGGACGCTGGAGGGTCGCTGCCGACCTTCGATGCCGACGGCCGGACGACTGGGATGGACGTCGGGCGCCCGGGCGCCCTCACCCAGGTTCTTCGTGACGTCATGTGTGCCGGGCGGCCGCTCGAGACGGTTCTCCCCGCGTTTACCACCAACGTGGCCCGGCTCCTCCGTCTGCCGCGGAAGGGATGCGTTGCGGTTGGAGCGGACGCCGATCTCGTCGTCCTCGACGACGCGGGAGCGGTCACCGACGTGATGGCCGGTGGGCGATGGCACGTCCGGGGAAGCACCGTGATTCGCCGGGGGCACTTCGAGGAGATGGAGCTATGATGCCTGCACAGGTTCCGCAGGGCCGAGAGCGAGGACACATCATTCCGATCGGAGGAGCGGAGGAGAAGCTCCGCGATCCGGCGATCCTTCAAGAATTCGTGGAGCTGGCCGGCGGCGAGCGCGCGAAGATCGCCGTCATCCCGACCGCGTCGCAACTCGATGAAACAGGAGAGCGCTACGAGGCGGTCTTCAACGACCTCGGAGCCGATCGGGTGCGCACATTCCCCTTTCGGGCACGCCGGGACTGCGAGCGCGAAGACCTCCTCGAAAAGCTCCGCGAGGCGACCGGCGTGTTTCTCACCGGTGGCAACCAACTGCGGCTCAGCACGACGGTTGGCGGCACACCCGCCGCCCGGATGATCCGACACATGAATGCTGCCGGGGTGCCGGTGGCCGGCACGTCGGCGGGGGCCGCGTTCCTCTCGGAGCACATGATTGCGTTTGGCGAAGAAGGGTCGTCGCCGCGAGCCGATATTGTCACCCTGGCACCTGGGCTCGGGCTCACCAATCAGATTGTGATCGATCAACATTTTCGGGAGCGTGATCGCCTCGGGCGGCTCCTCGCGGCCCTGGCATACAATCCGTTCGCGGTCGGTATTGGCCTCGATGAAGACACGGCGGCCTTCCTCGCGCCGAACGAGACCATCGACGTGTATGGCAGCGGGGCCATCACCGTGGTGGATCCGTCGGAAGTGGAATTCACGTCCATGGACTCGGCCCGCCATCACGACCCCGTTTGCATCCTTGGTGTGCGGGTCCACATCCTGATCGCCGGGGCCTCCTACAATCTCCAAACCCGCTCGGCCATGGCGCCGGCGGGGATGACGTAGACGCTGGGATGGTGTCATGAAGATCGTAGAACGTGCCGTGTACCAGGGGCCGAGTCTGTATGCCCACTTTCCGGTGATCCGGCTGGTCGTCGACCTGGGTCCCCTCGAAGAGTGGCCAACCAACAAGCTTGGAGAAACCTTCGTGGCCAGGCTGGTCGAGGCCCTGCCAGGACTGGACCAGCACGGGTGCTCTTACGGTGTGCCCGGTGGATTCCTGAGGCGCATGCGGGAGGGCGAGGGGACCTGGCTGGGGCATGTGCTGGAGCACACCGCGATCGAGCTCCAGAATAGCACGGGCGAGCACGTCACCTTCGGGAAGACCAGGAGCACGGACGAGCCTGGACACTACAACGTGGTGTATGAGTACGAGCAAGCCGACGTGGGTCTCGAGGCCGGCCGCGTCGCGCTCACCCTTCTGCATGCTCTTCTTCCACCCGAACTCCGCCCGGCGGACAGCGTCCCGACCGAGTACGACTGGGAACGCGAGCGGGAAGAGTTTATTCGATTTGCCCAGCGCCGGGCGCTCGGTCCGAGCACGGCCGCCCTCGTGCAAGCCGCGGACGACCGCGGGATCCCCTGGATCAGGCTCAACGAGTACAGCCTGGTCCAATTCGGGCACGGCAAGTACCAGCAGCGTATCCAAGCAACGGTGACCACTCGTACGCCCCACATCGCCGTGGAAATCGCGTCCGACAAAGAAGAGACCAACCGCATTCTGGAGAACTTGGGCCTACCGGTGCCGAAGCAGCGGCTGGTGTATTCCTCGGACGATGCGGTCCGACATGCGGAACGCATCGGCTACCCCGTGGCCGTGAAGCCGCTGAACGCCAACCACGGGCGGGGCGTTTCCTTACACCTCGCCACCGACGATCAGGTTTCCGTGGCGTTCGAGCAGGCGCGACGCCACAGCCGGGGCGTTCTGGTCGAGCAGCATCTCACGGGATTCGATCATCGCATGCTGGTGGTCGACGGCCAACTGATCGCCGTGTCCAAGCGGGTACCTGGCCATGTCGTTGGCGACGGAGCCCACACGGTGGAGCAACTCGTCGAGATCGTGAATCGCGATCCCCGGCGCGGCGTTGGCCACGAGAAGGTGCTCACCCGTCTGGAATTCGACTACCAGGCCGAGCGACTGCTCAAGAACATGGGCTATACGGCCTCCACGGTTCCCGCCGAAGGCGAGGTCGTGTTCTTGCGGACGACGGCGAACCTCTCCACCGGCGGCACCGCCATCGACATGACCGATCTGGTCCACCCGGACAACAGCGCCATGGCCGTCCGGGCGGTGACGGCCATCGGCCTCGATGTCGGGGGCGTGGATTTCATTACAGAGGACATCACCAAGTCGTACAAGGAAATCACCGGTGGCATCTGTGAGATCAACGCCGCTCCCGGGTTCCGCATGCACGTGGCGCCGAGCGAAGGGTCCGCACGCGATCCGGCCGGGCCCGTGATGGACATGCTGTTTCCGCCGGGCACACCCAGCCGCATCCCCATCGCAGCCGTGACGGGCACCAACGGGAAGACGACCACTGCCCGGATGCTCGCCCACATTCACAAGCTCGCTGGCCGCACGGTGGGCCTCACCACGACGGACGGGATCTACGTCGACGGGCAACGGACCGTCGTTGGCGACATGACCGGACCCATTGCCGCTGGCATGGTCCTCAGCGACCCGTTTGTCGATGTGGCGGTACTCGAAACGGCCCGCGGGGGCCTGTTGCGCGCCGGAATGGGATACCGCTACTGCGATGTCGCGGCCTGCCTCAATGTCGCCGCCGACCATCTCGGCCTCAGAGGGGTGGAGACGCTGGATCAGCTGGCGGAGGTCAAGCGGATCCCCATCGAAGTCGCCCGGGATACGGCGGTCCTCAATGCCGACGATCCCTATTGCCTCCGAATGGCCGACTACACCGAGGCCAAGAACGTCTGTTATGTGACCATGAGCCCGCAGCACCCATTGGTCCGCGAACACATCCGGGCCGGCGGCCGCGGGGTGGTGCTCGAGGAAGGCATGAACGGGCACATGATCACCATCTACGATCATGGCACCCACATCCCCCTCCTCTGGACCCACTTGATCCCCGCGACCCTCGAAGGCCGCGCCCTCCACAACGTGCAGAACGCCATGGTGGCCGCCGGCATGGCCTTCAGCATGGGAGTCAAGCTGGAGGACATACGCCACGGACTCCGGACATTCGACACGACCTTCTTCCAAGCCCCCGGCCGCACCAATATCTTCGACGAGCATCCCTTCAAGGTCATCCTGGACTACGGTCACAACGCTGCGGCCGTGCAGGCGATGTGTCGGCTGGTGGATCGGCTCGACACCACGGGTCGGCGGCTGGTGGTGCTCGCCGGGCCCGGCGATCGCCGCGATGAGGATATCCGGGCCATCGCGCACGCCGCTGCCGGGCACTTCGACGGGTATGTCTGCCGCCGCGACGACGGCCTGCGGGGCCGGCACCCACGGGAAGTGCCCGAGATGATGCGGGATGAATTGATCGCCCATGGGGTCGCTCCCGATGCGATCGATGTCGTGCCTGAAGAGGCGGCGGCAGTCGATCATGCGCTCGTCATGGCCGAGCCAGGCGACCTCTTGCTCATTTTCGGGGACAACATCACCCGGTGCTGGAAACAGATCATCAATTACAAGCCAGATCCTGCGGCGGGACCCACGCCACAGCCTCCGCCGGCCGCGCTCGATATCGGCGACCTGCCCAGTTTCTCGGAAGGCGATCTCATGCTCCGCGACCTCGTCCGCGACGAGCGAGGCGTTCGACTCGCCCGCGAGGAAGAGGACTGAGCCGCCGGGCTACCCCCTAAACGAAACGTTCGCGCGTGACCAGGCCTAACGTGGCAACCCTCAACGACTCGCGGCGCCTCACCGGTCCCAACTTGCTCTCCGACGAGCCCGGGGCCGTGCTCGACGTGACACTCGAGCCTGGGCGAGAAGCCGAAGCCGTTGAGCGCTGGCGGCGGACCGCCCGGGCCATGTTGGACGAGGTCGGGTGGAGCGGTGAGCGGCTGTACCACCGAACCTTCCCCGGTGGGGCGTCGTTGATGCTCAGCGCGCCCATCGATGCGCTCTACGCCGCCACCGAAGTGAATGAGTGGGCTTGGGAGTCCGCCATGGCTGACCTCGAGGGGAAGGGCACCGGCGCGCCATCACCGGCCGAGGTCGCGGCACGGTTGCGCGGTCGGATCGCCGAGGAGCAGAATCCCGCTCTCATCGCGCTTGCCACCGCGGCCCACGAGCACGACGTCGCGTTCCTGTCGGACAGCGAGTTGGCCTCCGTGGGACTCGGTCGGGGTGTCCGGGTGTGGCCGGTCGGCGAGCTCCCCAGCCCAGGCGATGTCCCGTGGAAAGACGTGCACGACATTCCGGTGGCGCTGGTCACCGGGTGCAACGGCAAGACGACGACCGTTCGTCTCATCGCCGCCATCATCCGCGCGGCCGGACGGGTCCCTGGCTTCACCAGCACCGACGTCATTCGCGTTGGTGACGACGATCTCGACCGGGGTGACTGGGCGGGTCCATCCGGTGCCCGGATGCTGCTGCGCGATACGCGGGTCGAGATCGCTGTGCTGGAAGCCGCCCGTGGAGGCATCTTACGGAGGGGCCTCGGTGTGCGGCGCGCCCAGGTCAGCGTGATCACCAACGTGGCCGAGGATCATCTCGGAGAGTTCGGGATTCATGATCTCCGCTCCCTGACGGAGACGAAGATGGTCGTCGCCCGGGTGGTGGGCCCGGAGGGGCATGTGGTGCTCAACGCGGACGACCCGGGGTTGAGAGCCGTCGCGGACAGGGTGCTGGCGCCGATTACATGGTTTACCCTCGAGCCGCACAACACCACGTGCGCCGGTCACCGGCGTGGCGGCGGCACGGTGGTGACCGTCGTGAACGGGGAGGTCATCCTGGATGAGGACGGCGAGCGGCGACCCATCATCCGGGTCGATGAAATCCCCATCGCGCTCGACGGCCTTGCCAGGCACAACGTCGCCAACGTGCTTGCCGCCGTGGGCGCGGCCGCCGCGTTAGGCATGCCACTCGCGGCCATGCGCCTGGCCCTGCAAGCGTTCTCCCCGACGAGCGAGGACAGCCCGGGTCGGCTCAACCTCTTCGATTTGGGCGGTGTCAAGGTGATCCTCGACTTTGCCCATAACCCCCACGGGGTGTCGGCCGTGGTGGAGATGGCTGCTGCCATGCCGGCTACCCGGCGGCTGGTCCTCCTCGGCCAGGCTGGCGACCGCGATGATGAATCGCTCCGCGCGCTCGCTCGCGCCGCCTGGAGCGCGCACCCAGATCGGATCGTGATCAAGGAGCTGCCCCAACACCTGCGTGGCCGAGAGACTGGCGAGGTGCCCGCGGTGCTCGAAGACGAGTTTCGTCGCTTGGGCGCTCCGCCGGAACGAGTGGTGCGGACCGAGTCCGAGATGGCCGGTGTGCGCCACGCATTGGGATGGGCCCGCGTCGGCGACCTCCTGCTGCTCCCGGTTCAGGGCGAACGCGAGGCCACCCTTCAGTTGCTGCGAAAAATGGAGGCTTCCCACTGGCAGGCGGGAGACGCGCTGCCGGATTGAGGAGAGGGGCGGGGGT
>JBFGLJ010000105.1:0-10046 GCA_041576235.1 Gemmatimonadales bacterium | reverse complement strand
GAAGAACTGCTTGGCGCGGCTCAGCACCTCGGCGGCCGGAAGAGACGTCTTGGCTTCGAAGACCATGCGTGGGTTTCCCGGTAAACGTCGTCTATGGAGCGGGGGCGGGGGGGCGGGCGCGCCAGATGGCGATCCCCGTCGGCTGGGCCGGCACCGCAAGGCTCGCCACGACGGCCTTCTTCTCGAGATCGATCATGTCCACCGCCCCCGGGTCGGCCCCGATCGATTCGCACGAGACGAAGGCATACCGGCCGTCCGGCGAGTAGGCGATGCCGTGGACGATCTTCTTGGTGGTGGGGATCCGGGCCAGCTCCGCCAGGCTCGTGGCGTCGAGCAGGCTCACGCTCTGGTCCTTCTTGTTGGTGGCGATCACGAACCGGCCGTCGGGCGAGGGCTCGACGTTGTAGGCCCCCTTCCCCACCTGGATCTCGCGTTTGAGCGTGAGCGACGCCGCGTCCCACACCTGGAGGGTGTTCTTCTTGTTGCAGGCCACGTAGAGGGTCCGGTCGTCGGGCGAGACCGACACAAACGTGGCCGCGCATTCTTCGCTCAAAGCACCCGGCATGTGAGCCGCGTGGTCGGTACTGGGTTTCATGGCGTGGCCGCCGCCCACCCTGGCCCGGCGCAGCACGTCGAAGGTCGAGAGATCGAGCTCCACGATCTCGTCGGAGTGCATGCAGGACACGTAAACCCGGGTGCCGGCATGGTTGGCCTTGACCCCATGCGGCATGTCGCAGAGGGGGAGGTCGGTGATCTTGAGCATGGACGGGGTGTAGACAACCGAGACCACGTTGGTGCGCGGGTGGTCGCCGTGGAAGTCGGAGTTGGCCACGAAAGCAAAGTCGCCATGCGGGGCAACGGCGATCGTCGTCGGAAACATCTCGAGCGTGGCCCGACCCAGCAGGGTGTCGGCCGTGGCGTCGAATTTCCAGAGGGTGCCGAACGGCTGTCCGTGGGCGATGGTCACGTAGTAGGACAGGTTGTCGGGGGCGACCGCCAGGTTGTGCGGGCCGTCGATGTCGGCCGGCATGATGCCGACGCCCACAGTCCGGTCCACGCTCAATGTCCCCTGGCCCGGCCGGATCCAGGTCACGATGTCGCCCGACTCGCTGACGACGCCGACTCGGTACCCCGGATCGGTCTCAACAGCGGTCTGCGCCACCAGTGGCATCGGCCAGATGAGGGCTGTACCCAGGAGCACTCTGATCATCGGGTGCGACTCCATGCGTCATGAATGGGGGAAAGATAGCCGGAAAATCGGGCCCTGTCCGCCTCTATCCTCGTGGCTCGGCCTCGACTTCCACGGTGAAGGGCCGCCCCTGCCTGCGGCTCGCGAGGAGGGCCCGGAGCGAAGGCTTGCGCCGGAGCACCACGACCAACTCACTACACCCCCACTCGCCACGGACCAATACGTAGGCTGGGAGGGTGCTGGTGGGTGGGGGGGTGAGGCGGTAGCGCTTTCCGTCCCACTCGAACTCGACCGCCTCCGGCACCGCCGACACCTTCCGGTCGATGAAGCAATCGCCCTCGACCGCGTAGACCCCTGGCTCGATTTGGTCCCCATCCAGATAGAAGCCGGGGTCGAACGGCCTTCCGTCGCGGCGGGCGAAGTCCTGCTCCGCGGCCCAATCGGTGACCTCGAGGTCCGCGCGCCCGGCCCGCCACTCCAAATGATGTCGCAGCTCGTGGGTGAGCGTCTCCCACGCCTCTTCCTCCCAGTCGAACTCCTCGTCCAGCTGGGCCAAAGCCCGGAACGACCCGTAGTAGATGACGATCCGGCTCTGGATATCATCGGCGCTTTCCCCGGTGCCGACGGGGAGCGGCACGCACTCGCCCATGGTGAACACCTCAGGGCTCTTGGGATTGGGCACCGCGCGGCGGGAGACGGCGATGTCGGCCACGCCGTCGAGGTAGTCGGCCGGGATGTCCCGGGTGAGACGGTCGATGAGGGATTGAAAGTCGTGATGAGTCATGAGACGTGAGTCATGAGACGTGAGTCGTGAGTCGTGAGTCGTGAGCGCCCGGGTGACTCGAGACTCGCGTCTCGCGTCTCACACTACACCCAACGCCTGCTCCACGTCCGCCAGGATATCCGAGTAGTGCTCGACGCCCACCGAGAGCCGCACCATGGACGGAGTCATGCCCATGCGGGCTTGCTCGTCGGGCGGGACGTCGGCGTGGGTCATCGAGGCCGGGTGTTCGGCCAGCGACTCGGTGCCGCCGAGGCTCACGGCGAGTTTGACCAATTGGAGCGCGTCCAGGAACCGGAACGCCGCGGGCTCGCCGCCTTGGATCTCGAACGAGATGAGCGAGCCGGGCGACAGGCATTGTCGGCGGTAGACCTTGAACATGGGGTGTCGCTCGGAGAGCAGCCCCAGGTAGTGCACCGCGTCTACCTTGGGGTGTTCGTCTAGGAAATGGGCCACGTAGCGGGCGTTCTTCATGGCCGCGGTCATCCGCATCTTGAGCGTCTCGAGGCTCCGCATGAGCAGCCACCCGGTGTAGGGGCCGGCCATGGTGCCCATGAAGGTACGGAGGGTGCGGATCGGTTGGACGATCGCGTTGGGACCAAGCGCGGCCCCGGCGATCAGGTCGCTGTGGCCGCCGATGAACTTGGTGGCTGAGTAGAGCACCAAGTCGGCGCCGTGCTGGAGCGGACGCTGCCAGAGCGGGCCCAGGAAGGTGTTGTCCACCATGACCACCGGGCTCTGGTCTTTGGAACCCAAGCCGTGGATCACCTCGCTCATGCCCTGGATGTCCACCAGCTCGTTGGTGGGGTTGGCCGGGGTCTCGATCAGGGCCGCGGCCACCCGCCGGCCGGCCACCCGTTGTTTCAGGTCCGGTGCGATCTCCGAGGCTGGGCGCCCGGCCTCGAAGCCGATTGGGGTGATGTCGAACTGCGGCAGGAACTGCTTGATCAGGTAGTCGCTGCCGCCGTAGACGGGCTCGCTGTGGATCAACACATCGCCGGGCCGGGCGAAGGTCAAAATACTGGTGGCGATCGCCGCCATCCCGCTTTCGAACGTGGCGCAGCGCTCGGCGTCGTCCCAGAGGGTGAGGCGGTCTTCCAGGATCTCGAGGTCGGGATTGTTGAGCCGGCTGTAGATTAAGCCGGGCACCTCGCCGGGCTTTCGTTCCCTAAGCCCGTAGGCCACCTCGAAGAACGCCTTCCCGGCCTCGGCCGATTCGAACACGAAGGTCGAGTTCTGGAAGATGGGGGTCTTGATGGCGCCCTCGGAGAGCGCCGGATCGAAGCCGTAGCTCATCATCAGACTCTCCGGCCGGAGCCGGTGCGAGCCTATGGACTTCTGTTTGGGATTCTTTGGCACGGTGATCCTCGAAATCGCGGCCAGCCGACGACGGACGACTGACGACTGATGACTGACAACTACTCTCTACCCAATCCTCTCCCGCACCCACTCCTCCACCCGCTCCATCGCCACCCGCTCCTGTGCCATCGAGTCCCGGTCGCGGATGGTGACGGTCTGGTCCTCGGTGGTTTGACCGTCGATGGTGACGCAGTAGGGCGTGCCGGCCTCGTCCATCCGCCGGTAGCGGCGGCCCACCGCGCCCGAGTCGTCGTAGAAGGCGGCGAGCGAGCGGCCTAGGTCTTGGGAGAGGCGCGCAGCCAGTTCGGGCATGCCATCCTTCTTGACCAGCGGGAAGACGCCCACCTTGATGGGCGCGAGCGAGGGGTGGAGGCCCAGGACGACCCGGGTCTCCTCGTTCACCGTTTCCTCGCGGTAGGCATCGACGAGCACCGTCAGGGTGATCCGGTCGGCTCCGGCCGAGGTCTCGATGATGAAGGGGAGGTAGCGCTCATTGGCGGCTTGGTCGAAGTACTCGAGTTTCTTGCCCGAGTACTCTTGGTGCGCCTTGAGATCGAAGTCGGTCCGGTTGTGCACCCCTTCGATCTCGTTCCATCCGAACGGGAACTCGAATTCGATGTCTTGGGCCGCGCGGGCGTAGTGCGCCAGCTCCTTGGAGCTGTGCTCGTGCCAGCGGAGCTTCTTGGGGTCGAGCCCCAGGGTGTGATACCACGCCATCCGCCGGTCGCGCCAACGGCCGAACCATTCCTCATCGGTCCCAGGCTTCACGAAGTACTGCATCTCCATCTGTTCGAACTCGCGGGTCCGGAAGATGAAGTTGCCGGGGGTGATCTCGTTGCGGAACGCCTTGCCGATCTGGGCGATGCCGAACGGGATCTTTTGGCGCGAAGATTGAAGCACGTTGAGGTAGTTGACGTAGATGCCCTGGGCCGTTTCCGGACGCAGATACACCACCGCGGCCGATTCCTCGACCGGTCCCATGAACGTCTTGAACATGAGGTTGAACTGCCGGGGATCGGTGAGCGAGCCCCGGGTGCCGCAGACCGGGCACTGGGCCTCCGGGGTGCCCGGGGTACCCTTGATGGCGGGGTCATCGGCCCGGAACCGGTTCTTGCACTTCTTGCAATCCACCAGAGGGTCGGTGAATCCGGCCACATGACCCGAGGCCTCCCAGACCTTGGGGTGCATGAGGATGGCGGCGTCCACGCCCTCCACGTCCTCCCGGCGCACCATCTCCTGCCACCACCGGTCCTTGACCGCCCGTTTGAGCTCGACCCCCAGGGGCCCGTAGTCCCAGACCGACCCCAACCCCCCGTAGATCTCGGAGGACTGGAAAATGAACCCCCGCCTCTTGCAGAGTGAGACGAGCTTGTCCATGAGTCCGGGTTGGGGCATTTGGGGGCCCTTGGTCGAGGGACAGAGGCGGATCGGCGGCTCAAGTTAGCCGGGCGGGCCGGGCGGAGGCAAGCTAACTCCTTGAAAGGGGAGAGCTTCGGCCGTGTCGCCCCGGTCGGGTCTCCCGGGTCCTTTCCTCAGTGTGGCAACAATCAGACATAGTGGCCAAATATCGACGGCATAATCACCCGGTAATTCCTTGACACCATACCCATAATCCCTTCCCCTGTGAAGGCTTAATGGCAGTTCCATGCCTGGCTTGAAGCTTGCTCTCAACTGTCCTGACTTATTACGCATAGGAGCCGTGGTCGGCTCCCTTGGGGGGAGCCATTCACCCTGGTTGGAGACGGTTCATGACGCGAGCGCTGCAGAACCGAAGGGGCTACAGCCTCTCCGAACTCATCTTAGTGGTGGTGATCATCAGCGTCGCCAGCGCGATCGCGATCCCGGCCATTCGGGGCGAGGCCTACAAGGTGAACGCGGCCGTACGGGCGGTGTCGAGCCAGCTGGCCCATGCCCAGCGGATGTCGGTGAGCCTCCAGCACGACGTGGTGGTCGCGTTCGATTCGACGACCCGGGTGGTCCGGATCCACGAAGACGCCAACAACAACGCCGCCATCGACGCCGGCGAGCGCGTCACCGCGATGCCGCTCGAGGACGGTGTGACCTTCGGGCGCGGCATGGCCGGCGCCCACGCCATCGGCGCCGGGACGATCACGTTCACCCGTTCGCAGGGCGGACTTCCGGCGGTCATCTTCCGCCGCGACGGCTCGGCCAGCGAGTACGGCGGCTTCTACTTGATTACCCGAAAGAGCACCGCGGCCGGTGACGACATCGATGCCCGGGTGTGCGAGATCGTCCGGGCCACGGGCAAGGTCAACTGGTACCGCTACACCGGCAGCATGTGGGAGCGCGGCAACTAGTGCACCGCGACGGCTTCACCCTGCTCGAGGTCGTCATCGGTCTCATTATCATGGGGGTCGTGGTCCTGAGCCTCGGCCGCTTCGCCGGCGAGTTCCTCCACGCGGTCGGCACGTCCACCACGCGGACGGTTGCCGCGGCCGTCGCCACCGAGCGGCTCCAGACCGTCAAGGCCGATCCCACCTACCCGCTCCCCGCCTCGTGGGCCGGCACGACCACCGGGTTTCCTGACTATCCGGCCATGACCCGCATCACCGTGCTCAACCGCGTCACCGGCGCCAGTCCGGCGCGGGACTACACCGTGATCTCCGTCAAGGTCACCGAGCCCACCATGACCAGGCCCGGCACCGCTGTCCAGGATACGGTGAGGGTTCTCGCCGTGGTCGCGCCCCGATGAGCCGGAGGCGCGGCTTCACCATGATCGAGCTCCTGATCGCGTTAGTGGTGCTCAGTATCGTCGTGGCCACGGCCACGACGGCGTTTCGATCGCAGAGCAAGCATTTCCGGATCGGCAGCACCAAGATGGAGACCGTCCAGAACATGCGGTACGCCCTAGGCACGCTCGAGCGCTCGGTCCGGACCATGGGCTCGGGCACCACGCCGCGGCAGCCCATGCTGGTCTACGGAGACGCCAACGTCATTGTCTTCAACGCCAACTTCGCCTCCGATTCGGCCGATGGGGACGCCGTATACGTGAACCCCGACCTGCCGCGCGCGGCCGGGGAGGCAGTCACTACCGATTCGAGCTTCACGATCTTCGGCACCGCCATCACCTACCCGGACACCAACTACTACTGGGGCCCGAGCAGCACGCCGAGCCGGGCGGAGACCATCTCGTTCTACTTCGAGCCGGACGCGTCAACGCCCAACCCCAACGATTACATCCTGATGCAACGGCTGAACAACCAGCCACCCGAGCTCATCGCCAGGAACCTCCAAGCCTATCCCAGCCGGCCGTTCTTCGAGTACTGGTACGACAGCCTGACCGCGACCGGCGGCCGGGTGGTGGCGCAGGTGACCGGGGCGCGGATCCCCATCCGGCACGCGGCTGCGACCCACGGCGGCACCGCCGATACGGCGGCCTCCGCCCTGGCCGACAGCGTGCGCCTGGTCCGGGTCAACTTCCTCGGCACCAACGGCCTCACCAACGCCGATTCGGCCAGCCGGCCCATCTCTACCAGCATCGGGCTGCCCAACAATGGCTTGGTGCAGATCAGCACCTGCGGCGGCCGGCCCATCCTGACCTCGGGCCTCGCCGCGACGCCAAATCTGCCGACCGACCCGCCGTCGGTGCGGCTGGTGTGGTCGCCGTCGGTGGATGAGACCAGCGGCGAGACCGACGTCAGCCAGTACAACGTGTACTACAAGCTGAGCACCGCCACCGATTGGGAGGTGTTCACCATCATCCCCTCGGGTCAGAACCCGTACGACATCACCAGCGGCGCCGGCCTGGTGGCCGGATCGACGTACGACTTCGCCGTGGGGGCCCAGGATTGTACGCCCAAGGAATCGATGCTGATCACCAGCACGGGCGTCTTCATCCCGTAGCGAGCGTGAGAATCAGAGAAACAGCGGGTGTGGAGCATAGACCAATGAGACTGAGACGACAGAGAGACGAACGCGGCATCGCGCTCATCATGAGCCTGCTCTTGGCCATGGTGGTCACCAGCATGGCCATCGGCATGATCCTGGTGACCCGAAACGGGAGCCTGGTTTCGCGGTTTCACGCCAGCGAGTCGACCATGCAGTCCCTGGCCGAAGCAGGCCTGGAACAGGGCCGCGATACCCTGAACGGCACCCCCGGCATGGTCCCGACGACCGGCTTCGTGACCCTCGAGAACAGCGCCCCGGTTCTCGATGCCAGCGGCAGTCCCGTTCCCGGATTCACCCGCTCCCTCTACGCCGGGTTGAGCGGGAATATCACGGGCCAATACGGGGTCTTCGCCAGCGTCATCTCGGTCGTGACCAGCCCCCGTGGGGCCACGGCGATCCGGCGGTCGGAGCTCTATCAGGAATCCTTTGCCAAGTACGCCCGGTTCGATGACCAGACCACGCCCAGCATCCGCTTCGCCCGGGGCATCCAGGTCTTCGGGCCCCTGCACACCAACGGCGTGCTCTATGTGGACGATGCCGGCGGCCGGCCGACCTTCCATGGGCCGGTGACCACCGCCAGCACCATCTCCGTGGCCGCGGACGGCGACTTCATGCAGGGCTACAGCGAAAACGCCCCCGTCATTCCCATGCCCACCCCGGCCTCGCTGGCCATGCTCGACACCTACGCGGTGATGGGCCAGACCTCGCTCACGGGTGGGGCCCTGGGCACCGGCGTGTACGACCCCAACACCCGCATCGAATTCATCCCGGTGGACCTCGACGGCGACGGCCTCTTCGACGGCGACGACGAAGGCTTCTTCCGGGTCTTTCAGGCTACCAGCGGATCACCACAAGCGAGGGCCTACGTGACGGCGCGCCGCTGGCCCAGTGTGCCGGGCGGGGTCAATGCCAGTGACGACCCCAACATGGTCTCGGCCAACTGCGGTGGGACCTGGAGCATCGTGGACGGGGGTGACAACGATTGGTGGACCGCCGACTCCGTCTGGGCCAAGCACGGCGGGACCCAGGCCCAGAAGGAGACCGCGGTGCGGAACGCGCTCGCGAGCGCCACCAGGCGCTGTTACCTCGGCGGCGACCCCAGGCTCTACCCGGATTCGCTCTTCCGGCCCAACGACACCTACGGCAACTGGTTGCCCTGGCCAGGCTGGGGCGGCGCCCCGCCGGCGGCCCTCGCGGCCGGCGTCCTGCCCGGCGGCGCGGTGGTCGGCGCCATGGCCGACTACCTGTGGCCCATCAACCGGAACTACAACCCGAACTTCAAGGGCGTGATCTATGTGGACGGGAGTGTCGGGATCAGCGGCGTGATCCGGGGCCGGGCCACCGTGGCGGCCAGCGGCAACGTGATGCTGGCCGACGACGTAACCTACGTCATCGCACCCGGCAGCGACCCCGACTGCGAAGCCGACATCTTCGGCGTGACCAGCGCGCAGTTCTTCATGCTCGAGGACAACAGCGTGAGCGCGCCGTTCCGGGTGAACGGGGTCTATGTCACCGGCCATGACGACACCGCCGACGAGAGTCTCCACGCCGCGGTGCTGACCCTGAACTCGATCCAGACCGAAGACGTCTTCGGCGGGTCCACCAACTCGGAGGTCTGCGTGGGACTCCCGATCGGACGGGGGTGCTTCAACATGGTGGGTTCGGCCATCCAGGGCATCAACGGCTCGCGGATGGCGGGAAGCGGCACCGGCTGGAACCCGCAGTGGTCCTACGACCGCTGTATGGGCATCGCCCCGCCGCCCTACTTCCCCACCACGGGACGGTACTACAAGAACCGCTTCTACGAGATCGACCCCACCGGCTTCAACGTGGCGGCCTGGTTCGCGGCGAATCAGTGATGGGAGTCATGAGTCATGAGTCGTGAGTCATGAGTGGCTGCAGCTGCCCCACCCACCGACCCTCGAGGTCTAGGGTCTCAAGACTCACGACTCACGACTAGCATCACTGCACCGTCACCGTCCCCGACATTCCCACCAAGCCCGGCCCGCCGTGCACCTCACAGAAGTATTGGTACACGCCGGGGGTATTGAACGTGAACTGGTACGTGTTGGGGCCGGGCACCGCGTTGCCGCTTCGAACCGGCTCGGCGGCGTCCGGGGAGACATTGTGCGGATTGGTGGCTGATGACGGCCAGCTCCAAGTCACCGTTCCACCGGCGGCGATGGTGACCGACGAGGGCTGGAACTGATTGTTCACCACTTGCACCGTGACCATCGTGGGAACCGTGGTCGCCGTGGCTGTGTAGGAGAGGGGCGAGCCGCCGAGCCCGGTGCTCACCGCCTGGATGGTGATCGTGCCGGCGGTCCCGCCCAGGGTCACCACCGTCTGGGCTTGGCCCGTCCCGGCCGTGGTGGATGAGGCCGGGTTCACCGTGGCCGTTCCGCTCACCACGTTCCAATCGATTCCGACCGCGGCCACCGGATTGCCGAACTGGTCGGCGGCCGCTGCCACCAGCGGACTGGCGAGCATGCTGTTTACCGCCCCGCTCTGGTTGTCCCCGCTCACCTTGCCGATCGAGGCAGCTGGGCCGGCTGTGGCCGTAGCCGAGAAGCTGACCGGCGATCCGCTGGCACCTGAGAGCGCGGCGCTCGCGGTCTGGTTCCCCGCCGTCTGGCCCAGGGTCCATTGGGTCGTGGCCACGCCCGAGGCATCGGTGGTCGTGGTGGCGCTGACCGATCCGCCCGACGCCGCCGACCAGGTGACCGCGCGCCCCGAGGCCGGCGAGCCGTTCTCGGTCACCAGCACCCGGAGCGGGTTGGGCAGTGCCGCGGCCACGGCGCCGGTCTG
>JBFGLJ010000104.1:0-10095 GCA_041576235.1 Gemmatimonadales bacterium | reverse complement strand
CGGGGGGGGCCGGGGGGGCCCGGGCGAATTGATGGACGGGGTGCCGGAGTCTGGAGATTCTGGCACCCCGTCCCCGTTTTCGCCCGCAGATCCCGATGGCGCGCTCGCCGCCCTCGAGTTTTTCACCGCCCTCGATGGGGTCGCTGGCTTCGCCGCCGGCCCCCTGGGGCAACGCGCCATCCGCTCCCGGCGCCCCTCGATCGATCTCGACTGGGTGCGCCGCCAACTCGAGACCGTGGCTGAAGTCGCCCGTGTGCTCGCCGGCGGCGAATCGGTCGACGCCGAAGACCCCCCCGATGTGGAGGCCATCACCGATCGGCTCGATATCGCCGGGAGCGTCCTGAGCGGAGAAGAGATCGCCGCGCTGGGCAGGCTGCTGATCGCCGCGCGCCGGACCGTGGCGACCCTCACGCGGATTCGGGACGAGGCCCCACGCTCCGCGTCGCTCGCATGCCCACTCCCGGATAAGGCGTTGGACCGCACCCTCGAGCGTGCCGTGGATCCCAAGGGCGAGGTCCTCGACAGCGCCAGCCCCGCGCTTGCCGCCGCCCGGAAGATGGTCCACGTGGCCCGCGAGCGATTACTGGAGAAGCTCGAAACGATTCTCCGGTCCACCACCCGCGGCGGATCCGATCCGCCGGGCAGTGTCACCGTGCGGGATGGACGCTATGTGATTCCTGTGCGCCGCGGTGCGGGGGCCGGGCCCCGGCTGCCCGGGATCATCCATGACACCTCGGCGAGCCACGAAACGGTGTTTCTCGAGCCGACGGAGGCGGTCGACTTGGGCAATGCGCTCCGCGAAGCCGAGGTCGCCGAGCGGCGCGAAGTCCATCGCGTGCTGCGAGACCTGACCGAGCGGCTCCGGACCGAACGCCACTGCCTGCGCGATGCGTTCGAGATGTGCATTCAGTTCGACGATCTGGTTGCGCGGGCCCGCTATGCCGTCGCGGTCGGAGGCGTGATGCCCCGGATCGAACGGGCGCCCGGGACACTGGTGATCGCGAGCGGCCGGCATCCGCTCTTGTTGACCGGCCCCGACGTGGCCGAGGTCGTTCCGTTCAGCTTGGCCCTCGACGCGGGCGAGCACACGGTCGTGGTGAGCGGTCCCAATGCCGGAGGGAAGACAGTGGTCTTGAAGGCGGTCGGGTTGCTCGCTGCCTTCACCCAAGCCGGGATCATCCCGCCCCTCGGTGAGGGGTCCGTGTTCCCCGTGTTCCAGAGATTCTTCGCCGATATCGGCGACCACCAATCGATCAGCGCCAACCTCTCGACCTTCTCCGCGCATGTGCGGGCGCTCCGGACGATGCTCGAGCATGCCGATGCCGCGTCCCTGATTCTCATCGATGAGATCGGCAGCGGGACCGATCCGTCCGAGGGGGCGGCCTTGGCCATGTCGGCGCTCAAGGCGTTCACCACCCTGGGCGCCACCACCCTGGCGAGCACGCACCTCGGGGGCTTGAAGCAGATGCCCGAACGCGTCCCCGGCGTCGTCAACGCCTCACTCCAATTCGATCCCGAGACTCTGTCGCCGACGTATCACTTTCGCAAAGGGGTCCCCGGGCGTTCCTATGGGCTGGCCATTGCTCGGCGTTTCGGTGTGCCGGTGTCGGTGCTCGACGAGGCGGAGGCCAACCTCCCCGAACAGGAGCGCGCCCTCGAGGCGCTGCTCGCCACCTTGGAAGACCGCGAAGAGACCCTTCGTGCGGCGCAGGAGACCCTGGCCCTCGTACGGGTGGAACTCGACGCCTCCAGGCGGGACGTCGCCGCGCGGGCCTCGCAGCAACGTGAAATAGCAGCGGAGCTGGACCGCCGTGCGCGTGAGGCGGAGCGGGATGGACGAGCACGCGCCCGAGCCTATCTCCTCGACGCCCGGAGTAAAGTCGAAGATGCCCTGGCCCTCGCCCGCGCCGCGGTGGATGAGGCCACCGCCAGAGACGCCCGCCGGCTCATCGAGGCCGGTGTCGCCGAAGCAGCCAACGCGATCGAGGCCCTCCCTCGCGCCCACGGTCCCGACGAACGGATGACGCTGGGCGACGTGGTGGACGGGGACAGGGTGCGACTCGCCAACGGCACGGTCGGCGAGGTCCTGACGCGGCGACCGGACGGGCGCGTCGACCTCCGCGTTGGCTCGATGCGCATGCGGGTGGGCATCGGCGACGTCGTCGAGAAGCTGGCCCGGCATCCCGCGAGACGTCGGTCCGCGACGACTGGGACGTACGCTGGCGCGGCGACGGCGGTCCTCGACCTCGACCTCCGCGGATTCACCGGGGACGAGGCCGAGGCCGCAACCCTGGCGGCGATCGACGCCGCCGTCCTGGCCGATCAACCGTATCTCCGCATCATCCACGGCAAGGGAACGGGTGTCGTGCGGGAACGGGTGCGACGGGTCGTCTCCGAGGACAGCCGCGTGGCCGGCTTTCAGTTTGCCCCGCGAGAAGCGGGTGGCACCGGGGTGACCGTGGTGGAGTTCGTGTCGTGAGCATGATTCCCGAGGATGTGATCGACCAGGTGCGCGAGAGCGCGGACCTGGTTGCCATCATCGGCGAGTCGGTGAGCCTCAAGCGCACGGGGTCGGATTACCGCGGCCCCTGTCCCTTTCACGGGGGCACGCACCGCAATTTCGCGGTCATCCCGAAGAAAAACCTCTTCTACTGCTATGTATGCCATGTCGGGGGCGATGTCTTCACGTACCTGATGAAGCACTTTGGCATGGACTACCCGACGGCGGTCCGCGATGTCGCCCGTCGGGTGGGAATCGTGATTCCCGAATCCACCGGACCCAGCGGGCCCGATCCACGCGAGCCCCTCTTCAGCGCACTCGACGCAGCCCAGGAGTGGTTCAACCGGCAGTTGGCCGAATCGCCCGGCGGAGCGGCAGCACGGCGCTACCTCGCCAGCCGGGAACTCACCCTCGAAGCCCTGGCGCCGTATCGCCTCGGCTACGCCCCTCGAGGACAGGCCTTTCTCAAGGCCATGGCGGAGCTCGGGGTGACCGAAGCGGTCCTCCTCGAAGCCGGGCTCGTGCTGCGCCGCGATGACGGCGCCCTCGTCCCCCGATTTCGCGACCGGCTGGTGTTCCCCATCGCGGATCTGCGGGGCCGGGTGGTGGGCTTCGGGGGACGGCTGCTGGGTGGCGGCGAACCCAAGTACCTGAACTCGCCGGATACGGATGTGTTCCATAAGGGACGCCTGCTCTACAATCTCGATCGGGCCAAGAACGCCGTTCGCAAGGAAGAAAGAGTCCTGCTGGTCGAAGGGTACTTCGACGTGCTGCGCCTGGTGCTGAACGGAGTCGAGAACGTGGTCGCCCCGCTCGGGACCGCCCTCACGAGTGAGCAGGCCGCCATCCTGCGTCGCTATGCGCCCACCGCCGTGCTCCTCTACGACAGCGACTCGGCCGGACTCCGGGCGACGTTCCGTGCCGCCGACGAGTTCCTCCGTCACAAGATGCGGGTGCTGGTGGCAACCCTCCCGCAAGGGGAAGATCCGGATTCCGTGGTGCGAAGCGGCGGCACCGGCGCCCTGGTCGACATCGTGAACGATGCCGTCGATGTCTTGGAGCGAAAGATCCAGCTCTTGGAGCAGAAGGGCTGGTTTGCCTCGGTGGCCCGCCGCCGCGCGGCGATCGATCGTCTGCTGCCCACCATCCGCGCAGCGGCCGATCCGATCGAGCGAGAGCTCTACCTCAGTCGCGTCGCCGAGAAAGCCGGGGTGCGGATGGAGGTCCTGGCCGAGGAAGTCGCGCGGGCGCCGCGCTACCCGCCCCGCACGCCCCGCGGCGACCCGCGGGCGGATCGGGCGCACCGCCGGCGCGATGGTGAGCCCGCGGAGCGGACCCTCATCCGGATCATGCTGTACGATCCCGCCTGGCTCGAGCGCGCCCGACGCGACGTGGCCCCCGAATGGATGGAGGGGGCGGTCTATCGCGAATTATTCGATGCGCTGACCGGTCCGGAGGGTGAGACGCTGCAGCGGGACATGCCGGTCGAACTCTCGGACGGCGCTCAGCGGCTGTGGAACGAACTCAAGGAGGCCGAGCCCGGGCTGGCTCAGCAGGACATCGACGAATTGTTTGCGCAGAGTTGCCAAGTGCTGGAGTCTCGCCCGCTGTTTCGGGAGTTCGAGAGACTGGCCGACCGCATTCTGGACGCGCCGGCTGAGGACAAGGACCAGCTGCTGGTCGAACAGCAAGACCGGAAGGCGGAACTCGAGCGGCGGTTCCCCGAGGAGTGGTACCGACGCCACTTCCGACGGCGGGTGTCGCGCCGAACCCCGCAGGTATGAGACACGGGTGATCGAATGATGCGGCTGACGTAAAAAGGAGTTCTCATGCATCCTGAAGTTGTCAAATTGTTGGACTTGCAGGACAAGGACCTGGCGCTGCTCGAGGTGGACACGCGACTGGCCGACGTGGCCGATCGGACCGCGGCCCTCGATCGTCAGGTGGCGGAAGGTCAACAGGCCATCGAGGCCGCGGAACGGGCCGTCGAGGACGCCCAGCAACGCCGGGTGGAACTCGAGACCAAGATCGAGACCTACCGGGTTCAGCAGGAACGGCGCCGGCAGGCGATTGAGATCACCCGGCCCGGCAAGCAGGCGGCCGCGCTCATGGCCGAACTCGATCTGGCACGATCCGTCTTGGCCCAGGAGGAAAGCGAGTGGATCCGGATGGAGGATCGGGTGACCTCGCTCCAGGAAAAAGTGGCGGAGGCCCAGGTCGCGCTCGAGGCCTTGCGTGAAGAGCAGGCCGGCGTACGGGACCAGCTCACTGCCCAGGAGGCCGAGATTCAACGCGAACGAGAACAGGCGCTCGAAGCGCGAGCCGCCAGCGCCGCCGAGATCGACAAACGGCTGCTCACGCGGTACGACCGGCTGCGCCAAAACCGGACGCCCGAGGTGGTGGTGCCCTTGAACGGCCCGGCGTGCGGCTCCTGCTTTACCACCGTGCCGCTCCATCGTCGCAGCCTCATCAAGAGCGGCGCCGTGCTCGAAGGATGTGAGGTGTGTGGGGTGATTCTGTACATCGCGGATGACGCCTGAGCGGCGCCGTCCGCTACCTTACGAGCATGACCACGCTGTTTTCCCCGCCGTCCCCGGTCTGGTCTCTCGCGCCCACCCCCGACCGGGAGGCCGTGGAGGCCTTGGCTCGGGCGCTCAGGATTCCGCGTCCCTTGGCGGCGCTGCTCATGCAGCGGGGATACGCGCTGCCACCCGACGCCCGGTCGTTTCTCCGGCCGACACTGGCCGACCTGACCGATCCCTTTGCCTTGGCCGGGATGACCGAAGCCGTGGACGTGATCGCCGACACCATCGCCACCAACGGCCGCATCCTCGTCCACGGCGACTACGATGTCGATGGCCAGTGCGCCACGGCCCTCCTGAGCCGGGCGTTGGCGGAGGCCGGTGCCGACGTGGTCCCGTTCGTCCCCCACCGCCTCCGCGACGGGTACGACTTCGGACCCGCGGGCGTGGCGGCGGCACTGGCCTCCGGCGCCACGCTCATCATTACGTGCGACTGTGGCATCACGGCCGTCGAGGCGGTGCGAGACGCCGCCGACCGAGGCATCGCCGTGGTGGTGACCGACCACCATCTTCCCGGGCCGGTCTTGCCTCCCGCCGCGGCCGTGATCGATCCCCAACGCTCCGACGATGCGTCCGACGCAACCCGACTCTGCGGAGCCGGTGTCGCGTTCAAGCTCGTGCAGGCGCTCGTGGCGCGGCTCGGCTTGCCCGCCAACCTCCCACTCCATCTGCTCGACTATGTGGCCCTGGCCACCGTGGCCGATATCGTGCCCCTCACCGGCGAGAACCGGGCCTTGGTCCGCCACGGCCTCAAGCTCCTGTCCCGGAGTCGATGGCCGGGCCTGCGTGCCTTAGTCGAGACGTCCGGCCTCACCGGCCAGGACCTCCGCGCCGGACACCTCGGGTTCATCCTCGGTCCGCGATTGAACGCGGTAGGCCGCATCGGGGATGCCATGAGCGGGCTTCGGCTGCTGGTGACCGATGATGCTGGGGAGGCGGATCGCCTGGCGCGCCAGTTGGAAGCCATCAACCTGGAGCGCCAAGCCATGGATCAGGCCATTCTCGATGAGGCGCTCCGCCTCGTCGAACGCGAGGTCGATCCCGATCGCGATTATGGCCTGGTGCTGGCAAGTGACGGATGGCACGCCGGAGTGGTAGGCATCGTGGCATCCAGGGTGGTCGACCTCTACGGTCGCCCGACGTTCCTCGTGGCGTTCGATGGCGAGACCGGGAAGGGATCCGGGCGAAGCATCTCGGGCTTCGACCTCCATCGCGCCCTGGCCCAATGCGGTGACCTCCTCGAGCGGTTCGGCGGGCACCGGATGGCGGCTGGTCTGACCATGGCCCGAGCCCAGTTGCCCGCCTTCCGGGACCGCTTCGCCGCGGTGGCCCGCGAAACGCTATCGGCCGACGATCTTGGCCCGAAGCAGCGGGTCGACTTGGTCATCCAACTCGTCGAGGCCACCGACGCGCTCGAGCGGCTCGGCCGGCATCTCGAGCCCTGCGGCATGGGGAATCCCGGCCCGGTGTTCGGCGTGCGCGGGGTGCGGTTGGAGGGCGCTCGGATCGTTGGGAATGGCCATCTCAAGACCGATCTGGTCGATCGCACCGGGCGGCTCTCGGCCATCGGCTTCCGGTGGGCGGATCGCCTGGCGGATGTGGATGGACCGGTGGACGTGGCGTTCAAGCTCGATCGCAACGAGTATCGGGGGCAGAGCACGCTGCAGGCCCGCCTGGTGACCGTGGCCAAGAGCCGGTCCCCGGACTCGGCCGGCGTTCCGGCGTCGGAAGTCCCGGGCTAGCCATGCGCGTGATCGCCGGCACGTTCCGCGGACGGCGACTGAGGGCCCCCCGGGGCCGGCGTGCCCGGCCAACCAGCGGGCGCGCGCGCGAGGCGTGGATGAGCATCTTGCGAGATGCGCTTCCCGGTGCGAAGGTGCTCGATCTGTTCGCGGGCAGCGGTGCGCTCGGCATCGAAGCGCTCTCCCGCGGCGCCGCGTCGGCGGTCTTCGTCGAGCGCCATCCGGACGCCTTGGCCGCGCTCGAGAGCAATATCCAGGCGCTCCACGTTGGGAACCAAGCGTCAATCGTCCGGAGCGACGCGCTTGGGTTCGTTGAGCGGCTGGCCGCCGGCGCCTTCGACGTCGTCTTAGCCGATCCGCCGTATTCATCTGATGCCGCGGCCACCTTGATCGATCGCTTTCGCCGCGTGCCCTTTGCCCGCATTCTTTCGGTCGAGCACGCGGCCACCACCGACCTGGCCGGAGATGCCACGCGGGAGTATGGTTCGACGGCCATCACCTTTTGCTACGCGCCATGACACGGATTGCGCTCTACCCGGGCTCGTTCGACCCACCGACGAAAGGTCATGAGGACCTGATCCGCCGGAGCCTCGCCTTGTGCGATCATCTCATCGTCGCCATCGCTGTGAACGTCTCCAAGGAGCCCCTCTTTACCCCGTCGGAGCGTCTCGACATGCTGAAGGCTGCGGTGGGCGACGATCCCAAGGTCTCATTCCGCACGTTTGAGGGTTTGCTCGCGGACTTTGCCCGTCAGGTCGAGGCCTCCTTGATCATCCGCGGGCTCAGAGCAGTGAGCGATTTCGAGTACGAGTTCCAAATGGCGCTCATGAACCGGCAACTCCATCCCGGCCTGGAGACCATTTTCTTGGTCGCAGCGGTGGATCTCACCTACTTGAGTTCGAGTCTCGTGCGCGAAATCGCCCGATTCGGCGGCGATGTGGGGGCATTCGTGCATCCCGCCGTCTCCGCGGCGCTCGAGCAACGCTTCGGACGATGAATTTCCGGACGGACTTGATCGAACGCGCCCACTGGCTCGGCACGCGGATTGTGTTCCCGGAGGGCCAGGATGTCCGGATCGCCGAGGCGGCCAGCCGGCTGGCCGACCTTGGCGCGGAGCCAATCCTCTTAGGTGCCGCCGATGGGGTCGATCCGCGGCGAGACCCCAGACGACAGCGCATCGCCGACCACCTCCGTGCACGCAAGCCGGACGCCGTGCGCGACGCCGTGCATGCTCTGGATCTCGCCGCCGAGCCGTTGCTGTTCGGCGCCGGGCTGGTGGCGCTCGGCGAGGCCGACTGCGGGGTCGCTGGGGCGGTGCACTCGACCAGTGAGGTCTTGCGCGCGGCGCTCTGGGCCGTCGGCATGGCCCCCGATCACTCCCTGCTGAGTTCCGCGTTCTACATGGTGCTCTCGGATGACCGGGTCCTGACGTTCACGGATTGCGCTGCCGTCCCCGAGCCCACCGCCGAGGAGTTGGCTCGCATTGCGCTTGCCGCGTCCCGTGACCGCCCGCGCTTGGTCGGGGATGAGCCCCGCGTCGCGTTCCTCTCCTTCAGCACCAAGGGAAGCGCCGACGGTCCGCAGGTGGAACGGGTGCGCGAGGCGGTCAGCTTATTTCGTGATCTGGCGCCCGGGGTCCGGTGCGATGGAGAACTCCAAGCGGACGCTGCGCTCGACGGCGACGTGGCGGAGCGCAAGACGCCCGGGTCGCCGCTGAGCGGGCAAGCCAACATTCTGGTGTTTCCCAACTTGGATGCTGGAAACATCGCGTATAAACTGGTGCACCGGCTTGCCGGCGCCACGGCGCTCGGGCCGATCCTGCAGGGCTTGGCGAAGCCCTTGGCCGATTTGTCTCGAGGAGCAACGGCCGATGATATTGTGGAGGTCGCGGCGATCGCCACGCTGCAGCGCGGTCCGACGTAATACGCCAGGGAGGAACTGATGGGGTTCAGCGCGACACAGAATGAGTCGGGGATCATCGTCGTTCGGGTCGAAGGCCAGCTCATCGTCGGGAACCGCCAGGAACTGAAGTCATTGGTGCAGGAAGCGCTGGATCAGGGGAAGCGGAAATTTCTGATCGACTTCGACAATACGGGATACATCGACTCCTCAGGACTCGGCGCCTTGGTTTCGCTCTCTCGAAAAATCCGCGATGAGAGTGGCACCTTACGTTTGGCGAACCTGAATCAGGACCTCCGCTCCCTCTTCGAGCTCACCAAGCTCGACACGCTGTTCGCCATCGACGAGTCGACCGAGGATGCGCTTGCCAAGTTCTGAGGACCCTCGGGGGGAGTCGATGACGGCCCCCTTGCGACTGTGTGTACGGCGGTCGGACATCGTGGGATCGGCGGGGCCGGCGACCGAGGTGGCGGTGGTCGTCCCGAGCGATGTGCGCCACATCGAAGAGGCCGTCGAGCTGATGGCCCGCCATTGCTTCTCGGGGCTCCCGCCCTCGCCGCGGATGCGCTTCCGCCTCCAAGTCACCCTCTCCGAGGCCCTCGCCAACGCCATGATCTGTGGGAATGGTGAGGACCCGTCCAAGACGGTCGCCATCCGGGCCGAGTGCCACCGGGACCTCATCGAGCTGACCGTCACCGACGAGGGCGTGGGATTCGACCCTGACGATGTGGCGAATCCTGCCACGGCTGGGGACATCGAGAGCCAATGTGGCCGCGGACTCTTCCTGATTTGGCATCTGTCGGATGAGGTGGCCTTCAACGCCCAAGGGAACTCCATCTGCATAAAGCTGCGCCGCCCCTCGAGCGACTCGACGCAACGCTCGACGCCCTAGGCTCGCTGGTCGGGTCTCCCATGCGGTTGTGGCGCTTCGATGGCCGGAGCCTGCGGCTGGCGGGGGGACCCGATCCGGGGTGGGTTCCGTCCGTCCCCGAGGCTGCCGGACGGGCGCCCACCCCGGCCGGGACGGCGTGGTTTGAACCCGTGCCCGGCATCGATGGCTTCTGGCTCGAGATGGCAGACAGCCCGTCCAGTGGGCCGCTCCCGGACGGCGCGGCCGATCGCGCCGCCCACGTCATCGGCTCGCTCCTGGCCGGGGAGCGCGAGGTGGGGCTCGTGACCGAAGAACTGGCCGGCCGGTACGAGGAAATCGATCTCCTCTACGCCATCAGCGAGATTCTTGGTCAGACGGTGCAGCTCGAGGTCGCCGCCCAGACGATCCTCCGGGAAGTGAGCACCGTGGTGGGAGCTCGACGGGCGTCGATCTTAGTGTACGATGATTCGGGACAACTGCTCCGCATTGCGGCCACGCGGG
>JBFGLJ010000103.1:0-10130 GCA_041576235.1 Gemmatimonadales bacterium | reverse complement strand
GGGTGGCGGGGGCGGCGGGGGCGGGGGATTCTAATCGAGCTCCTAGGAATCACCACAAGGGGGGATCATGGCCGGTGTCGTCTATACCTCGGAAGTCCGCCTCGAACGCACCCAGGGCGCCGTGCGCCGGGCCTATCTCCCGGCCGAGAGCGAGCCGGTCTGGTTCGGAGTGCACGGCGCCATCGCCCGTCATTACGGCATGACGGAGGATATTGTGGATCCGCATGCGACCACACTCGACTACGTGGTGGCGGCCGCCGGCGGCTGACTCCTCGGCACCTTTGCCGGCGCGCTGGAAGCGCGCGAGATCGATGCAGGGGGTGGCAAGCTCAGCGCTACGGCGCGGGGCGAAGTCGAAGCAGAAGATGGAGTCTTGGTCTTACGAAGGATCCACGTGGTGTTTGTGCTCGCGGGGGCCGAACAGACCGCATGGGAGACCGTGGAGCGGGTGCATGGCGTCTACAAGCCGCATTGCCCTGTCTACCGGTCCATTCATCGCGCCATTGATGTCACGACCGAAGTCCGGAGGTCGTAGTGCACGGCCAAGGAGGTAATCGCATGTCAAACCGCGTAGGCCTCTCCCGCCGCGGCTTGTTGGCCGGCGGGGTGGGCAGCATCGTCGGCTTCCTGACCGCGCGTATCGCCGTTGCCACTCGTCGGGATCCATCGGTCTGTGCCGACGCCACCCCACGCCAGGCGGAGGGCCCCTTCTACCCGACCCGGGACCGCGAGGACGAGGACATGGACCTGACCCGGGTCGCCGGCCGCGCGGCGCGAGCCCAGGGCGAGGTGGTTCACGTCCGGGGCCGCGTGCTCGACGAAGAGTGCCAGCCTATCGAAGGGGCCATCGTTGAGATCTGGCAGGCGAACACCTGGGGGCGCTACGACCATGAACTCGATGCCGGGAATCCCCGTCCCCTCGATCCCAATTTCCAATCGTGGGCTGAACTCCGCACCGGCACTGACGGCCGATACGCATTCAAGACCATCAAGCCCGGCGCCTACCCCGCCGGCGAGGGGTGGATTCGTCCGCCGCACATCCATTTCAAGGTGTCGCGACGCGGATACCACGAACTCATCACCCAGATGTATTTCGAAGGGGAACCTCTGAACGAACCGGACCAGCTGCGCCGTGCCCGCTCACCCGGGGAGCAGGAACGAGTCACCGTCCGCTTTCAGCCGCCTGACGGTCTCGATGACGGAGGGACGGCAGGCACCTTCGACATCACCTTACGGAAGGCCGCCGCCTGAGGACATTGGAGACGGCCGTTGGGGGGGCCAAGCGACAAGATGCTGGGCTCCCCCCGGTGCGTGGTGGAGGCCGGCACTAGGCCACGCCCTGCGACGCCCGGCCCGTGGGTGCGGCAACGGGCTTCGACTGGACCGACTCGGAGATCCCCCGCAGGTAGTCCACTCCCTTGAAGACCACGATCAGGATCTCCATGATCACCCTGAAGTACATGGCCAGGAGAAGGAAGACCAGCCCGGCGACTGGCACACCAACGAGGAGCGCTCCGATCTTGCCGAAGAATCCGCCGGCCATGCCCAGGGCGGCGCCGAGGACCCCGAGGGCGGCCAGCCCGCTTGCGATGAGCAAGAGGATGTACAGAAACCGCTGGATCTTGGGCGTGATGAAGTGAGAGAATGACAGGTCGAATATCGACGCGATGATGCCTCGCTGGTCCATGGGTCGCTCCCGGAGAGGGTGAGGGTCGCCAGGGCCGCCCCCCCCGGGGGGGCCGGCGGCGGACTCACCCTGCAGTACGTGGGGCCACCGAGAGAACTGTCATCCGCGGGCTTCCATACGACCGTGCCAAGAACTCGTTGATTAGATATGATCCGCTGCCCGACAGACCCGGATTCAGAAGGTAGGACACCCGACATGACCACCACCGTCGACAGGATCACCCAGAATGGCGCCCAAGCCTGCAGCGCCGTCATGATTGTGAAGAGGTCTTCACGATGACGGTTCTCGAGACCCAGCGGCTCGCGCTCCGTCGGCTCACGCTCGACGACGCCGTGTTCATCCTCGGGCTCCTGAATGAACCGTCGTTCCTGCGCTTCGTTGGAGACAAGGGGGTCCGAACCCTGGAGGATGCGCAGGACTATATAAGGAAGGGGCCGGTGGCCAGTTACCAACGGTTCGGGTTCGGGTTGTACGCGGTGGAGCGGATGGAGGATCGTGCCACCATCGGCATGTGCGGCCTGCTCCAGCGAGAGAGCTTGACCGATCCCGATCTCGGGTTCGCCTTCCTGCCACGCTACTGGGGCCAAGGGTACGCGCTGGAAGCGGCTCGGGGCGTGATGGCGTACGCGCGCGAGACCCTCGGTCTCACCCGCATCCTGGCGGTGACCTCCCCGGAGAACCAGGCGTCGATCCACATTCTCGGCCGTCTCGGCCTCCGGTTCGAGCGCATGGTGCGCCTAGCCGACGATGCGCCTGAAATCCAACTCTTCGGAACGCCTGGAGCATAGGAACCTCGTGTGGTCGTCACTGTTGTCGGCCGACTCGGCCCGCTCCGGCCATAGGCCTCGGTCGTGGCAAGACTCCTCGAGTCCTCCATCCGTCCCCTCAAGCCTCCGGAGCGACGCCTGCTCGGGGCCAAGATTCGCGACCTCGACACTCGGCTCGGCAAGGGTCCGAAGTTCCTCGGCATCGTGGGCGCCGCCATCAGCCTTCTCTGGATCCTCACGCTCGCGGCCTCGGAGGCACCCTGGCTCTTGGTGACCGCATTCTGGATTGTGGTGGGTGCCGGCATCACCGTCTGGGTTGGGCACGATCTCAAGAAAGACCTTCGTGGACTCGCCGATGTCCGAACGGCCTACCAATCGGCGTTGCGTAGCAACCGTGCCGAGGAATTTGCCATTGAATCGCGATCGTTTGTCGAGTTTGAAGAGGTCGAGGACGAGGGTGCGTACTACGCCTTCGAGATCGATGATGACCGGATCGTGTTCGTGAGCGGACAGGAATTCTATCCGGAAGCCAAGTTTCCGAGTCACGATTTCTCGCTCGTGTATGTTCTGGATGAAGACGGGCGGCGGGTGGACATGGTGATCGAGAAGCGAGGACCGAGCGCCTCGCCGGTGCGCATTGTCCCAGCCGCCACGAAGTGGACGCTCGAGCTGCCGGAGCACTTGGAGGTGTTGGCCGGTAGCCTTGCAAACCTCGAGACGCTGCTCCGCCGGTGAACCGCAGCTTGCCCGGGCGATAGACCGGCGCTAGGGTGCAAGCGGAACAGTCGGGGCCACTCAGGTGTTGTGGATGAGTGGGGAGCTGGGTCGCCGGGAAAACACTGTATCGGAACACGGGAGCAGCGGTGTCCATACGACCAGTCAAGCGCGTCATCGAGGCGGCGCCCACCATCGAAGGGGCGGGCGTGCGGCTGCGCCGCGCCTTTGGATTCGGCAACACCAAGGACTACGACCCTTTTCTCCTGCTCGACGATTTCCGGAATGACAATCCGGACGACTACCTGGCCGGCTTTCCCTGGCATCCCCATCGGGGCATCGAGACCATTACCTATGTCCTGAGCGGAACCGTGAGTCACGGCGACAGTCTGGGGAACGCGGGCACCCTGGGCTCGGGTGACGTTCAATGGATGACCGCCGGAAGCGGGATTCTGCATCAGGAGATGCCCAGGGGCGACGCCGGGGGACGCATGCACGGGTTCCAGCTCTGGGCCAACCTGCCGTCATCGCTCAAGATGACGCCGCCCCGCTACCAGGACGTGACAGCCGGCGATATCCCGGAGATCACCGATGATGACGGTACCATGGTGCGCATCATCTGCGGCGACTTTTGGGGGAAGACGGGGCCGGTCGACGGCATCGCGGCCGATCCCCGGTATCTCGATGTCTGGGTCCCGCCTGGGCGCCGGAAGACGCTGCCGGTCGAGACCCGGCGGCACGGCTTCGCCTACGTGTTCGAGGGCAGCGGCCGCTTCAGCGACGCGTCCGCCCCCCGAGAGGTCAAGACCGATCGCGTCGGGGTCCAGCCCGGCGGTCAGGAGGCACAGGCGTTTGATATAGAGCCGATCGGGAATCGCTCGTTGGTGCTCTTCGACGAGGGGGACGAGATCACCGTCCAGGCGGGCGAACGGGGTATCCGGTTTCTCTTGGTGTCCGGCAAGCCAATCGAGGAGCCGGTGGCCTGGTACGGGCCCATCGTGATGAATACGCCCGAGGAGCTTCGTCAGGCGTATGATGAGCTCCGGGACGGCACCTTCATCAAGTCCGACGGGTAGCCCGTCGGCGGCCGCTAGTCGGACGCCGACGGCTGGAGCTCTTGAGCCATGGTATCTTCCAGCGTCGATGGACGTGGAGCGTCGCCTGGCGGTATCACGGCCGAGGAGTCGATCGGTGGCACGACGGCGCGCCCACCCAGGCGTCGGTCGAGAAACGAGGCCCGGCCCATCCGGCGCTCGATGGCGGCCACGTACTCCGGATACCCCCGGCTGCCGGACCCAGGATGCCACGTGGAGGGACGCGGGAGGCTCGCCGCCAGCTGGGCGGCCTCATGCGCCGACAGCGCAGAGGCAGATTTTCCGAAGTAATGCCGGGCCGCCGCCTCCGCCCCATAGACTCCCCGCCCGAACTCCACCACGTTCAGATAGAGTTCGAGAATCCGCTCCTTGCTCACATGTCGCTCGAGCTGGCGGGTCAGCAGGGCTTCCTTCACCTTGCGCACCGGACTCCGCGAGGGAGAGAGCCACAGATTCTTGGCGAGCTGCTGGGTGATGGTCGACGCCCCGCGCGGCCGTGCCCGTTCGGCGATCGCCTTGCGCAGTGCGGCGCGAACCTCGCTGCCCGAGAAGCCGCGATGTGAAAAGAACTCAATGTCCTCGGCGACGATGACCGCGCGCTTGAGGTTCGAGCTCATGGCACTCGACCGAACCCAGTGCCACGCAACGCGGTCGCTCTCTCCTGCGGCGCGGCGCCGGGCGCGATACCGCTCGATGAACGCGGTGGTCTGTGGATTCTCCCCCATGAGCCTCGCCACCTCCGGCCAGGTAGCGGCCTGATACACAAGCCATCCGAGCGCGATGAAGACAAGGCCGGCGATGCCCAGACCGAGTGGCGTCCGCAGAAACCGGCCGAGCCCAGGCCCGAGGGACCGTGCCCACCGACCCCATGCTCCGCGTGGAAGGCGAACATCCATGCCTTGGAGAATTGAGCCATTCTCAGGACCCGGCAAGGGCGCAGAGGCATCCTGCTCGCGGAGGCAGGAGATACAGTGAATGCTGAGATGGACGCCCCCGATATGGCCTCGAAGAGGACAACACATGAAATCCACGCTCGTCTCAATCGTCGGGCTGACTCTCGTCATAGGCGGGTGTACGAGTCCGCCGAGAGAGCTCAGTGACCGCCACGCTCAGGCCATGCAGGACAGCGTCGCCACGATGCTCTCGGCGTACCGGAGCCACTACGCCGCCAGGGCGTGGGATAGCCTGGCGGGCTTCTACCTCGATGGGCCCGGGTTTCGCTGGGTCGAAGACGGGGTGGTGCGCTACCGATCCCTTGCGGATGTCCGTCAGGCCTGGGATCGACTCCCCCCAGCGATGGAGCTGGAAACGACCTACCACGACACCGAGATTCATCCGGTCGCGCCAGGACTCGCGACGGTCATCACCGGCTTCGACACCAGGCTGACCGACTCGGCGGGGACTGGGTTCACGTTCGGCGGCGCCGTCACCATGACGGTGAGTCACCGTGTGGACGGCTGGCGCATCCTCGGAGGGCATACCTCGACCGAGCGTGCCCGGCCCTCGCAATAGGACAACACGCCATCGTGGGAGACCGCGGCCATGGGTGACGTTCTCGAATTTGGGGCGGTGGTGGCGGTGATCCTGAGTGCCACCTTCGTGTGGCGCCTGGGGAGTATATGGATCAAACGCCTGAGCCGACACGCCGAGGTGGGCGGCGACCTCGATGCCCTTCGACGGCGACTGGAAGAACTCGAGGAACACGCAGACCACCGGCAACGAGACACGGAAGAGCGGCTTCTGGAAGTCGAGGAGCGCCTGGACTTCACCGAGCGACTGCTGGGTCAACAGCGTGATCGCTCGGCCTTGCCGCCGAAGGATTGACAGGGGGCTGCCGTCATCATCCCTTCCGGCATCCCACCGATCGAGGGGGCGACAGCGATTCGGACCTTCTGGTGGCCGCCGGAGTCGCCTGCCGCGACCGTCACCGACTTCACGATCGTACGAGACGAAGCCTGGGCCGCCAACGACATCGGCATGGTTCGTGGATCGTTTACGCTGGGCTTCGAGTACGACGGGAAGACCTACGCCAGTGCCGGAGAATACCTGTCGCTCTTACGGAAAGAGGTAGATGGCACCTGGCGCATCTCACATCGCATGTGGAGCGACCAGTCGGACTAGGGAGTCCGGATCCATCCACGAGGGGAGTGTTCTCCCCCCAATTTCATCATGACAACGAACGACGAGATCTATGCCACCGGCCTGCTGACACGGGCGCTCGACCCGGCCACGCAGCCACCGGCCATTCGCGAATTTCTCAATGCAGAGAACGCATGGATCGACCAACTCGTCCGCCGTGGGATGCGGGTGATCGACCTCGGGTGCGGCACCGGCCGCCACTTGGGTCTGGTCGCACCGAGGTTGGTACTTGGGGTCGGGGTTGACTACGAGCGTGGATATATCGCTGCTGCGCGCCACCGAACCGTGGCCGGGCCGGTCCACTTTTTGGTGGCCGACGCGACTCGCGTCCCCCTCGACGGTCGCTTCGATCTGGCCCTCTGTCTCAACAACACCTGGGGCACCGTGGCGGACAAGCAGGCCGTCCTCGATGAGATGCGCCGCCTCGCCCCCGCACCGGGGAGCCGGGTGCTGACGGTCTACGGTACCTCGTCGATCGCCGCTCGCTGCGAGTGGTACCCTCGCCTCGGCCACGGTATCGCCACGATCACCGAGACCTTCATCGAGACCACGCACGGGTTTTGCTCGGAGCATTTCACCGAGGAGCGGCTGGGCCACCTGGTGGGCCCCTCAACCATCAGGCCCTTGGCCACCGTCGGCTACCGTGTCACCTTCTGAGTGCCGCGACAGTAGCTTCGAGACCACTGTCGTGAAGGGAGGGCGCCTGACGGCAATCCATACCAAACGAATCTACGAGGAGGTCTCCTCGGCCGACGGCCGGCGGATCCTCATCGACCGGCTGTGGCCGCGCGGGATGTCCAAGGCCAAGGCCGATATCGACTATTGGGCCAAGGAGGTGGCGCCATCCAACGATCTCCGGCGATGGTATCGGCACGACCACGCGAAATGGCCCGAGTTCAAACGCCGCTACTTCGCGGAGCTCGAAGCCAACCCTGAGGCGGTCCGCGAACTCCGCGATCAGCTCGGAGCGGATGTCACGACCCTGGTCTATGGATCCACGGAGACCAGGTTGAACAACGCAGCGGCCCTCAAGGAGTTTCTGGAGCGCTGATTGTGGCCGTCAGAACCGCTCCCCCATCGCCTCGCGGACCTGGCTCCCGACCGGGCGGATACGGCTCAACCTGCTATAGAAAGGCCAGCCCCAAGACTTGGGTCAGGCCCGCGGCCAGGACCACGCCGCGGAGCCACGGCTGGTCGATCCAGGCCGGTCTTGATGAACAGCCGCGGCAGTGAACGTCACGACGCTCCTGACGGGTAAGGTTGGCGCAGCATGACGAGCAGCATGGTGAAAGCGGTGCGGGCCTTGAGCGCGTGGGGAAGGTTAGCCGGAAGATGGAGGGCCTCCCCCCGGTCGGCCACATGTCGCTCTCCGGCGATCGTGATTTCGGCGGTCCCGTCGACGATCTGCACGAGCGCATCGTGGGGCGTGCTGTGCTCACTCAGTTCCTGATCGGCATCGAAGGCAAAGAGCGTCACCGACCCAGACGGATTCTTGAGGAGCACCCGGCTCACGACGGCGCCTGGTTGCGGGGCGATGAGGGTCGTCAGATCTTGAGGGACGGCGAGCGGGGTGGCGCGTGATGGAGGTGGTGACATATGGTCGAGGCTCCAGGGGTTCGGGCACGTGCCGGACAAGCTAGTCGCCACCGGGGCTCCGCGCGAGCAACAGGAGCGACATGACACTCAACGACTTCACAGCCTGGGGAGAGAAGCAGGCGACCGCGCTCTGGTATGCCATCGGGAGCGCGTCGATTGCGGTCATCTTTGCCATCGACGTACTGACCGGCTATGAGATCGCGCTCTCGCTTTTTTACTTGGTTCCCATTGCCATGCTCACCTGGCTTGTCAGCCGGACGTCTGGGCTGGTCGCCTCCTTCGCGTGTGCACTGCTGTGGCTTGTTGCCGATTTCTTGACGCAGCATCCATACTCTCATCCGGCTATTTACTACTGGAACGCCGGGATCCGTCTGGGATTCTTTCTCGTGGTCGCCTCACTCATCACGGGATTGCGCCAGGCCCTCCGGCGCGAGCAGGAGCTGTCTCGCACCGATCACCTCACGGGCGCAGCCAACCTCCGATCCTTCACGGAGAACTTGGATCGGGAGATCGAGCGGGCCCGCCGTTATAAGCATCCCTTCACGGTTGTCCATCTGGACCTCGACAATTTCAAGACCGTGAATGATCAATCCGGTCATCCCGCCGGCGATGCGCTCCTCCAGGCCATCGTCCGGCGAGCCCGGCTCCAGCTTCGTTACACCGATGCGATTGCCCGATTGGGGGGTGATGAATTCGGATTCTTACTCCCGGAAACGGGACGGCCCGAAGCCCAGTCGCTCCTCACCCGCCTCCATGCGGCGCTCCTCGCCGATATGCAGGCCCAGCAGTGGCCGGTGACCTTCTCCATCGGCGTCCTGACCTGCGAGCGCAGCGGCCGACGAGCCGACGAAGTGATGGCGCTCGTCGACCAGCTCACCTACGCCGTCAAACGCGAGGGCAAGAACGCTATCCACTATGCGTCGGACACCGACTGACCCCATCGATCCGCGCGTGGACATCGGGCATGTCCACCTTCGGGTGGCCGATCTCGAGCGCGCGGTGGCGTTTTATGTGGACGCGCTGGGGTTCGAGGTGACCACCCGCATCGGAACCGAGGCCGCGTTTCTGAGTGCCGGCGGCTACCATCATCACGTCGGGCTGAACACGTGGGAGAGCAAGGGAGGCCGACCGCCCACCCCAGGCATGACGGGACTCTACCACTTCGCCATCCGCTACCCGAGCCGGGCAGCCTTGGCCAAGGCCCTCAGGCGGCTTCACGCAGCGGGCGTCGTTCTGGACGGCGCCTCCGACCATGGCGTGAGCGAGGCCCTCTACCTCCGGGATCCGGACCAGAACGGCATCGAGCTCTACTGGGATCGCCCGCAGGCCGCGTGGCCCCGAGCCGCGGATGGCTCGCTGGTCATGTTCACCCGCTCACTCGATCTCCAGGACCTGGGACGCGCCTAGTGGATCCCGTACCCAGCCGCCGCCGGGCCGCCCTCGAGTTCATCCGGCGCTTCTGCACCGGCGATGTGAACGGGATTCACGATCTCTTGGCGGAAGATTTCCAATTCACGGGGCCCCTCCTCCAATGCGGTTCGCGGAAGGCCTACCTCGAGAGTCTCCGAACGGCCCCGCCGGAGCCTACACCTTTCCGGATCCTGTCGCTCATCGCCGACGCCGAGCAGGTGGCGATCTTCTACGAGTATCTCAAGGCGGATCATCCGATCACCATCGCCCAGCTGTTTCGGTTCGCGGGAAGCAAGATCGGGGAGATCATGGTGGTGTTCGATGCGCGAAGCTTCGTAGGCGACTGACGCGTCTGCTCGCATCATCCTGAGGTGTCCATGGAACAAGAACTCTGCGAGGCCTGGCAGACCAACAATCGGATCAATCTCTTGCTGATCGACCGCATCAGCCCGGACGGGATGGCCTGCACGCTGTCGAAGCGCGGAGGCCGGGACGTCGCCCGCCAGCTCGCCCACCTGCACAACGTCCGCACTTGGCATCTGGAGAACCGGGCCCGGGACCTCGCCACCGGGCTCGACGTCTTTCCGACCAAGGTCGGGGATTCAAGAAGGGCGTCTTCACCACCCTCGGATACTTCATTGCCCACGAAAGCCACCACCGCGGCAGCATTCTCCTCACCCTCAAGACCTGCGGTCACCCGCTCGACAAGGCGGCCCGGGACCG
>JBFGLJ010000102.1:0-10141 GCA_041576235.1 Gemmatimonadales bacterium | reverse complement strand
GCTGTGAGAGCCCCATGGCTCCTGAATCGACCCGCCCCCGCCCCCGCCCCCCCCGCCGTGGCTACCGGAACACGTGCCTGGCGGACCGTCTGGTCCGGTTGGTGGTTGGAGTCATGCTTCTGGGCTTGTTCGGCGCGCTCGATGCCCCGTGGAAATACCTGACCCTGGTCGGTCTCCCGCTTATTGCCACCGCCATCACCGGGTTCTGTCCGTTCTACGCCCTGTTCCGGGTGGGCACCCGGAAGCCGCCGGAGTAACCGGCCCGGCTTACGGCTTGGGTCGGCTCACCGACCAGACGTAGGCGGCCACGGCCTGGATCTGGTCTTCGCTCAGGGACCCTCCGCCCTTGGGGGGCATGGGAATCCCGCTCGTGGATTCCTTGGCCGTGAAGCCGCTCGTAATGGACGCCACGATGTCCTCGTAGGTGCCCTCGTTGTGCACCCACACCGAATCCGTCAAGCTCGGACCGACTCCTCCCTCCGCGTTCACCCCGTGACAGGCGCTGCATAGCCCGGCGCCGCCGAAGAGTTCCTGCCCCTCCTCGATGGCTTCGGCCGTCACCCCGGCCGGGACGTCGTTGTCCTGAGCGTGAAGGGTCACAGCGGCGATCGGCCACAGGGCGGCAGCGAGAATGCCGTGACGAATCCAAGCGTCCATCGTGGGTCCTCCGAATGTGAAGTCGCGCGTTCGTTTACTCGATTATCCTCGGGCGACCCGGGGACCGGGGGAAGATACTGTGATCGCGCCCACGAAGGCAGGTTCCCGGACTCTTCATACGACCTTCACGCTGAGAGGTTGAACTTTCCAGTCAAACCCACAGTTCCGTTCGTGGAGGGCGGCCGTGTTTCGTTCCATCGTGGTTCCACTCGATGGATCACGTTTCGCGGAGGGTGCCGTGCCGCTCGCACGGCTCATCGCGGAACGGTCCCGTGGAGCGCTCGAATTCCTCCTGGTGCATCAGTCGATCATTCCAGGCGGGATTCCGGAGGGGTTCGCGTCATATGCGGAGTCCGCGCGCCGGGCCGAGCGGGAGTACCTGCAGGAAGCGGTGGAGCGGCTGGTGCCGGCGGGTGTTCCGGAGGTGTCGACGACCTTTCTCGAGGGCAAGCCGGCGCGGGCCCTTGCCGACTATGTCGTGGACCATCACCCCGATCTCGTCGTGATGACGACGCATGGCCGGGGCCCGGTGAGCCGGGTGTGGTTGGGCAGCGTGACTGATCAGATGATGCGCGCCGTCCCCACACCGATGCTGATCCTGCGACCCGATCCTGATGATCCCGCAGCTGCACCAAGGCCCACCCCGAAGAGGATCGTCGTCGCGCTCGACCGGTCCGGGTTTGCGGAGGCAGTGCTCGAGCCTGCCGGGGCCATGGCGGCACTCTTCGACGCCGAGATCGAACTCTTGCACGTCGTGCATCCGCCATTGCCGATGGGGGAGCCGCCAGTGCCGTATCTCGTTGGGTTCGATGAGGAGTTGGCCGCCCAACTCGTTTCGCAGGCGGAAGCCTATCTGGGCGCCGTGGCCGGGAAACTCCGGGGCAAGAGTCTCGCCGTCGTCACCTGCGTCCTCCCCGGAGGCGATACGGCAGCCGCGATCCTGGGGCACGCGGCGGACGTGAAGGCTGATATGATCGCTGTGGCCACCCATGGCGAGTCGGGAGTGCGGAGGCTCATGCTCGGCAGCGTGACCGACAAAGTGGTGCGCGGCTCGACAGTGCCGATTCTCATCGCAGCGCCCGCAGCGCATCATGTCGCTCGGAGGGATGCATGAATCTGTCGGCAGGCATTCGCACCGTCCTCTTCGTCGGCGTCCTTGGAGGGTGTGCGAGTCGCCTGCCGCCGGTTCCGGTTGCGGGGTTGCCTGCCGATCTTCAGACCCTTCGCGGCGAGTGGGTCGGGGAATACCAAGACTACGAGACAGGCCGGGCGGGGAGCATCCGATTCAGCCTCGAGGCGGGTTCGGACACCGCCCATGGCGACGTAGTGTTGGCCCTCCCGGAAAGCGACCTTCGGGCGGGGGCCAGGGCGCGGGAGGAAGAGGCCAATGTGGTGGAGTCCGGCGGCGTGCAGCTCGCTGAGCGCCTCCGCATCAGCTTCGTGGCCATGGCCGGTGGCCGCATCCGCGGACGATTGGACCCATACCCCGACCCCGAGTGCGGGTGCATGGTCGAGACTGTCTTTGTCGGGACGGTTGCCGCCGACACCCTGCGAGGAACCTACCGCTCATTTGTGGAATCGAGACCCGGTCCGCGGGAAGGGACGTGGCACGTCGTGCGGATCGGCTGGCCTTAGGCAGCGGCCTCCCCATCATCCCGATCCTCATACAGCCAGTACTCGGGATCTGACAACCACTCCGGCCACTCGTTCTCGTCTTCGCTGGACCAGACCTCGTCGGCCTCACCCTCCGGTTCTTCCAGCGTGAACTCCTCCGTGTCGCCGAAGGCGATCTCGGATTCCGCGCGCCAGCTGTCGTCGTCCTCGAGGTGGACGTCGCCCCGCCAAGCCTCTTCATCTCCACCAAAGAAGACTTCGGCGTCCTCATCGTTCGGTTGTGGCGTCCAGGGGTTGCTCATTCGAGGCCTGCCTTTCGCGATCCGGGGATCGCGGCTGGTCCGCTTCTTGGCCCGGTCGAAGGCCGGACCCGCTCGTAGTGTTTGCAAGTCTCGGGCCGTCTTGAGCGCCCGATTTTGGGGGGTGGGGATTCCCATATCCGGTGCTGGACGGTCAGCTAACTCGTTACTCAGACTCAGCATACCGGGTAGACCCCCCGCGGTGCCGGACCCAGGGGTGTCTTGCTCGGGTGACAACGCCACGGCTCCTTGCAGTAGGCCGTTTCGGGCGCATGGGTGATGATGGTCACCGAACGCGCTCTGACCTTCCCAGTCCCGGCCTGCCGGGATAGACTTCGGCTCCCGGCTCTGGTGCCCTTCGCGGCCGCCTCGAGCCCACGGGACGTGGCGCAGTCCGGTAGCGCACTGCAATGGGGTTGCAGGGGTCGCGGGTTCGAATCCCGCCGTCCCGATAGACGGAGCGATCAATCACCGGTTGATCGCTCCGGGTGTTTATGGCCGGGGGGGAAGACATGTGCATCGCCTTGGCTACCTCAGCGGAGGTGCCCGACCTCACACCGGACGATCGTCTGCTCCAGCTTGCCCTCGACAGGCTCGGCATTTCGGCCGCGGCGGCGGTGTGGGATGACTCATCGGTGCACTGGGCGGGGTTTCGCGCGATCATTCTGCGCTCAACCTGGGACTATCACCTGCGTCTCGACGATTTCCTGGCGTGGATCGCCGTCGTCGAGCCGTGCACCGTCCTGTGGAATCCGGGCTCATTGGTTCGACGGAACGCCCGGAAGACCTATCTCCGAGATCTCATCGCCCGCGGAGTGCCGACCGTCCCGACCCAATGGCTCGACGCCGGCCGGGTCACCCAGCTCGATGAGGCGCTGGCCGGCCATGACTGGGAGGCGGCGGTCGTGAAACCGGTCGTGTCGGCCAACGCCTGGAACACCAGCCTGGTGTGGCGGGGGCGCGTGGCCGCGGGCCAACGCGTGCTCGACCGCTATCAGCCTCGTCACCCGTTCATGCTCCAGCCCTATCGGACCAGCGTGGAGACCGAAGGGGAGCTCTCCCTCATCTTCACCGGCCGTGCACTGGTTCATGCAGTGCGCAAGATCCCCGTCGCTGGGGACTTCAGGGCGCAAGAGGACTTCGGGGCCCGTGTGGAGCGCCTCAACCCGCCCTCCGAGGCCATCGCGGTCGCGGAACTCGGCCTCGATGCCCTGGATGAGTCGCCGCTCTACGCCAGGGTGGATCTGTTGCGGAATGACGCCGGAGGATACGAGGTTGGTGAGGTCGAACTCATCGAACCGTCGTTGTTCTTGTCATGGTGTCCTGGATCGGCCGGAACGCTTGCCAGGGCTATCGTCGAGCGGCTCGGCGGGTGACGACGACTTCCCGTTGCCGGGGCCGCCGCAGGCGACCCCACACTCGCGGTCAAGGAGATGGGACCAGCATGCCGAACCGACAGTCAAGGGTGGGGGCCCTCTGGGCCGTGGTCATCGCACTTGCCCTTCCAGCCATTCCCCTCGGCGCCCAAGATGCCCCCGCCCCGTCGTGTGAGGGCCCTGAGCACCGCCAATTCGATTTCTGGGTTGGCACGTGGGAGGTATCCACCGACCGTGGAATCGCCGGTACCAATCGGATCACCACGACGCTCGATGGCTGTGTGCTCCACGAGCACTGGACCGGGGCGCAGGGGGGAACCGGTGAGAGTTTCAATGTCTTCGACCGCCGGACCGGTAGGTGGCACCAGCTCTGGGTGGACAATCGCGGCGGTGTTCTCCGCTTCACCGGGACGTATGCCGAGGGAGTGCTTGCCATGGCGGGCGAATCCCTGGGGCCCGAGGGGCACACGGTGCTCCACCGACTGACCTTCTTCAACCAGCCTGCCGATACGACCGTCCGTCAACTGTGGGAGCAATCGCGAGATGGGGGGACCACGTGGGCGGTGGTGTTCGACGGGCTCTATCGCAGGAAGCCTTGAGGGTGTTCCCCAGCAGTGCTGTGCGGTGACGCTTCCCCGTCTCCCGGAGTTTCAGCTCGAGCGGTACTTCGCTCGCCATGAATTCACCACACCGTTCGTGCTGTGTGCCTCAGATGTGGAACCGCTCGAGCTCCGTGAGTTGCTCCTGCTGGCCGACGACGAGACCCACGCGCTGTGGGAGGCGCTCGCACTCGGCTATACGCCGTCGGAGGGTCATCCCCTGTTGCGTCGAGAGATCGCGGGCCTCTACGAGGGGGTAGACGCGGACGACATCGTGGTCTGCACCGGAGCGGAAGAGGCGGTCTACCTCTGCATGCGTGCCCTCCTCGCTCCAGGGGACCACGCGGTGGTGGGGTGGCCGGCGTATCAGTCGCTGCGCGATGTGGCGCGGGCGACTGGCGCGGACGTCGAGATGCTGGACTTGGATCCCGCTGGCGGTTGGCTTCCCGACCCGGACGACCTCGCGCGCCGAGTTCGCTCGTCCACACGGCTGGTCATCGTGAACTTTCCCCACAATCCGACGGGGGCTCTCCCCGACCGGCAGCGGTTTCTCCACCTGGTCGAGATCGCGGACCGAACCGACGCGCATTTCTTCTCCGACGAGGTTTACCGCTACCTCGAATACGATCCTGCTGACCGGCTCCCGGCGGGGGTGGAGTCGAGCGGGCGCGGCATCAGTGTGGGGGTGATGTCGAAGGCGTTCGGGTTGGCGGGACTTCGCATTGGGTGGGTGGCGTGCCGTGATCGCGCGTTGTTGCATCGGATCATGGCGCTCAAGGACTACACCACCATATGCAACAGCGCCCCGAGCGAGGTCCTGGCCCTCATCGCGTTGCGGGCCCGGGATCGGCTTCTTGCCCGAAGCCAGGAGATCATTGAGGCGAACCTCGACCGCCTGCGCCCCTTCTTTCAGCGCTGGACGGGTGTGCTCTCCTGGGTGGTGCCGCGCGGCGGCGCGGTAGGGTTCCCGGACTGGCGCGGGATGGTGCCGGTGGGCGAGTTGATCACCCGAGCGCGCGTGGACTTTGGGGTGCTGCTCCTCCCGGGAAGCGTATTCGACTTCCCAGGCAATCGTTTCCGATTAGGATTCGGCCGTGCGGATTTCCCCCAGGCCCTCGAGCAGTTCGACCGCGCCCTCACGACCCTCGTCGGGGAGCGGTAGCCCCGTGTGTCCCGCATCATGACAGGTACCCCTCCCTTGCGTGCCGGCCGGCCCGCCCGTCTGCGGTGGATGTTGTGGCTTTCGATCGCTGCCGCGGCGTTTCTCTATTGGCGATACAACAGTGCGCGGCCGTACCCGGAGCGGCTTGCCTTGCCCGCCGGCTTCACCGTCACGGTGTTTGCGAGCGAGGTTGAGAATGCTCGTTCGCTCGCGCTCGGTGATCGCGGCACGGTGTTCGTGGGCAGCCGTGATGCGGGAAACGTGTATGCGCTGCCCGATACCAACCGGGACGGCGTGGCAGACCGGGTCATCACCCTGGCCGCCGGCCTCCAGATGCCCAATGGGGTCGCGTTTCGTGACGGGGCGCTCTATGTGGCGGAAGTGAGCCGCATCCTCAGGTTCGACAGTATCGAGACCCGGCTCGACGATCCGACCCTTCCCGTGGTGACGTACGCAGACTTCCCGAGGGACGAGCAGCATGGCTGGAAGTACATTCGTTTCGGGCCCGATGGATTCCTCTACGTTCCGGTGGGGGCCCCGTGCAACGTGTGCCGCGTGATCGCCGATCGCTACGCGGCGATTTTTCGCATGCGGCCCGATGGGAGTGAGCAAACCGTGTTTGCCACAGGGGTGCGGAACACCGTGGGATTTGATTGGCACCCCCAGACCGGTCAGTTCTGGTTTTCGGACAATGGCCGCGACATGTTGGGCGAGGATCTTCCGCCGGATGAACTGAATGTGGCGGCGACAGCCGGCCTCGACTTTGGATTTCCGAAGTGTTTCGGGAACGAGGTGGTCGACCCGGACTTCGGCATCGAGGGAGATTGCGCAGCCTCGGTGCCGCCCGTGGTGGAGTTCCCTGCGCATGTGGCGCCGTTGGGTCTCCAGTTTTACACGGGGGGGCGGTTTCCCGATGCCTACAAGGACGCGCTCTTTGTGGCGGAGCACGGCAGCTGGAATCGATCCACGCCGGTCGGATTCCGGCTCACTGCCGTCCATCTTGGCCCGTCCGAGGAGGTGACCACCGAAGTGTTCGCCGACGGGTGGTTGGGCGGGCGCCGGGCGTGGGGCCGTCCAGTGGACCTGTTGGTCGCCCCGGACGGCGCCCTCTTGGTGTCGGACGATCTGGCAGACGTGATCTACCGCATCAGCTATACTGGCCAATCGGAACCGACCGGGACGACCGGGGCGCGCACGCGGGTCCCCGGCCCCGCTTCTTCATCCGCCGCGCTTCCGGAGGCTGATGCTCCCGTTCACGGTTTGGAGGTCGAGCACACGACCGCCGCGGCCGATCGTTCCTGACACCCGTCGCGGCCCAAACCGCCCCTGAACCGTGAGCGGAAAGTCGGTGGTGATGTCTCCATTGACGGTCTGAGCCCGAACCTCGGTGTCGAGGGACGCCGGAAGCGCGAGGCGAATGCTCCCGTTCACCGTCTGAAACTCGGCGGTGCCGCTCCAGTCGGCGCGACCCATTGTGATGTCGAGACCACCGTTGACCGTTCGTCCCAACGCATGGCCGGTGGTGGATGCGTGGATGCTGCCGTTCACCGTCGAGAGTTCGACATCGCTGTCGAGTCCACTGGCCTCCACGTCGCCGTTGACCGTCCGGCCGATGAGCCTCACCCCTGCCGGGACCCGTACCTCGAAATTGACGGTGACGTCGTTGTCCTTGTTGTTCATGCGGCCCCTATCCTTTGGACTGCATTCATTGGGACGACTGCGCTCGGCATTCGGATACACGGCGCAAATTGTGACCCCGTCATCGTGTTCCACGACCTCGATACGCACCGTCGCGGGATCATCGTCCCGTCCATGTTTCTCAGCCGTCACCATGACGTCAGGGCCCCGGGCAGCCCGCGCGCGAATCTCCCCGTTGATCCCCTTGATTTCGATGGCCTTACCGGGTGCGATCCGGCCGGTCCATTCGAAGTCCTGGTCGGCCGTGGACGTCATCATGGGACCCGTATCACTCGGTCGTGGTGCGTCGGCCGGTGTTGTTGGCCAACCGGCGACCGCTAGGGCGGCCAGGCTTGCTCCCGCGAGTCTCAGCATGGCTTTGGTTCTCCTTGTCTCCGTTGGGTCATCAGGGTGAGGGCGGCATCGATCGACGTCACCGCCCGCGTGAAAGGCGGATGGTACCGTCGAACGCCTCGAGGCGCACGCGCGCGCGGCCGGCTCCTATGGTAAACGACAGCTGTTCACCGCGGGCGAGGCCCTGGGCGGTGATTGGAAAATCCGATACGAAATCGCCGTCAAATGTCGAGACCGAAAATGTGGCATCGACGTCGCCCGCCACGACCACGATGACATCTCCGTCGTGCGTGGCGAGGGTGTACTGCCCACCGGCCAGAATTGGCCCTTCGAAGCGGATGTCACCATCCACGGTGTTCACGTCGAGCGAAGTCACCTTCATCCGGATCAAGTCGATCGATCCATCAACGCTTTGTGCCCGGAGTTCACCAGTCACGTCGGTAACGCGAATATCGCCATCGACCGTCGTCACGGTGATGCGATCACGGGCGCCCGCGATGGCGACGTCGCCCTGCACCGATGAGGCGGTCACGGTCCCCCGGCCGCCGCGCACCACGATGTCGCCGTTCACCGTGGCCGCCGATACGGCCGCCTCCGTGCCCTCGACCGAGATGTCGGTATTGGTCCCGCTCACCTCCATGGCCAGCCACCGCGGCACGGTGACGACAAAGTCGGTGGCCCGGTGGCCGTAGCGTCCTTGAGGCTTGATCCGAAGGGTCGAGCCCGCCCGCTGAATGGAGATCCGTCCGTCATCGGAGTCGTCGGCGCGGACGCGGACCTCGCTCCGATCCCAGACGTGAACCCGGATCTCACCGGCGAACGTCGAGACGTGAAGGCGCGTGCCGGTCGACACCGCAATGGTTGTGTCTTGGGCCAATGGCGCCGCGAGAAGGGCAGCCATCCCCAGGGTGGTCAACAGCATATCATCTCCAACGAAAGCTCAACTGGCCGCGCCCACGAGAGAGACCGCGTGGCGCAAGACATCCAGCTTGCGCTGCATCGTCTGAGCCAGGTGATGTTGTAAGTAAAGACTGGCCGGATCCTGCGAGACCGCGTGGCGTGCCTCGTAGAGAGCCGCATCGATGATCTGCAGATTGCGCTCGAGAATGCGGACCGTGCGCGGATCCAGCCGCGTTCGTCCAGCGTCGAGGACCTGAACCAAATCGGTGATGGCCTGGTCGTACCGCGCGATCGCCTCCGTCCCCGCCGCGACCGCCAGAACGCCGCTAGAGGGATCGTCCGTCACCCCGCTGCGGTCGCCTCCGGCCGATTGGACCAGCATGACCGTGGCCGACGACAACAGGACCAAGGCAATACCGGCAGCCAGCAACTGGGGCAGGGAGAAGACGAAGCGCCGAGGCCTCCGCTCCACCCCCGGTGCCGCGGCAGCGTTCGAACGCAACGGAATGGCCCCAATTCGGGCGGCGATTCCATCCCAGAGGTCTCGCGTTGGCGGGGTATCGGCCAGCGTACTCGCCCGGGTGGCCACCGCGCGGAGGTCGTCGGCAGTCGCACGACAGGTGGCGCACCCGTCGAGATGGGCCTCGAAGCCCGCTCGTTCCTCGGCCCGAAGCGTCCCATCGACGTATTCCGACAGCCGATCCGTCCAGGGATCCGTCATCGTCGTCTCCTTCTCATCGCTCCAAGTACCGGCGCAACGTCATCCTGGCCCGATGGAGCTGAGACTTGCTCGTGCCCTCCGCCAACCCCAGCATGGTCGCGATCTCCTCGTGCCGGTATCCCTCAATGTCGTGCAACACAAACACCCGCCGCGCACCGTCCGGGAGCCGTCCAATCGCTCCCTCGAAGTCCACGGTCAGCTCGGGGGTTGCGGCACGGCTCGACAGGCGCTCGAGCGGGGCATCTCCGTCCACGAACCGCTCGCGCTGTTTGCCCAGCGTACCCCGGCGCGCAAGAATCACGTTTATCCCCAATCGGTAGAGCCATGTCCCAAACGCGGCTTCGCCACGAAAGGTCTTGAGTTTCTCCCAGGCTCGGACGAAGATGTCCTGGGTGGCCTCATCGGCGAGGTCGTCGCCCAGCATGCGCCTGGCGAGACTGTGGATCCGGGGAACGTGGGCCCGGTAAATGCGTTCGAAGGCATGGGCGTCTCCGCTGGCTGCCAGCGCCACATCCGCCGCTTCCGTCTCGACTCTCGCCGCTCGCTGGTCTTTGGTCAGCGCTGCCACTCCAGGGCCTGGTCTCCGCATGCATCCCGTTGGATAGGATGATTTCGGCAAGGGTTGGAACCGCGCCCGAGGCGTCTTCGGGGCATCGGGGTCGCGCCGGGCGCCTTCCCATAGTAGCCTGAGGGCAGGGCCGGCGCGGTGCAGGCCCCAACCGATGGCCTCACCGAGACCGAGTCCAGCCATGTCGCCCACCAGAACGCCCGCCCCCGCCCCG
>JBFGLJ010000101.1:0-10153 GCA_041576235.1 Gemmatimonadales bacterium | reverse complement strand
GAGCGCGGGCCTTCTCGATCGCGGCTACTCCTTCACGCGGTCTTTGAGCCCCTTGCCGGCCCGGAACGATACCGACTTCCGAGCCTTGATCATGATCTCCTTGCCCGTCTGGGGATTCCGGCCTTTGCGGGCCTTCATCTTCCGGGTCCGGAACGAGCCGAAGCCGGTGATGTTGAAGTCACGGCCGGCGTCCAGCTCTGTCGCGATGATGCCCTGGCGGGGCTTGGTCGAGAAGATGCTATCGAGGACCTCCATCGCCTTCGTCTTCGAGATATCGGTCTTCTTCGCCAGCTTCTCGGCAAAATCTTCCTTGTTCACGCTCCGACTCCTCTGAAAGGGGTGGGTCTCGAACCGGAAACGACACCCCCATTATGGGGCATTGCTCCGGGCCACGCAAGGATCCGACCCCGAAAATGGCCCGGAATCATGGGCTCCTTCCAGGGTCGGGTTCCTGAATCCGCATGAGACCGGGTGAATTGTGGAAAGGCTTCTGACGCGATGGACTCCGGCGCAACCTCTCAGGAGTCATTCCACCACGAGTGTCACCGTGATGGTATGCCCGAAGACCTGCTCACCGCGATACGCGCTCCGGATCGCCCGGAGGGTCGAGGCATCCGGGGCGAGAATCTGCACGCCGAGCAGAGAGGTGCGCGAGGGCTGTCCGGGGAGGCCACCGGGGAGCGACCAGCGCCGCCACCGGTACTTGACCCCCTTGTAGGCAAAGGCCATCCCGCCGGGAAGGAGCGGAATGAGCTCCGGTGGAGGGTTTCCCCAGGGGCCGGTGCCCGGGAACCGGTTCTGTTCGGCGTAGTAATTGAAAGTCGCGAGCCGGATCGCGTTGAAGTCGGCGATCACATGGGCCGCATCGGCGTGGCGGCGGACGTCCCAGAACTTCGGCAAGGCGATGTTCGCCAAGATGCCGATCAGGATCATTACCACCAGGAGCTCGATCATGGTGGCGCCCCGCCGGGTCATGACCCGCTCCCGCGCGCGATCACCGCCCGCGCCGCGGCCCGATACGGCTCGAGGTCATCGCCCAGGGTGAAGTGAACCGCCCCCCCGCTCCCGCCCACGGCGGCCGTGGCAATCGAGTACCCCCCGGCGCGAGGGTGGTACTCGAGGCCAGGGTAGTCGAGCCCCGCCGCGTCGAGGGTGGGCGGAAACGCGCCGGTCGAGTCGCGATACTCCTCGATGCCCTGCACCGTGAGATAGACCAGCGCTCTCGCGCTCGCGAGGTCGGCCGGGTGCCCGGGGGTGGGTGGGCCAAGGGTCCGGTGCACGTTGCCGATTGTGAGGCCGATGAAGACCGCCGCCAACGCCCACGCGAAGGGGCGGCGTGGCCCGGGTCGGGGCCTCTGCGGTCTGCCTGGTGACACGGTGTCCTCCAGCAGGATGTGTCCGACTGAGCCAGCAACTATCGAGCCCGTAAGTTGACTTCCAGTACAATGTTAGGGATTCCCATAGGCGCCCGACCGGCTCCATCTGAGGCACCACCCGCCGCGCGGAGGGGTGGCAATCTGCGGGCATGACGGGCGCCGGTCGACGGGGAGGCCGGTGGGGACCATAGGACGGGAGGTCAGCGCCGGCGAGTCGAGTAACTCCCGCATGGACTTGGGATTGAATCCACGCCGGGTCACGGCACGGCCGCGGCTCGGGGCCCCGGTTGGGCCCAGGGGCTCGCGATTTGCTGCCAATGACATCCCCTGCGAGAAGTCGGGGGAACCCGACCGGACCCACCCAGGAGGAGTCCTATGGCGCGTCGATCGATTGCCAATCTGGCGACCGTGGTGGTCGCCGTCCTCGTGCTCGGCCTCGCCACCCCGGCGATGGCCCAGGGAAAGGCGAAGAAGACGTTCGCGGTCTCGACCGACAGGGCACTCGTGGTGACCAGGACCGTGTTAGTCGATGGCGGCTACGATGTGGTTCGGGTCGAGCAAGTGGAAGGCGCTCAGGTCGTGTACTATCGGCGGGGCAACATGGGCAAGGGAAAGGGGAAGGGGCCCCTCATGAAGATGGTCATCCGCCGGGTCGAGGATCACATTGTCTTCGAAGAGACACCCTCCGATCTGATGGTGAGCATCGAGCTCAAGTTGAGGCTCTGACGTGGCCGACCCGTCCCCTGACCCGGGTGATGCGCTGAGGGCCATGTTCAGGAAGGCCGGCTCGGTCGTGGCCGGGGGATCGTCTCGAAAGGCGTGGTTCACGCGAACCCCCAGGCCATGGCTGGTGGCCTTTCTTCTCCTGCAGCTCGCTCTGATCGTGGTGGGGTATATCCTCGGCGCCCGGGTGGTCTTGCCGTAACCTCCCACCCACCGGCCCACCCCGCATCTCCTCCCGCGAGCCGGCGGGATTCACCGTATCGACCCGTCAGTTCCTGCTCTTGAGTTCCTCATCCCGGAGGATCACGCAGCGGTGGCATGAGGGACACGTCACCTCCTGCACCGTCATGTCCTCGAGGACCACGGGGGTCGCCACCAGCAACAGCTCAGCACAGCGGGGACAGGTCGGACGGCCTCCAGCCAGCGTCACCACCCGGATCGCGTGCGCCTCGTCGGAGGTGTAAGTGGCGGGAGTGTCATGTTTTGTCATCGTCGCCCCCGGCCGGTGTTGAATCACACTACCCCATGAATAATACTTGTGTGCGCAGGTGAAGGCCCGGTGAAGAGACCTTGAAGGTCGCACCAGGCCATCCAGCCCCCGAAACGAGGTTCGTCATGCCCTGGATCCACCAGGTGGAACTCGATCACGCCAGCGGTTTCTTGAAGCAGCAGTATGACGCCGCGCTCAAACGAGCCGGCCGGCTGTGGCACATCGTTCAGATCATGAGCGTGAATCCACGGGTCATGAGGGCCAGCATGGATTACTACGCTGCCATCATGTTCGGGCGTTCGCCCCTCAGCCGGGTCCAAAGGGAGTTGCTCGCGACGGCCGTGTCCGCCGAACTGGGGTGCCGGTACTGAATTCAGGCCCACGCACACGACCTCCGTGCAGAGGTCGTCGACAGGTATGGGACGGAAGCGGAAGCGGACAGATTCGTGCACCTGGTCGCCCGTGACTGGCGCCAGGCTCCCCTGAGCCCCGCAGATCGCGCCCTCTGCGAATTCGGCGCCAAGCTCACCCATGACCAGCGCAACATGCAGCCTGCGGATCTCGACGCGCTTCGCGCCCACGGATTCGACGACACCGCTATCCACGATGCCACCCAAGTCGTTGGCTACTTCAACTACATCACGCGGATCGCGGATGCGCTCGGTGTGGAACCTGAAGACTTCATCCCCGCGTGGGGGGAGCCGCCGACGGGCCCGGGCTAGGCGTCCTTGATGACCCCCTTGACCTTGGTCGCGAGATCCGGCGTGACTTCCTGAATCCCATGCACCTCGCGGGCGTGCTTCGCGACCGTCTCGAGGAGGGCGGCTTCGGACTCCGCCCGCGCCACAAAGTCGCAACCCGGCATCAAATCTCCACAAGCGATCTGCTTGGCCATTATATCCCCCAACGAAAGAAGAATGTCAGACACCGAGCAGTATGGGCCCAGAACGCTGTACCTGCAACTGCCCTGCCCTCACCCCATAACGCCCGCACACGCGCCTTAGCGCCGTAGTCCTGCCGGTCGTCTCGTCGCTCTCTTGCGATCAGCCAGCACGCGCATGGCCGCAAGGCGGCCCGGACCACCCGCAAGTCCGGCAGGGTGGGTGCACGCCCCCGAGAGGTAGAGCCCGTCGATCGGCGTACGGTACCCGGACCATCCCGGCACCGGCCGCATGAAGAGGATTTGATCGAGGGTGAGGTGGCCTTGGTAGAGATGCCCTTCGCTGAGCCCAAACTCCGCTTCGAGGTCGGCCGGGGTCAGCACCTGCCGGTCGAGGATCGATCCTGGCAGGTTGGGGGCGTAGTCGGCCAAGGTGTCGACCACGAGTTGGCCCAACGCGTCTCGGGCGGAGGCGTTCCACGTGTTCTGGTGCAGGGTGTAGGGCGCGTACTGCATCCAGACCGACATCACATGCTTGCCCTCGGGTGCCAGGCCGGCATCCAAGAGCGACGGTATCGTCACCTCGAGCGTGGGGCGCCGAGACGGGCGTCCGTACTTGGCATCGTCGTAGGCGCGTTCGAGATACTCCAGGCTGGGACTCACGGAGACGGTCCCCCGCAGGAGTCTGCCGTCGGGCTGGCCAGGAGCGGGGGCAAACGACGGGAGCGCATCCAGCGCCAGGTTCACCTTGGCCGCCACACCATTGAACTTGATGTTCTGGACGGCGCGAATGAACTCGGGATCGAGGTGGTCCGGGTCGAGGTGCTCGAGAAAGGTGCGCCGCGGGTCGGCGCCGCTCACAATCGTCGACGCGGATATCTCCTCTCCGCCGGCGAGTACCACGCCGGTCGCGGCGCCGCTCTCGACCAGAATCCCCGCGATGGCCGCGCCGAGTCGGACCTCGCCCCCGCGTCCGGTGAGGGCGTTTGCCAAGGCCCGCGCGACCTGCCCTACCCCGCCGCGCACGATGGTTCGGGTGCGCAGGGCGCCGGGTGGGCGGCCGGCCTCGCGGTGCAGCAAGAGAAACGCGGTCCCTGCCGAGCGCGGGCCTTGGTCCAGATGGGCCACCCCGCCGGCTCCCAAGGCGCCCTTGAGGAGATCGCCCTCGAACCAGTCGTCGAGCATATCGGCGACCGACATCGGAAGCGTCCGGAGGAACTCGAGCATCCCGACCTTGCCCAAACCGCGGAACCGGCGTCCGAGGGCCAGCAGCGCTCGAAGGTCACGGCGGTCACGGCTGGTAGGAAGGGGCGGGGGGACGCGGTAGAGGGTCTGGAGGAAGCCGGCGAGGGACGCAACGCGCTCGAGAAACGCCGGCCATTTCGCTGCATCGGCCGGGGAGAATTCGGCGATAGACCGGACGGCTTCCGCGGCATCGGCCCGCAGGGAGAGCGACCGGCCATCCTGTCCCGGGATCAAGAGGCTCGATTCGACCCCCAGGATGTCGAGGCCGTGACTGGCCAGGTCGAGGTCGCGCACCATTTGGGCATCGAGCCACCCGAGGTCGTGGGCGCACACATCGACGGCGAACCCGGGAAACACCTCGCGAGTGACCAGCACGCCGCCCACCGTCTCGCCCGGTTCCACCACCAGAACCGCGCGGCCGGCCTTCGCCAGATACGTCGCCGCCACCAGTTCGTTGACGCCGCCACCAATGACGATCACATCGTACCGCGTCTTCATTTCGGCCACCTCGAACCGTCTTTCAGGATCTCGAGGGCCGCGAGCCGACCCGAGGCGCCCATGACCCCGCCGCCCGGATGGGTGCCCGAGCCGCACTGGTAATAGCCGCGCACCGGGGTTCGGTACTTGGCCCACTGCGGCAGGGGTCTCAGGAAGAACAGTTGCTGCAGGGCCAATTCGCCTTGGAAGATGTTCCCCTGGGTGAGCCCCACCATGTCCTCGATGTCCTTGGGCGTGAGCACCTGACGGTGCAGGATGGACGACTTGAGGTTGGGAGCGTAGTCGGCCAGGGTATCGATGACCGTCTCCCCGAAGGCCTCGCGTGCCTGGTCATTCCAACCATCATTCAGGTCATAGGGCGCGTACTGAACGAAGATCGACATCACATGCTGTCCCAGGGGAGCCATGCCGGGGTCGATCATCGACGGGATGATGATGTCCATGTACGGGCGGCGTGAGTAGTGTCCGTACTTGGCGTCGTCATAGGCGCGCTCGAGGTAGTCGACACTCGGGCTGATCGATATGGCGCCTCGCAGATGGGGACCGCGTCCCGGGAGGCAGGTGAAGTTCGGGAGCTCGCTCAGGGCCAGGTTGACCTTGCCCGACGACCCGCGGAATCGGTATCGCTTGACGCCCTCGACCAAGTCCTCCGGGAGGTGGCCCGGCTCGAGGAGTCTGAGAAAGGTGAGGTGCGGATCGAGGCTCGATACCACCAACTTGGCCGACACCTCCGTCCCATCCGCGAGCGCCACGCCGGCCGCGCGCCCACGCTTCACGATGACCTGCTCGACGTCCGCCTGGGTCTTGATCTCCGCACCGAAGCCCCGGGCCGCGCTCGCGATCGCCTCACTGATCCCGCCTGCGCCACCCTTGGCGAAGCCCCAGGCACGGAATGCTCCGTCGATCTCTCCCATGTAATGATGAAGGAGGACATAGGCCGTCCCCGGCGATCGCGGTCCGAGGAAGGTCCCAATGATGCCGCTGGCCGACTTGGTCGCCTTGAGGGGTTCGCACTCGAACCACTCGTCCAGGTAGTCAGCCGAACTCATGGTCATCAACTTGAAGAGGGCAGAGAAGCGTTCACTGCCGAGGTCGCGGAAGTGCTTGCCCAGCTTCGCCAGACTCAGCAGCTCCTTGGGGCTGAGCGACGTCGGGTCGGGGGGCACCATGTTCAGGATCGGCTTGACGGCCATGGCCATGTGGTGCATCAGGCGGCCGAACTCGTCGTAGGCCTCGGCGTCCTTGGGCGAGTGTCGGTACAGCTCGCGCCGGTTGAGGTCGGGATCGGCCCACGCCGCCAGATAATCTCCGTTGGGGAGCGGGGTCAGCGTGCTCTCGAGCGGGAGGATCTGGAGGCCGTGGGCGGGGAGGTCGAGTTCTCGGATGATCTCCGGTCGCAGGAGGCTCACGACATAGGAGAACACCGAGAACGTGAACCCCGGGAACACCTCTTCGCTCACGGCCGCCCCGCCCAGGACCTCGCGGCGCTCGAGCACCAGCACCCGGCGTCCGGCACGGGCCAGATACGCTGCGGTCACCAGCCCGTTATGGCCTCCACCGATCACGATGGCGTCGTAGGAATTCGTCCGGCCGGGCATCTGCTAGGCTCGCTTTCGCTCGAGATCCAGAAACGGCAACGAGACGACCCGGGCCGCCGCCGGTCTTCGGCGGTGCTCCACCGTGACTTCAAGGGCCAGTGGTGTGCCCGGCTCGCTGTAGGCCGCTTCGAGGTGAGCCAGCGCGATGTATTGCTTGAGGAGGGGGGACCAGCAGCCGCTGGTCGCGTAGCCGACCTGAACCCCGCCGCCCTCGACGAGGACGGGGACGCTGGTTCGCCACGCCACACTCGGCAGGGTGGGCGGAAGGCCGACCGCGGCGTACAAACGCTCGAGCGAGTCCCAATCCACCGCGATGCCGCGGAGCCGCCACAACGGCGGGCGGGCGGCTTCGTCCGCCAGCGCTGTTCTCCCCACGAACGATGGCTTGCCGAGATCGACCGTCCAGCCCAGGTCGAGCTCGAAGGGCGAAGACTTCTGCGCCTCGATCAATGCCCGGTGGGCGGACACGTAGTCGATATCAATCATGAGCAACCCGGCCTCGATGCGAGCGATGTCGAGCGCGTGGATCCCCGCCGGGCACATCCCGAAGGGTCTCCCGGCGTCCATGATCGCGTCCCAGACCGTGAGTGCCTGCTCACGATCGAGCCAGATCTCATATCCAAGGTCTCCGGTATAGCCAGTCCGCGAGATGGTGACAGGGACGCTGTCGATCGTGGCCACCGCGAGCCTGAAGAACCGAAGCTGGGTCACATCGCCGTCGCACAGCTCGTTCAGAATGGCGCGCGATGTGGGACCCTGCAGGGCAAGCGCCGCGGTGCGTTCAGACACATCCTCGATGCCGACATCCATGCCCACGGCGTTCTGGCTGAGCCACCGGAGGTTGGGGTCGGCCGAGGTGAGCCGGAAGGTATCGGGGCCCAGTCGCGAGACCGTGCCGTCGTCGATCACCTTTCCTGCACCGTCACACCACGGCGTGTACATGACCTGGTGCAGCTTGAGTTTGGTGAGCTCGCGAGGCAGCACTCGGTTGAGAAGGCGTTCCGCGTCGGGGCCACGTATCACGTATTTGTAGAGCGGGGACACGTCGATCAGCGCGGCACTGTTTCGGATGGCGGCGTACTCCGGCTCGTGGTGGAGCGCATAGGCGCTCAGCACCGTGTATCCCGCCCATCGCCGCCACGCCTGACCCTGGGCCAAGGCGCTGGTGCGGGGATGGAAGGGGGTCACCTTGAGCATTGGGGTCTCGTCGGGGGTGTTGGCGTCGGGACCGGGAAACCATCGCCCGAAAGGGCCAGGATCACAAGGGCCGTGTAGGCCGTGGGCGTCGCGGTGAGAATTGATGCCGTCTCCCACGGGCTGCTATACTCTTGAGCGAGGCAGCGTTGCCGTTGGAAACCGGGCGGGACGAACCCGCTCCACGAGCCGCTCTCGACCGTGAGGCACCAATGAATCCGAACAGCATTCTCGACCTGCACCTCTTTACCCTGGCAGGCACCCCCGTGACCGTGGCCACCCTGGTCACGGCATTCTTGATTCTGGTGGTCGCATTCGCCGTGTCGCGGATGCTCCAGCGGGCGCTCAGACGCGCGATCCCGGCCCGGGATACCGGCCGAATGGCGAATAGTGAGGTCGTCGGCCGTCTACTGCACTACGCGATTCTCTTCCTCGCGTTGGGCGTGGCGCTGGACACCGTGGGGGTCGATCTGGGAGCTTTCTTCGCCGCCGGAGCCATCTTCGCAGTGGGCATCGGGTTCGCCATGCAGAACATCGCCCAGAATTTCGTCTCGGGCGTGATCCTGCTCCTCGACCGGTCGATTCAGCCGGGTGATATCCTGGAGGTCGAAGACCGCGTGGTCCGGGTCCAGAATATAGGGATTCGAACAACCATCGTCCGGACTCGGGACGACGAAGAGATGATCGTCCCGAACTCGGTCCTGGTGCAAAGCACGGTCAAGAATTTTACCTTGAAGGACCCGCTCTACCGGTTACGGGCCCAGGTCGGCGTCATCTACGGATCCGACATGCGCGTGGTGATGGACACGCTGGGCCGCGCCGCGACCGCCATCGAGTGGCGCAGCCCGAAACAGGCCCCTAGGATCCTCCTCACCGGGTTCGGAGACTCCTCGGTGAACTTCGAGGTCTCGGTATGGATCAGCCAGCCTTGGGAGGCCCAGACCCTCATGAGTGAGCTCTACCAGACCATATGGTGGAGCCTCAAGGAGGTGGGTGTGACCATTGCCTTCCCGTAACTCGACGTCCACTTCGATCCGGACATCAGCGGGGCCCTCACCCAAATGGCTGCGGCATGAGCCCCCCCCCGCCCGGCGGGAAGCCGGTCTCCAACGTCTTCTCAGGCTTATAGGACGAGGTCATGTACCGTAAACGCAAGCCTCACATTGGAGCGTCGCCCGGCACGCTGGCTATTCCCGAAGGGGCACTGCCTCCCAGCATCCGGATCATGGACTACACCCCGGATCGTCTGGATGAGCAGGAGATGGTCGCCGTGTCCGACCTGGCCGCCTACCTCGTGAGCGACTCGGTGACCTGGATCGATGTCCATGGCCTCGGTGACGAAGCCGTGCTCCGCGAATTGGCGGAGTGCTTCCGCCTGCACTCCCTCTTGCTCGAAGACGTCGTCCACGTTCCGCAACGACCAAAGTATGAAACCCACGAAGGGCATGACCTCCTGATCACTCGTATGATCAGCCAGAAGGAAGGAGGAGAAATCGACTGGGAACAGGTCAGCGTCATCATCGGCGAGCACTACGTCCTGACGTTCCAGGAGCGGGCAGGTGACGTCCTGGACCCCGTCCGTGAGCGGATCCGGCGTGGCAAGGGACCCATGCGACGGAGCGGCCCGGACTACCTGGCCTATGCCATCGTCGACACGGTGATCGACGCCTACTACCCGGTGCTCGAACGGCTGGGGGACCACCTGGAGGTGGTGGAAGAAGAAGTGATCGCTAACCCCAGCAATGCCACCATCGGCCGGATCCACCGACTCAAGCGGGAGCTGATTTCGTTCCGGCGCACGATCTGGCCGCAGCGAGATGCCATCAACGCCCTCATTCGAGGAGATGAGAATCACGTCACCGATCCGGTACGGATCTACTTCCGAGATTCCTACGACCACTGCGTCCAGTTGATGGATGTGATCGAATCCTACCGAGAGATGGCGGGCGGCCTGCTCGACATCTACCTCTCGAGCCTGAGCAACCGGATGAACGAGATCATGAAGGTCCTGACCATCCTCGCCAGCATCTTCATTCCGCTCACGTTCATCGCCGGCATTTACGGGATGAACTTCGACAACATGCCGGAGTTGCACGCGCACTACGGGTACCCGTTGGCGCTCCTCGCCATGGCCTTCACCGCCGGTGGG
>JBFGLJ010000100.1:0-10433 GCA_041576235.1 Gemmatimonadales bacterium | reverse complement strand
GGGGGTATACCTCCCCCCAGGCCTTGATAGACCAGCACAGCAAGCGCAATGGCCAACGCTCGCTGAGCAGTATTAAAGATTACCTTGATCGCCGGAGAGCCCTTGCTCACTTGGGCTATCAGGATTGACGAAGCGGCTAGACAGACGCCCCAAAAACCACCGAACAACATCGTGGCCGCCATGTGCATGACGAATGCGGTCGAACCAGCAGCTTTTATGCGAAGATTAGTAGAATGACCATCTAGCAAGAGGGTTACGATCAAAAACGCCCCGAAAGCCCACCAGCCTGGAAATGGCTGTCGCAGGGTAAATGTCGCCCCGGTGGCCAAGAATGCCGCCACCGCAACCCCAAGAACCAGAGAGTTGATTCGGAATCTCTGAGGCATGGCTTCTGAGGAATGGATGGGGACCCCGATCGAGAGTCTGCTATAGCCAGATCTGGTCTTCGGCCTTAGCAAACAAGTCGGCAACGAAGTTCATTGCCGCGGCGAGCCAGCTGATTTTCAGCATGAGCGTCACCTCCTCTTAGAGAGTTGCTTGAGAAGGTGGCAAGCCTCGCTATGGCCTACCCGACGCTCCGCTCGTCAGTTGTCCGCTCAACCTCCGCTCGGTCCTACAATAGAATCGACCGGGGTCCCCTTCCGTTTTCTCCTATTCCCTGAGTTTGATAAAGCCCCCCCGCCGCGCCAGCGGCCGCCGCACCACGGGGAAGCCGGTTAGCCTAACTCGCCCGGCGAATCGCCGTCCACCGGTTGGTCGCGTCGAGCACCGCAAACACCGCGGCACGCTCGGCACTCTGCTTGATCTGCGCCGTGCCAGTCAACAACAAGGCATCGCGCCGACCCAATCCCTGCACCGCCACGAAGACGAACTGACAATCGAACCCGTCCACCACCTTGGCCCCCTCGAGCGCCACCGAGAACTTCTCCAGCAAGCGATCGAGCACCTTGATGGTGGCCTCCGCCGCCGCCTCCACCCTGCTCCGCGGGGTGTCGGTGCTCTCGGCATCGGCCGTCTCGCTCTTGCCATCGCACGACAGCGTGACCGACAAGTTGATGCGGTGCGGACGGCTCGACGGCGACACGCTCAGATTCTCGAACAACACCGTCCGGTGCCGAGCCCGCTGGGCCACGGCGTCCTGCTCCAAGGCCTCGATGGGCCGGATGTCGGCGGTCTGCGCGATGCTGATTTTGCGGTGGTCCACCCGAAGCCCCAACTGGGCCAACAGCGCCGACTCGACATTGCGCACCACCTGCTTGGCCTGCAAGCCCGACCGGGCCAGAATGTGGATCTCGCTGACCTCGCCCAACGGCGTGGTCACTACCCGCGCGGACAATACCCCCTCCAGGCTGGTGAGCAGATTCTCGGCCCGGCGCACGCCCCACGGATCGGGGGCGTCGGCGCCGCCGGTCAGCCCGCCGGTCGCCTCGCCGAAGTCCGGCTGTCTCGGAGATCCCGAACCCGTCACAGTCACCTTGCCTTGCATCATGGGTGAGTCCCGTTACCGGTTGTCACCGTTGTGATTGGCCACCAGGTTGCGCCCGGCCGCCTTGGCCTGGTACAACGCCCGGTCCGCCGTCACCAATAAGTCGCCGTCCACCGGCCGCCGCGGATCGAACTCCGCGAGCCCAATGCTCGCCGTCACGAACCCGGACGGATACCCCAACCGCCGCCCCTCGCCCTCGATCCCGGCCCTGAGTGCCTCGGCCACCCGGTTGCCGCCGTGGAGGTCGGTGCGCGTCAAGATCACGACGAATTCGTCGCCGCCGTAGCGGGCCGCGAGGTCGGACGCCCGCACCGCTCCCTTGATCTCGCCCGCCACCGCCTTCAAGACCTCGTTGCCGGCCTCGTGGCCGTACTTGTCGTTCAACTCCTTGAACCGGTCCAGATCGATGAACAAGACGGCGAACCCTTCGTTGCTCCGCTTGCTGCGCTCGATCTCGTAGGATAACCGGTCGCGCAACACTTTGATGGTCGCGAGCCCCGTCAGGGGATCGCTCGCCGCCTCGCGCGACGCCTCCTCCGCCCGGCGCTCCTGGTACGGCACGCACTGCCGGAGCGTCGCCCGGCCCTGCGCCGCCGCCACCGCAAACCGGTGACAGGTGTCGAACCCGCAGGCGCCGCAATCCCAGGGCTTGCCGTTGGGCCCGGGACCGATCGCGTCCAACACCACCGCCACCCCGGTGGCGTTGGGGTTGGCCACCCGGCTCTGGATGTCGAACACCGCCCCCACACTCGCCACCACCGTGCTGTCCACCACCGGGGCCGGACTCCGCGGCGGCTCCGTACTGGCCACCACCGCCCGGCGCCAGAACAACTCCTCGCGCGGGCCCGACAGCGGATGGTCCAGCGCGCCCTCGTGCGAGAGCAAATCCACGAATCCCAAATCCAACCGATCCACCGCCACCGCCCGCGCCAACGCCTTGATGGCCCAGAGCCCCCGCATCTTGACGAACCGGCCGCCCTGCTTCGCCTCATCCAAGATCGTGAGCGGCAACCCACCGGCCGCGCTCAAGTGCCGGCGGCGCTCCTCCGGGATCCGGCTGAAGTAGTCCTGCTGGGTCAACACGCTCACCCCGCGCAGCCGGAAGATGTGCTCGAGGTCGTCGAAGGTGACCGCGGCGTCCAAGTCCGGATCGTTGATCGGCGGGCAGACCCCCACGTAGACGATCTCAAGATTCGAGCCATAGCGGGCCCTGAGGTAGCGGGCCTCGGCCACCGCGGGGATGGTGACCGGCGCCAGGTAGGGCACCAGCTCGGGGTAGTCCCGTCGGACGGTCTCTACAACCACCGGATCGGTGGACCGGATCAGGGTCCCCCAGTTCTCCTCGTGCCACAGCTTAAGATATTCTGCCGCAACGAGTTCGTCGCCGATGACCCCGCGGTGGACGGTGCGGAAGCCGGCAGCGTAGCAGGCATTCACCACCTGTTCCGGCGTCGCCGGATAGAAGTGGGCCGCCGCCTCCGGGCTCAGGATCAGAATCCCGTCCCCCCGGGCCGCAACCGCCAGCGCCCGGCCTATTTGACCGCTTACATCTATAGCATCATGCGGGCAGGCCGGCACGCAACGGCCACAGCGGATACAGGCCTCGTCGACGACCTGGACAACGGGCCCTGAGACGGCAACCGCGTCCGTGGGGCATACGCGGACGCAGGCGAGGCAACCGACGCAGGCGTCGGGGTTTACAGTGAAGTTCACTGAACCGGCATGATGAGGATTCCCGGGCAGGGGGAGAGCTAATATTGGACAGTGCCGCGCCGGTGTCAAGACTTGGCGATGCTGCAAACTTCAGCAAGGCCTACACTTAGGCCAATCGATAGGCCTTGATCTTCCGGTAGAGCGTCCGTTCGCCGATGCCCAATTCCTCGGCGGCCTTGCGCCGGTTGCCTCTGGCCTCCCTGAGCGCCGCCTCGATGGCGGCCCGCTCGACCTCGGCCATGGTCATTCCCGGGCGGTACAAGACCTCTTCCGGCTCCTCAGGCACTCCCTCAGGCACGATGTCGGTCACCAGGGCATCGTCCCCCAAATCGATGACCTGGACCGGCTCCGGGCGCTCATCGAGACGACGCCGCAAGTCCTGGACCTGGACGCGTAACTCCATGAGGCTGCGCAAGATAAACTCGAGCTCCTGGCTGCCTACCTGGCCGGTGGCGGCCTGGACCCGGACCGGAAGCAGCTTATTGGGGCCCTCCAGGATATCCGGCGGGATATCGGAGTCCCGGATCTCGCCCCCCGGGGCCAGCACCACCATCGACTCGACCAGGTTGCGGAGCTGGCGGACGTTGCCGGGCCAGTCGGCCGAGACCAGCCGTTGCATGGCCTCGGGGGTGATGCCCCGAAAGCGCCGGTCGTGGAGGGCGGCCAATTCCTTGATGAAGCGCCGGACCAAGAGGGGGATGTCGCCGCGACGCTCGCGCAAGGGCGGCAGATAGATGTTGAGCACGCTGAGACGGTAGTAGAGGTCGTCACGGAACTCGCCCAACGCCACCGACTCCTTGAGGCTCTTGTTGGTCGCCGCTACCACCCGAACATTGACCTTGATCGGCTCGGCACCGCCCACCCGGAAGAAGGTCCGGTTCTCCAAGACCCGGAGCAGCTTCACCTGCACGCTCGGCGGGATCTCGCCGATCTCGTCCAGGAAAATCGTGCCGTCCTGCGCCAACTCGAAGCGCCCCAGCCGCCGCTCGGCCGCGCCGGTAAACGCCCCCTTCTCGTGCCCAAAGAGTTCGGACTCGAGCAGGGTCTCGGGCAAGGCGGCGCAATTGACCGCGATGAACGGCTTGCCCCGCCGCGGCGAGAGGTCATGGATGGCCTTGGCAACCAGTTCCTTTCCTGATCCCGACTCGCCCTGGATCAACACCGTGCTCGACACCGGCGCCATCTGCTCGATCTTGACCAAGACCTCTTGAATCGGCGGACTCTCGCCGATGATGCCGGTGTGCTCCTGGAGCTGGCGGCGATCGAGGAGACGCCGGGCGGTCGCCACCACGTCATCCACCCTGACGGGCTTGACCATGATCTCGGTGACGGGCGGGCGCACCACCCGCCGGTCGCGTGCGCTGTCGGTGGACTCGAGCAAGGCGAGGGTGGAGATCTCCGCCTCACGGGCCATGGCCGCGAGGTGGGCGGCCCGCGGCTCGTAGACGGCCCCGGTCAGGATGATGAGTTCGGGGGACTCGCGGCGCACCAGCTGCTGCACGTTGTCCATCGAGGACAGGGTGGCGGTTCCGAACCCGGCCGTTTCGAGCGCCGCGTTCAGGGGGACGGCGGTCTCGAGGTCGTCGAGCGTCAGCAGCACCTTGTTCGCCATGGGTTAATGCCCCGGGTTCTGGTTTCGGACCAGGGCCACGGCGTGATCGACGAGGGGATCGAGCACCGCGAGCCCGTCGCGAACGCCATTGGGACTGCCGGGCAGGTTCACGATCAGGGTTCCGCCCCGAACGCCAGCCCGCCCCCGTGAAAGCGCCGCTCTCGGGAAGCCGGGATAGGCCGCCATGCGCAGGGCCTCGGCGATCCCCGGGGCCTCACGCTCGAGCACGGTGGACGTCGCCTCAGGGGTGACGTCGCGCGGCGAGAGCCCGGTCCCCCCGGTGGTGAGAATGAGGTCGGCGCGATCGCCGTCGGCCCAGGCGGCGAGCGTGGCGGCGATGCGCACGCTGTCGTCGGGCACGATGTCACGGACGGCGGTCGCAAACCCGCGCGCAGCGGCCCAGGCGGCGATGGCCGCGCCCGAGGTGTCCTCCCGCTCTCCACGGCTTCCGGCGTCGGAGATGGTGAGGATGGCAACGCGAATGGACAGCTGGGGGGTCACGTTCCCTTCTTGACCGAGCCTTCGGTGTAGAACGGGCGCTTGACGACGACGGCGGGAATCCGTTTGCCGTGGCACTCCACTTCGAATTCGGTCCCAACCTTGGCGACGTCCACCGGCAGGTAGGTTGTGCCGATGGGGACGCCGAGCGACGGACTCATCGACCCGCTCCGGACCAGGTCGACGGGGCGGTCGCGGTAATACACCTGGTAGCCCTGGCGGGCGATGGCCTTGGCGTTGAGCGTGAAGCCCACCAGCCGGCGGGTGACGCCGCGCTCTTTCTGTTGTTTCAGCGCGTCGCGGCCAACGAACGGGGCGCCCTTGTCCAGTTTCACGATCCATCCGAGTGAAGCCTCGAGCGGGGTCACCGTGTCGTCGATGTCGTTCCCGTAGAGCGCGTAGGCCATTTCGAGCCTGAGGGTATCGCGGGCGCCCAGTCCGATCGGCGCCGCCTTGCCGTCACCGGTCAGCGCGTCCCAGATGGTCGCGGTGTCGTGGGCGCGGCAGTAGATCTCGAATCCGTCTTCGCCGGTATACCCGGTTCGCGAGACGAAGCAGTCCCGGCCGGCTACCTGGGCGGTGGTGAACTTGTAGTACCCCACGTGGTCCAGGTCGGCCGTGGCGACCGGCTGCAGGACCGCCTGGGCCCGGGGCCCTTGGAGCGCAAGGAGGCCGACGTCGGGCGAGATGTTCTTGAGCCGCACGTTGGCCCCGCCCTTGTGAGACACCACATACTCCCAGTCCTTGGCGATGTTGGCGGCATTGACCACCAACATCAACTTGTCGTCGAAGCGATACACGGTGCAGTCGTCGACGAAAGTGCCCTCCCGCGTGAGCATCGCCGAGTATTGCACCTCGCCTGGCGCGAGGGCGCTCACGTCGTTGCAGGTGATTCGGTTGACAAAGGCGTTCCGGTCCGGGCCGGTGATCTCGAACTCGCCCATGTGGGAGACGTCGAAGATTCCGGCTTGCTCTCGCACCGTCTCGTGCTCCGCCAAGATCCCGGTGTACTGCACCGGCATTTCGAACCCGGCGAACGGCACCATCTTGGCCCCGAGGGCGCGGTGGGTGTCGAACAGGGGAGTGCGTTGGAGGGTCGTCGGGTCTGGCATGGCGTCCCCTAGCTCATGAGCGTGGTCATCAGGGCCTTCTGGATGTGGAGCCGGTTCTCGGCTTCATCCCACACCCTGGACCTGGGCCCCTCGAACACGGCCGCGGTCACTTCCTCGCCGCGGTGGGCGGGCAAGCAGTGGAGGAAGATGGCCGAGGCGTCGGCCAGCGCCATGAGATCGTCGTCCACCACGTAGCCCTGAAACGAGATCTTCCGGGCGTCTTCTTCGCCTTCCTGTCCCATCGAGGCCCACACATCGGTCGTGACCACGTGGGCGCCTTCGGCCGCCTCGTCCGGATCCTCGGTGATGCTCACCGTGGTGAGGCGCTTGGCCCGCTCGAAGATGTCGTGATTGGGCTCGTACCCCTCGGGGCAGGCCAGGCGAAGCTCGAAGCCCAGTGTCGCGGCCGCGTTGAGCCAACTGTTGGCCATGTTGTTCCCGTCCCCGATCCAGGCGACCACCTTGCCTTCCCACCCCCCCAGGTCCTCCCGCATGGTCATGAGATCGGCCATCACCTGACAGGGGTGCAGCATGTCGGTGAGCCCGTTGATGACCGGAACAGTGGCGTAGCGCGCGAGTTCCTCCACATCGGTCTGGGCAAAGGTGCGGATCATGATGCCATCGACGTAGCGGGACAGCACCCGAGCGGTATCGCGTATCGGCTCGCCGCGGCCCAACTGGATGTCGCGTGACGAGAGAAAGAGCGCGTGGCCGCCGAGGTGGTAGGTGCCCACTTCGAAGGAAACCCGGGTCCGGGTGCTGCTCTTGGCGAAGAGCATCCCCAGCGTCCTGCCCTTGAGGGGCTGCTCCCGGTAATCACCGCGCTTCATCCGGCCTGCGAGGTCCATCACTCGTTCGATTTCGGCGCGGGAGAAATCGGGGATGGCAAGGAAGTCGCGCTTGGGCATGGGGACCATAAATGGCGGGAAAACAGTCAAATTGGCAGGAGGATTCTACTCGCCGCCGGAGGCGGGGGCAAGGCGGTCGGACGCGGAAGGCGACCAGCTTGAACGGTCCTCACGGCCCGGAATAGGTCCCCTCCGTGGCCGGCGCCGTCACCCCTCCCTGCACCGAGGCCGGACTCGATCGATGGAGGACCACCATGAAACGTATCGCAGTAGGACTGACGTTCCTTGCTCTCGTAGCCGGTCCTGTCCTAGCGCAGGAAAACGCGGTCGACATCGAAGCCGAGATGGCTGAGGCGAGCCGCAAGTTCGAGCGGTCGTTGGAGGCCTCCGCCGCGATGATAAAGAGCCAGCGTGCGTCCTTGGCCTCCCTGCCGTCGCCCACCGCCAACGAGGCGGCGCTACTCGAGCAGGACTCCGACGATCTCGGAAGCCTCATGATGGCCGAGGAGCTGGAATGCCCACCACTCGAGTGAGCCGACCAGCGGCGGCCTGGAGCGGTTTTCCTTAGAGGATATAGCGCCGCAGGTCGTCGTCCTCGACGACCTTGGCCAGGCGCTCCCGCACCGCCGCGGTATCGAAGACGATCCGGGTTTCGGTCCGGTCTGGCAATTCGAACAGGATGTCGTCCATCAAGGTGGCCATGACCGTTTGGAGACGACGGGCGCCGATGTTCTCCATCATGTCGTTGGCCAGGTAGGCGACCCGGGCGATCTCCTTGATGCCGTCCGCCGTGAACTCGAGTGCTGCCCCCTCGACGGCCACCAGCGCTTGATACTGCTTGGTCAGCGCGTTTTCCGGCTCGGTCATGATGCGGACGAAATCCGCCTCGGTCAGGGGCTGCAGTTCCACACGGACGGGGAACCGGCCCTGTAACTCGGGGATCAAGTCGGATGGCTTGGAGACGTGGAAGGCTCCGGACGCGACGAAGAGGATGTGGTCCGTCCGCACGTACCCATACCGGGTCTGCACGGTGGAGCCTTCGACGATGGGCAGGAGATCCTGCTGCACGCCTTCCCGCGAGACGTCCGGTCCCATTTGCCCTCGCTCCCCGGCGATCTTGTCGATCTCGTCGATGAAGATGATGCCGTGGTTCTCGACCCGGTCGAGGGCTTCGTTCACCACGTCATCCATGTCGACCATCTTCTTGAGTTCCTCGTCGATCAGGATGCGGCGAGCTTCCGGCACCTTGACGAGCCGCCGCTTGGTGCGCTTGGGCAGCATGTCCTGCAGGATCTCGGAGAAATTCATCTCCGGACCCTCGACGCCCTGCGGGGGTTGCAGAAACTCGAACATGATCGGCGTCTGCCCGGCCACTTCGATTTCGACCTGCCGGTCATCGAGCTGTCCGGACTCGAGGAGCGCACGCAGTTTCTCCCGCGACCGGCCGCGGCTGTTCTCCTCGGGCACGGTGCCGGCCCGCCGGGCGCTGCCGCCAGGCGCCACCACGAACACCGACTGGGCATCGCTCGGGGGCTGTTGGTCGGCCGCCGATGACGGAGGCGGGGGGGGAGAGGCGGGCGGGGCCGGCGCCGGCAACAGGATGTCGAGCAGGCGCTCGTCGGCCAGGTTCGCCGCTTCGTCATAGACGTCGTCTTCGCGTTCGGTCCGAACCATGTTGATGGCCATATCTACCAAGTCGCGGATCATCGATTCGGCGTCCCGACCCACGTACCCCACCTCGGTGAATTTCGAGGCCTCGACCTTGAGGAACGGCGAGCCGGCCAGCCGGGCCAGCCGGCGGGCGATCTCTGTTTTGCCCACCCCCGTGGGGCCGATCATGATGATGTTGTACGGCAGGATCTCGTCCCGGATGTCCTCCGGGGTCTGCGACCGCCGCCACCGGTTCCGGACCGCGATGGCGATGGCACGCTTCGCCGAATCCTGGCCGATGATGTAGCGATCCAGCTCGGCGACGATCTTCGGAGGCGGCAGCTCCTCGAGCCAGGGCGGGGTCTCGGGCCGGACCGTCGATTGCGGCTCAGCGGGTGGATCCGCGGGCGACTGGCTCACGACATCGGTCATTCGAGTTCCAGAATCGTGGTGCTGCGATTGGTATAGACACAGATTTCCGCGGCGATGTCGAGGGCGCGCTCGACGATGGTCCGGGCCGAAAGGGATGCATCCGTGGCAAGCGCCCGCGCCGCGGCCAGCGCGTAGTTGCCGCCCGATCCGATGGCGAGGATTCCGTCGTCCGGTTCAATCAATTCGCCCGCCCCGCTGATGAGAAAGCTGTGGTTCTGGTCGGCCACGATGAGTAGCGCTTCGAGTCGGCGCAACACCCGGTCGCTCCGCCAGTCCTTGGCGAGTTCGACCGACGCCCGCGGCAGATTGCCGGGGTAACGGTCGAGTTTCTCTTCGAACTTCTCGTACAGCGTGAGGGCATCGGCCACGGAGCCCGCGAAGCCGGCCAAGATCCGCCCGCCCTTGAGGGTCCGCACCTTGGTCGCGTTGGTCTTCATGACGGTGTCGCCGAAGCTCACCTGCCCATCGCCTCCCAGGGCGACCGCGCCGTCTTTGCGGATCGAGAGGATGGTGGTTCCTCGGAATTGGGACATCGCGATTCCTTCTCAGATCCTCAGGCTCGAGGATGGGCTTGGTGGTAGACCTTCTTCAAGCGTTCCACGCTGGTATGGGTATAGATCTGAGTGGTCGCCAACGAGGCATGGCCCAACAGCTCCTGCACCGCGCGGAGATCGGCACCGGCATCGAGCAAATGGGTGGCGAACGAATGACGGAGCGAATGCACCCGCATGTCATCGTGCCCGATGGCACTGAACAACCCCCGTATCGAACGCTGGACGCTCCGCGGGGTCAAGCGCGGTCCCAGCCGGCTGACAAAGAGCGCCTGTCGGTGGGCGCCGCGGCGTCGAACGATGTCTTCCCGCACCACAAGATAGCGTCGCAACGCGCTGACCGCCTTGGACCCGATCGGGAGAACGCGCTCCTTGCGTCCCTTCCCCAGCACCTTCACCTGATCGGCGAGGAGATCGAGCTGGGAGAGGTTGAGACCACTCAACTCGGCCAGACGCATGCCTGTAGAATAAAAGAGCTCCAGCATGGCGAGATCGCGAAGCGGCACGAAGGCATCGCCCGCCGCGCGGGCC
>JBFGLJ010000099.1:0-10574 GCA_041576235.1 Gemmatimonadales bacterium | reverse complement strand
GACACGCGGAAAACGGATCCCGCACCTGGCTGACTCTCGACCTCGAGGCGGCCGAGGTGGGCCTCGACGATGCCGTAGCATATCGAGAGACCGAGGCCGGTCCCCCTGCCAGGCGGCTTTGTGGTATAGAACGGCTCGAAGATCTTGGGGAGTTCGGCGCCTGGAATGCCGACACCCGTGTCTTGGAATTCGACGGTGACCTCGTTGCCCTTGGCGCTGAGACCGGTGCGAACGGTGAGCGTCCCTCCGGCTTGCTCGAGCGCGTCGAGGGCGTTCAGCATGAGCGCCATAAACACTTGGATGAGCTGCTCGGGATTGGCATCCACCTCTGGGAGGTTCGGGCGAAGGTCCCGTGTCACGGTCAGCTTCTTGAAGCGCTGATGGTGTTTCAACAGAAAGAGCGTGCTCTCGACCATTTCATTCACGTCGGTCGGGTGCTTGGCCCTGGCCTTCTTCCGTGGCCGGCTGAAATCGAGAAGCCCGTCGACGATGCCCGTGCAGCGCTGCACCTCGTGATCGATGATCTCGGCGTACTCCCTGAGGGTGGCCTGGGTCGGGCCATCCACGTCGTCCAGCCTCCCCTCGATAGCCGCCACACACGCGCCAATGGTGGCTAGAGGATTATTGATTTCGTGCATGATTCCGGCAGCGAGTTGGCCAATCGCGGCCAGCTTTTCACTTTGCAGGATCTGATGCTGGACCCCATGCCACTCGGTCACATCTTCGCCAACAGTGATCACATGGGTGATCCGGTCGCCGCCGAGCCGCATCGGGATCTTGCTGATGCGAAAGAAGCGTGGGCTCGTCTCCCCAGGGACTTCGATTTCCATTTGACGGATTTCACCCGTTTCGAACACCTCGTCGAGCTCCGCTCTGAGGCGATCGGCGGGCTGACGAACCAAGACGTCGAAGACCGGCCGCCCGACCACCTCGTCTCGGCGAAGTCCCTGCGTGCCGGTCTCGCGCTTGCGGTTCCAGATTTGGATGCGGTAGTCCCGATCGACCACGTACAGCCCGATTGGGAGACTATCGATGACCAAGCTGGTGAACTGCCGATGCTCCTCGGCTTCGCGGGTCCGCACCGCCACTTCATGGGCAAGGTCCTCTGACAGCTCGATCCCACCAAGGAACGGAGCCATGAGATCCGCCAACACCTCGAGCACGCCATCCTCCCGAGCCCCGCCCGGCCCGAACTTCACATCCAGCACGCCCAGTCGCTCGCCATTGTGGACCAAATCGAGCCGGGTCACCCCCGTCGCTCGGACGGGCAGGGTCGCCCGCACAGGAAGTTGGCCTGTCTGAGCCGGAGAGGACGGGGCTGACACTGAGCGATAGGACGTTCCGCGGGATTGTCGGAACCAGAGGACGACCGACTGCGCCGGCAGGTGCGTGAGGAGCAGTCGCACGAGCGCCCTCGTCGCCTCCTCGGCCGCATATCCACCATTCAGGAGCCTGGCGACGGCGCCAATGACATCCATGGCTGACGGCACGTGCGGTGTGGAGTGCAGAGAGGCCATGTCTAGAAGATACTGAGACCAGCCAGAGGGGGGAGCCGCAGTGCGGTCCGGGGAACGCCACCCAGCTGAATGGGAGGGTGGCGCATCAGGGAGTGGCCGTCAACTCCCTCAAACGTTGGTTACTGCGGCGCCGGCACCCCAGGGTCGCCCACGGCCGACCAGAGCCGGGGAACGGCCGTGGGCATGGGAGCGTGAGCAGATCAGGACAATGACTCGAAGCGCTTCCCGACTTCAGTCCAGTTGACCACATTCCACCACGCCGCCACGTAATCCGGGCGGCGATTCTGGTACTTCAAGTAGTAGGCGTGTTCCCACACGTCACAGCCGAGGATCGGCGTCCGTCCTTCCATCAAGGGCGTGTCCTGGTTGGGCGTGCTTTCCACCAGCAGCGTGCCCTTCGCATCGAGCGAAAGCCAGGCCCATCCGCTGCCAAAGCGGGTCATCGCAGCCGAGCTAAACTGTTCCTTGAATTCGGCCACGCCGCCGAATGTGTTTCCCAGCGCGCTCGCCAGTGCTCCCTCTGGTTTGCCAGCGCCGCCCGGTTTCATGGTCTCCCAGAACAGCGAGTGGTTGGCGTGTCCACCTCCATTGTTGCGGACGGCGGTGCGAACGGCATCGGGCAGCGCCGCGAGGTCGGAGAGGAGCCTCTCCAGGGGCAGCGTTTGCAGGTTGGTATGGGACTCGAGGGCGGCATTGAGCTTGGTGACGTAGCCGTTGTGGTGCTTGTCGTGATGAATGCGCATCGTTTGCTCGTCGATGTGCGGCGTGAGCGCATCATATGCGAATGGGAGGGGTGGAAGACTGAACGGCATGGAGACTCCTCGTTATTGCCGAATCGCTGGTCTGGGTGGGAATGGAGGCGTCAGGGGCAGCCCGCCGAAGCGGTGAATATGAATTCATCCCCCCATGGGGTCAACGTCGCTGCCCCGAAGCGAGCCACTCCGCCGCGGGTCACTCGCGGCGGGGTGGCAAAGGCGGCGGGAGTGGAGCGTGCGGGATTCGAACCCGCGACCCCTGCCTTGCAAAGGCAGTGCTCTCCCAGCTGAGCTAACGCCCCCCGTTCGCCTGCTGCATCCGAGTCGGTAAGATAGCACGGCGTTGACAGCCCACCAACGTCCCGCGACTAGCGCGCGGCCACGCGTGGGACCACATCGAACACCGCTTGCATTCCCCCGTCGTTGTGCGGCCCGACGTGGCAGTGAAGAAGCCACCGGCCCGGATTGTCGGGCTGCATATCGGCGACGACCATCTGCATCGTCACGAGTCCAACAGCATCCGTTCGCATATGATTGACGGTGGTTGTCTGGCCGTGCCAGTGCGCATTGTGGATCTCGAATCCCGTCGTCGCAAACAGATACCACCGAACCCGTTCTCCCTGCTGCATCATCAGGTTCGGCACGTGGCCGAAGACATACCCGTTGATCGACAGCATGACATTGCTCAAGCGGAATGGATCGAAGAAGTCGAAGGACTTGAGGCGCAGCGCGTCCTCGCTGGCGTACTGCACGATGTTGTGGTCGATGTACCAACTCATGTTCTCGTCCATCTCGGCCAAGGCCACGACGAACTCCCGGTCGATGCCCTTGGGCGTCCCCTCGCGCGTGGCGCCCCCACGTCGCGTAATGATCATGGGACCGATCAGTCCGGACGCCACATCCATCGACTCGACCACGTGCGAATGGTACATCCACAGAATCGAGTTGGTCTCGGCATGCGTCGGCCCGGCCCGCTCCGGGACGAGCCACACATAGGTCTGCGTCGTCCCAGGGGCCACCCCATCGTCCGCCTTCTGATCGTCCAGATCGGCGTACGGCGCGCCCTCGCTTGCCTTGTCGTAAAAGACCCCGTGCGGGTGCACGGTGTGCGGACGGGTCGCGTTGTTCTTGAATACGACCCGAATGGTGTCTCCCACCGTGGCTCGGATCACCGGCCCCAAGAACCCAAGATGCTCCCATTCCGCCGGCCGCGGCTTGCGCGTTGAGAAGGTGGCATCGGCGTACTCCCGATAGATGGCCTTCCGGTACACGCGCCCGACCCGCTCGGCGCTCGGCGCCATCCAAAAGTTCTCCATGTCGTCGAAGGGGCGCCCCGCTGCACGATTGCTGCCGGTCGGCGCATAGTCCCACTCCACTTCTTCCGCGGCGATGTAATAGGTCCGAGTAGCCGGTCGGTCACCAGGGGTCGACTGTTGGACCCACACCCCAACGGCCAGGACGGGAACCGCCAGGCCGGCGGCCAGGAAACGAATTTGCGGCATGTTGGCGAAGCTCCTGCGAGGTCTCGGGCCCCGGTCGTCGCCTCCCTCACGGCCCCGGCGGGGAGAGAGCCGGCTGGCGGAAGGGGAGGCCCAGGGGCCGGCCGGCGCCCGTCTGGTCGGGCCCGGCGGGTGCCAAATCTGAATGGTTCACTTGGATTTCGTCAAGACCTCCTGCAACTCACGTGCGGAGTTGATCTTAGACCCACGGCCGGGACGCCCCCTCCGGCGGTGAGGGGGGCCTGGCCACCCGGAACCAAACCCCGCGCGGCAGGGGCCTTGCAGGAAGATTTGCCCGATGTCTTGTGTGGGCGAGGGTCACTCGGTAACTTGATGCGGCCGTGCGACATAGGGATTCACCACCCCACAGCTCATTTACCTTCGTTCTCGAGGGAACGTGCCCAGCCAAACGCTGCAACAAGTCGCGTTGTTCGAAAAGTGCCGTCAGTTCACCAAAGCCCGGGAGGTCGAGGCCGCCGGGCTGTATCCGTATTTCAAGCCCATCTCCGAGTCGGAAGACACGGTGGTCACCATCGAGGGCAAGAAGCGGATCATGCTCGGGTCGAACAACTACCTGGGCCTGACGCACCACCCCAAGGTGCTCGAGGCCGCGGAATGCGCGCTCAAGCGCTATGGCTCGGGGTGCACCGGAAGCCGGTTCCTGAACGGGACACTCGATCTCCATGGTCAGCTCGAGCAGGCCCTGGCCGAGTTCCTCGACAAGGAATCTTGTCTCGTCTTTTCGACGGGATACAGCGCCAACCTGGGACTGATCGCCGGGTTGGTGTCCCGCAACGACGTGGTCTTCTTGGACAAACTGGACCACGCGTCCATCGTCGATGGGGCGAAACTCTCCTACGGCGAGACCGTCAGATTCCGCCACGGCGACCTCATCGGCCTCGAGGCCAAGATGGAGCGCGAGCTCGGCGACCGCAGCGCCCTGATCATTGTCGACGGCGTCTACTCCATGGAGGGCGACATCGCCGACGTCCCGAACCTCCACCGGATCGCTCGGAAGTTCGGCGCCGCGCTGGCGCTCGATGACGCCCACTCGCTGGGCGTGCTAGGCCCGAACGGGGACGGGACGGCCGCGCACTTCGGCATGTCGGATGAAACGGACATCATCGCGGGGACCTTCTCGAAATCGCTGGCCTCCATTGGGGGATTCGTCGCAGCCCCGGAGAGCGTCACCCACTACCTTCGGCATCACAGCCGACCACTCATGTTTACCGCTTCACTCCCGCCGGCCAATACCGCCGGTGTCCTCGCCGCCCTCGAGGTGCTGCAGTCCGAGCCCGAGCGGCGCGAGCGACTCTGGGAGAATACCCGTCGGCTGCAGGATGGCTTCAGGCACCTCGGCTTCGATATCGGGCCCACCGAGACCCCCATCGTCCCAGTGCTGATCGGCTCCATGGAGAAGACCTTCGTGTTCTGGCGCAAGCTCTTCGATGCGGGCGTCTTCACGAACCCCGTGGCGCCACCGGCGGTCCCGGCCACCGAATGCCGGCTCCGGACGAGTCTCATGGCGACGCATACGCCCGACCAAATCGATTTCTGTCTGGAGACGTTCGCGAAGATCGGCCGCGCGCTGGGCGTCGTATAGCGCGTGTTCGTCCGACCGGTCCGGTCAGCCCGCGACCTCAGGTCTTTCATCGATTTTCCCTACTCGCACTACGCCGGGGACCCGCTGTGGGCGCCTCCCCTGCGGCGGGACGTGCGGAGCCTCCTCTCGAAGACCCGGAACCCGTTCTTCGAACACGGCGATGCCGCCTATTACCTGGCGGAGCGAGACGGCATTCCGGTTGGCCGCATCGCGGCCATCACGAACCAACTCCATAACGACACCCACCACGATCGTGTCGGGTTCTTCGGTTTCTTTGAAACCGTAGACGATCCGCTCGTCGTACAGGCCCTCACCGACACGGCCGGCGCATGGCTTCGCCAGCGCGGACTCGACACCATCCGCGGGCCGGCATCGTTCTCGGTGAACGACGAGTGCGGCCTCCTCGTCGATGGATTCGACTCGCCCCCGACAATTCTGATGCCGCACAACCCGCCCTACTATGCGGACCGGCTCGAGCAGGCAGGGTTCTGCAAGGCCAAGGACCTGTACACCTACGTCGGCTATGGCCCGGACCCCAACGACCCCGAAGGCAAGCGCCTTGCACGTGGTACCGAGCTGGTGTGCAGGCGCCTCGGCCTGACCGTGCGCTCACTGGACATGGCCCACTTCAATGAGGAGGTCGAACGCATCAAGGCCCTGTACAACGCAGCGTGGGAGCCGAATTGGGGGTTCGTCCCCATGACCGAGCGCGAAATCCAGCACTTGGCCACCCAGTTCAGACCCATTGTGGTGCCCGAACTCGTGCCTTTCGTCGAGAAAGACGGAGAGGTCGTGGCCTTCGGCATCGCCATCCCGGATCTCAACGAGTTTCTGCGCCCGAACCGGTCCGGCCGCATGTTCCCCGCGGCGCTCAAGCTGCTCTGGAATGTGCGGCGGCGAAACATCAGCCGGGTTCGAATCCTGTTGCTGGGCGTCCACCCAACGTATCGGGGCAAGGGAATCGATGCCGTGCTCTACCACTGGATATGGACCCACGGCCATGCCATGGACATTCGCTGGGGTGAGGCGGGGTGGATCCTCGAAGACAACCCTGCCATGAATACGGCGATGGAGAAGATCGGGTTCCGCCGCTACAAGACCTACCGACTGTACGACAAGCCCCTATGACCGCGATGGTAACCGGTGGCACCGGCTTCGTCGGACGCCATTTGGTCGAAGCACTCCGTCAGCGCGGGATGGAGGTCACCGCCCTGGTCCGCTCCCGCGAGCGCGCCGCTCCCTTGAGCGCCGCGGGAGCGCGACTGGTCCTAGGCGATCTAGAGGACCGGGGTGCCTTGGCTCTTGCCACGACCGGGGCCCAGGTGGTCTACCATGTGGCCGGCGTGACCGCGGCGCGGAACGAGTCGCACTTCCACCGGATCAACGCAGGGGGCACCACCAACGTTCTCGCTGCCGCCCTGGACGCCGCGGTCCCGCGATTCGTGCTGGTCTCGTCGTTGGCCGCCGCCGGCCCGAGCAGCCCGGGCCATCCGGTGCGCGGGACGGAGCAGCCCAAGCCGGTCACCGCGTACGGGAGAAGCAAACTGGCCGCCGAGGCGGCGGTTCGGGCCAGCAGCCTGGCGTGGACCATCGTGAGGCCGCCCATCGTCTACGGCCCCTATGACCGCGAGGTGCTGCGGCTGTTCAAGGCCGTCCGACTCGGGATCGCCCCCATCTTCGGATCGGGCATGCAGGAACTGTCGGCCGTGTACGGGCCGGACCTCGCCGAGGCGTTGATCGCGGCCGGGACGTCCGAGCGCGGCGCGGGGCGGACGTACATCGCCTGCCACCCGATCCCGTTTCGCAGCGCCGAGTTCATTGCCGCCATCGGCCAGGCCGTCGGCTCGCGGGTGCGATTGCTCCGAGTGCCACGGGTCGTTGCCCGCCCGCTCTTGCATATCACCGCGGCCGCAGCGCGGCTCGGGGGAAGGACCACCCTGCTCACCCCAGACAAGGCGAACGAGTTCTTTCAGGCCGCCTGGACTGGCGACCCCACCTCGCTCATCGAGGATACCGGATGGCAGGCCGGCCATGATCTAGCCTCGGGGCTCGCAGCCACCGCGGCCTGGTATCGGGAGGCTGGCTGGATGTGACGTCGCGGCTGGTCCCCTGGACCCGCTTCTCCTGGATCCCTCGGGGTCATCGGGCGGTGGGCTCGGCGTCTTGAGGCCTCTATGACGACGCCCCCCGTTCGGAGAACGGGGGGCGTCGGTGGAGCCGGCAACGGTCGGAGCTGGCCTACGGCGCCACCATGATGGTGGCTACCATGCCAAGCTGGAGATGGGGAAGGCAGTAATAGCCATACCTGCCTGCTGGTGCCCCCGAAAACCTGATTTCGTAGACAGCATCCGGGGTCACGATCATCTCGCCACTGAGCGGTGACATCTGGTTGGGCATGGCCTCCTTCAGCACGCCGGCGGCACCCGCAGGAATGCTGTCTTCCCAAAAAGCGACGTTATGGGGGCCACCGCTCGTATTGTGGAAGCGCACCAGGTCCCCGGCCTCAATGGTCAGGTTGTTGGGGACGAACTTGTACTGCGACTCGCCACCCACAAGCTCGAGTACCATCTTGACGTCGTGCACTCCGGCGCTGCCGGTTGCCGCCCGGCCGGTGGGCTGGCCGTGACCCGCGCCCTCCCCGCCGCCTCCACTACAGGCGGTCCCAAGGACGGCAACGAGGACACTCCCGGCGAACCGCGCCCGGCGCGCCTGCCTACTTGGCAATCCCCAACTCGGCCGTCGTGTAGGGGTCGGGATGCGACGCCACCTCCGCACGTACAGTTGCCACTTCGGCCGGGGTGACCGCCGCAGCGGAATTCCCCCAGGACGAGCGCACGTAGGTCAACACGTTGGCCACGTCCTCGTCGGAGAGTTGCGCCCCCCAGGGCGTCATCACGCCGTTGTAGGTGACCCCGCCTCGGGTCATGGGACCACTGACACCGCGCAGCACGATCTTAATGGATGTCGCGGCGTCACCCGCGACCACGGCCGAACCGGCCAGGGGTGGGAAGGCCCCTTCCATCCCTTCTCCGTTCGCCTGATGGCACACCACGCAGACGTTGCCGTAGACCTGCTCACCGGCCTTGGATGCCGCGGCCGGGCCTGCGGCTGCCGGAGCGGCTGCAGCGGGTTCGGATTGCCCGCCGGCTGCCGCCTGATCCCCTCCCCCTGCTCCGCCCGCGCCGGCCTCTCCGCCACCACAGGCCGTGGCCACCCACAGGAGCCCTACACCAAGAACGCTGGTACGCATTGAGCTGAACCTCCACGCCGAAAAATGCATGTTTTGTGAATGAGTTCACAAAGATAAGACCCCCCCCCTTTTTTGGCGAGAGCCGCAGCCCAGCCATCGGACGCGCCATCCTCGCTCCCAGTCCCTTGTAAGTGTTTGTATATTGCTCGATTGCCTCACAGGAGAGCCGCCGCGTGCCACTCGTCCCGCCCTGTGCATCCCTGGGCCGCCAATGCACCTCCCTCCCCGTCACGATCCGAGTGGGGACGTTCGAAGACGACGACCCCTACGAGCTCGACCACGACGGCACCTGGATGCTGGGGCACACCGAGCGGGTGTCATTTGGCAAGCTCTACGTCGACGACGATGATCTCTTGGTCGACGCCGTCATCCACGTCCCTTGCCGCTACTTCAAGGCGAGCAACGGAACGGCGTCCTGTGCGGCGCATGGGTTCACCGGCCGAACCCCTCCCGAGCGGCGATTGAAGAAGCAGCCACGTCAATTGGGGCGGGACCGATTCGTGGTCATGGACAAGGGCCGGCTCACCACACGACGGCTCCCCATGCCAGCCCGCTCGCTACCCATTGTGCACGACAATCCATGCGTCGGGGCGCCATGCCGAACCTCGGACAACACGCGCGAGGGGGCCTGCTGCCGGGACCTGCAGATCGAGATTCTCTGCACGGAGCGACAGACGAAGCTCGAGGCGCTCCTGCGAACCCGGAAGGCCCCATACCTCTGTAAGGTCGAGCGCGAAGACGACGAGGACTCGGATTCGGTCGAGGCCGAAATCATCTCGGCCTGCGGCTATTTGGAAGACGGCAGCGTGGCCTGCACTCTCCATGGCCGCAAGCGGGCGGACGGCCGGACAGCCAAGCCATCACTCTGTTTCGACTGGCCTCCCCGGGACCCGAACCTCCACCCGGGATGCGTGTTCCTCAAGCGGCGGCGGCGTTCCAAGAGCCGGTAGAGCGGTGGATGGCCCAGGCCCAGGTTGTGCAACCCCATCAGCTTGGGGCGTCTCAACAGGGGGCTGGATGGGGCCGGATGGGGCAGGATCGTGGGCCGGGCTGGGTGGCGGGACGTGCAGGGAAGCGACCGGCGCGCACGGGCGGCTGAGATACCCACTCTGGAGCGGCGTGGTGACGGACGACCTCGAACACCTGTACCAGACGACCTACGCGGCGGTGGTGCGATTCCTGTATCGCAAGGTGTGGGACCAAGACCGCGCCGAGGACCTGGCGCAGGAGGTGTTCGTCCGGGCAATGGCGCACAAGCCCAAGAAACCCCGGGCGTGGATCTTCGCGGTGGCCGCCAATCTGGCCCGAGACGAGGCGCGAGCGGCGGTCAGGCGCAAGCGGCATCTCACGCTGCTCAAGACCGATCCGACGCCGATGAGCGCGCCCCAACGCTCGCCCCAGGAAATGGTCGAGCACAACGAAAAGGTTGAGCGGGTACAGGAGGCCTTGATCGCCCTCACTCCGCGCGACCAAGAGGTCCTGCTGCTGTGGGATGCGGGACTGAGCTACCCCGAGATTGCGGAACGCACTGGTCTCGCCGTTGGGGCCGTTGGTACCACGTTGGCCCGGGCCCGGCGTCGATTGGTGGAAGCCTATGACCGTCAACAAGACGAGCGAAATGCGGCACATTCCTGAAGAAGAACTGCATGCCTATCTGGACCAGGCCTTGAGCCGGTCTCAGTGCGTGGAAATCGAGAGCCATCTCGCTTCTTGTCCGGGCTGCCGGCGCGACCGGGATGAGATCGCGGCCCTCAGGGACCGTACAACCGCCCTCTTGGCCGGCTTGGCCCCGCGTCGGGTGGCGCCACCACCCGTGAACGAAATCCGAGCCCGGGCGGTACGCCGAGTCCGAGGACGCCGCCGCGCGATCCGGGGCGCCGCCTGGGCCGCGTCGGTGCTCGTCGCGCTGGGATTTGGGTGGACCGCCAACTCCTGGATCGCCGAGGCCAG
>JBFGLJ010000098.1:0-10675 GCA_041576235.1 Gemmatimonadales bacterium | reverse complement strand
GAGGTATACCCCCAGCGTATCTTGGCTCTGATGCAGTTCTTTCTTCGTTACAAGTGCAGCGTGATCTAGGATTGTTCTTCTTGCTTGCAGGCACCTATTTCACTGTCAATTCAGCGGCTGTCAGTGCTGCCATTGCGCTCAGCTCTGAGCGGACGTTTCGCGAGGTATGGAACCTCAACACCGGTCCAGTATTGGGATATGATCTAGGGGCGAGTGTCCTAGCAGTGCTAGTTGCGTGGCTTTACGTTCGCTTCGATCAAATGCTCGGGTTCGGAGCTGCGGCGCTAGTGGTCGTAATAGTCCCAATTGTTGCGGTAAGGCACATTTACGGAATGTATCGTCAGCTGCAAGAAAGTGGCCAAGAGCTCCTGCAGTTGATGGTCAAGGCCATTGAAGCACGTGACCCATACACGTCAGGCCACTCTCTGCGCGTTAGTAGATTATCTAGGACTATTGCGGCTGAATTGGGTCTTCCGTCGCAGGAGCTAGAGAGTATTGAGACGGCCGCACTGTTACATGATGTTGGCAAGATCCACGAGGAGTTTGCACCCTTGTTGAGGAAGGCGGACAAGCTCACGGCTGAGGAATTTGCGTTGCTCCAGACCCACTCGGCGAAAGGTGCTGAATTAGTCTATATCATCTCGAGCTTCCGAGGGAAAATCGAGATGATGGTCCGGAACCATCATGAGCGCTGGGACGGTGAAGGATATCCTGACGGCCTCGCGGCGGAAAATATCCCACTCGGTGCTCGTATCATCATGGTGTCCGATACCATCGATGCCATGACGACCGATCGACCCTATCGAAAAGCGCTGAGCGTCGATGTTGTAATGGCAGAGCTCCAGCGCTGTAAGGGAACACAATTCGACTCTCGCCTGGTTGATTTGGTAACGTCATCGGTGGCCATTAGGAGGCTAATCGCAGAAGCGACTGACATGCCAGACGATGGCCATGTTGTTGATGCCGTCCCTGGTCGCTCTAGGCGCATCAGACTGTCTGCGCAGGACAATATGTTATCAGGGTAGGTTGTCCAGGGCCATGGATCTCTGGTATGTTGAGCATTCCTAGACGGTCCAGTAACACTCTCACGCCAACTGGAAGACTTGCCAGCTCCCTTATTAGCCTAACGCAATCAGCTTTGCGACCACGCCCCAGCTTGTATTCGAGCCATAACCTTGCATTGAAGATCTCTACTTGATCTAGACGATCGTACCTACTTCTTTGCTTCTCTAAGCTCCGTAGAACGTTTAGCGCACCGATCGGATCTTCCGTGACCCCGCAGATCGCAGTCCATCTTGCGTAGATTCCGACTAGATTTGTTAGCTCAAATTTTTGTCCGCCCCCAACCCCTCCGCGTTTGGCTGCCTCTAAGGCTTCAAGGTTCAGCCCTGCGAGTCTTAGCACATCGGCCGTGTAAATAGCCTCTGCTTTGGCAACCAGCGGATCCGTGCAGAACCTAACGGGTACGCTACGCTCGAGAACCTCTTGGGCTTTTCTTGAGTTGCCCGTCAATAGATATCCCATTGCCAAGAATGCAGAATGGCGCACTAGGTGGAGTGGAGACTGATGTGCACTCGAGAGGCTCACGCCCTTTCGACTCCACTCAATATGCTTGTGAAACTTGCCTAGACGACAGTAGCCAACTGCGAGATTAGCTGCCACTGCTTGCTGTTGGTAGTAATTATCCAACGTTGTCGCGTGGGCCCAAGCTTCGAGGCTGGCATTTACCGACTCCCGATATCTGCCCATCGAAGCAAGCAAGGCTCCTTCGGCAAGCAATAGTCGGCCGAGAGACGAGCTTCTTACGCTATGTGGTTGAAGAACTCGCTTGGCTTCTCTCAGTGTGTGTAAGGCGGCACTCGCATTGCCTGATCGGTACAGCAGGCGGGCGCGAGCATATGCCAGACCTCCTCTTTCTTCCTTGGGCAAATCACGAAAGAGGGCAGAGGATGTACCTTCAAGCAACACCTGATCCAACTCTGGAGTTGGACATTCAGGAAGTTGCATGCAGGCTGCAGCAATCGCCTGCGCACGAACTTCAGTGCTCTTGGATCTGTTAACTAATTCGATGAGGTCACGCTGGGCCTGTTGCCTTTCTTGGAGCACATCAGGTGCCAGTCGGTTCGTGGCAATGTGCTTAAGTACCAAGGCAAGATCTTGCAGGTCTGGCGTGCAGATTGAATGACGATTCAATAAGCGAACTGCGTCGGATAGAGCCCCCCTTTCGGTTAGTGCCTCGGCTTGGAGGACTACTGCCTCGCTTCGATCCGGCTCCTCCAGGTGATCGGCCGCTGTCGCTAAAGCACGCTCGGCCTCGTACGGCGCCCCCCGCCGCATGGCCGCCCGGGCCCCGCGAAAGAGAAACGGCGTGGCTTCGTTCACCCGGCCCGCCCGAATGGAATGCCAGGCGATCTCGAGCCCAGCGGAGTCGGCGACCTCGGCATCGGTCTCGAGCAGCCGGTCGGTGATCCGCCCATGAAGCGCTCGCCGCATCGGCGACGGAATCGCCAGATAAGCCTGAGCCCGGATCACCTCGTTCACAAACTCGAGCCCGCGCGAGCCCTCCCGCAGAATCCGCAGCTCGGTCAGCTCGGCCATGGCCGTCATGGTCCGGCCCAACCCCAGGTCCATGAGCGCGTACATCTCGAGGTCGTTCATCCGCGGTCCCAAGACCGCCGCCAGGTTGAGCACGTTTCGCGTGACCGCGTCGAGGTCCCGGGTCAGTCGATCGAGCACCTTCTCATAGGCGCTCGTGGGCGCCGAGCCCACCACCGGCTCTTCGGTCATCGCCTCGAACGAAAGGGCCAGGCAGCGCTCGCCGTTCAACTTCCAGTCGGTCACCAACAGTTCGAGCGCCATGGGGAAGCCGGCACCAGCCGCGAGGATGGCCTTGAGCACCGCCCCCCGGGGCTCGGGGTCCCCAGGATCGATCAACGAGTGGACAAGCATTGCGCTCTCGTCGTTCGAAAGCGGCGGCAAGTCGAGGGTCCGAAGATTGAGCCGGGCCTGCACGTCCCGGAGCCTGCTCGCATTGGGTGAGCGGCCCAGTTCGCCGGCTCGGGCGGTGAGCACCACCATCACCGGGTGCCTCTCGATGCGGCGCATCAAGAGGCTGAGCACCGCGATCGAGGCATCGTCGGCCAAATGGAAATCGTCGATCACCAACATGGTCGGCTGCTCCTCTGCCACGCTGGAGGCCAACCGCTCCACCGCTTCGGTGAGCCGGATCCTCGAAATCTCGCCCTGGCTCTCGATGGCCTCGGGAATCGACTGAAAGCGCTCCCGCACCCGCGGTGCCGTGCGGCTCAGTTCGGCTAACGCTTCTGGGTCGGTGGCGGTAGCGCCCGGCAACGCCAGGAGGCCATACACCAAGTGGCTCAGGTTCGAGTACGGAATCTCATGCTCTAGGTCGTAGCACTGCACTCGGCTCGATGCCCCTCCCGCCAGCCCGGCGGCCGTGGCAAGCCGTTCGACCAAGGTGCTCTTGCCAACTCCGGAGTCGCCGAGCACCAAGATGTGGGATGGCGCCTGCTCAACCGTCCGCTCCCACACTTCGTACAACGTGCAGAATTCCTTGGTCCGCCCGACGAAGGGACGGTTGCGGTACTGATCGGTGGGGACCGGCGCGATCTCCTTGGTGTTGGCTCGCTCCCAGCCGCGCCGGCGAAGCCGGATGGCCATGCCTTCAATCAGTCGGGACGGCTCGGCGTTCAGTTCCTCCTTGAGCCGCTTCCTCCACCGCTCGAACAGCTTGAGCGCCGCTACCCGGTCGCCCGCAAAGGCGCGAGCCTCCATCTTGCCACGGATCCCGTCCTCACTCAAATCGTCGAGCACGAGCAGTCGGTCGGCGTAGCGTTCGATTTTGCCGAAGTCACCAGTCCGGCGACAGCAGTCGATCAGTACCAACAGAGCCGACTGGATCGTTGGCAGCCATCGCGCCCGTTGCTGGTCGCGCCAGAGCTGAAAGGGCGGGGCATCGGGAATCTCGAAATCCTCCAGAAACCCACCCACGTCGAGAGCCGGAACGAATTGTGTCTCGAGAACTTCTCCGTGATCGAGGCGATCGAGGTCGAGCGCGAGATGGGGAGCCGCGAGGCGCACGTGGTCGCGGCCCCCCTCGATGGCAGCGCGACCGAGTTTGCCACGCAACATCGAGAGCGCGGTCGAGAGAGAGTGGCGCCCCTCGGGCGGGGCGGCGGCGGACCACAAGAGATCGACCAGGCGATCGCGCCGCTGGGCGACCTTGGGTTCGATGGCCAGGTAGATGAGGAGCGCCAGGTGCTTCCTGGTGCGAAGCTGCACCCGGACCCCGCCGGAGTCCACCAACTCCGGCCGACCGAGACAGCGCAGGGTGAACGAACCCGCCACCGCATATCACTCCGGCTGAGAGATTGAACGACGTCCCATCATATGGCCCGGTGCTCAACGAACCCTCAACACCCTCATGGCCGATAGCTTGGAAGGACAGGATTCCTGTAATGTTGTCCCCGATTTCAGGCCGTGTCGAGTAAATCGTGAATATCTACTCACATCTGAAGCGCCGGTGACTGGCGATCCCGCCCCTAGCCCGTGACCTGGCTCACAGCCGCCCACCGGGTCCCCCCGTAGAATTATTGTCCCACCCAGGCCGCGGGTCGGATCCAAATACAGCATGAGGGGAGGTCCATCCGTGCCCAACTTCCAGGCCCGCATCAAGCCGCAGTTCCGCCACCGCTTCCCCCACCTCAAGGTCGGCACCTGGTACGACGTGGAGCCCTTGTGGTCCGGATCGAAGACCCGGCGGCTCGACATGGCCGACAAGCGGGTGGCGCGGCTGGTGACCGGGAGCGGCCACACCTCGCTCCGCGCCGAGTACCTGGAGTTCCGGAAGCACCCCCAGGCGGACACACCCATGACCGCCGCCTGACACATCGGGATGTCGCGAAGCCCGACACGCCCCTGCCTAATTGGGACAGGGGCGTTTCCCTTTTTATGGACGAGCTTGTTGCAGCCCCCGAGCGCGGCCCCTAGCTTAGGAGCTTGCGAAGCCAACCGAGGGAGGACCCGATGCGCGTCGTGAACGTTCTGGCCACAGCGGCGGTGGTGCTGGCCGGCCATGCCGTTGCCGCCTCAGCCCAGGAGATGGCGGCCATGGACAAGAAGACCCAGAAGGAGATGAAGGTGAAGAGCGCCATGGCGGCGGGCCCGGCCGCGCTGGCCAAGAATGCCACCATCGTGGACTGGGACCAGACCGTGCTCAAGGAGGGCACCAACGGCTGGACCTGCTTCCCCGATCCGCCCGATCAGCCGGGCGAGACGCCCATGTGTCTGGACCAGCAATGGATGAAGTGGGCCGACGCCTGGATGAACAAGAAACCCGAGACCGGGGTCACCCAGATCGGCATCGGCTACATGATGCAGGGCGGCTGGGACGCGAGTAACACCGACCCCTACGCCGCCGAACCCGCCCCCGGCCAGGAATGGGTCGAGAGCGGGCCCCATCTCATGATCATCACCCCCGACCCCAAGGCGCTGGCCAACCTGCCCACCGACTACACGAGCGGCGGGCCCTGGGTCATGTGGCAGGGCACCCACCTGGCCCACATCATGATCCCGCTCATGGATGCCAAGACCCACAAAGAGCACAGGAAGATGATGGGCGAGATGATGAAGAAGGAGCACAAGCACTAGGCTACCGGATCGCAGGAAGAGGCCCCCGGCGCTGCCGGGGGCCTTTTTGTTGCCCTATGCGCTGGCTAACTGCGAGGATCTCCGGTGTTGGCTTCGCGCAACGACCGCCGTAACGGACGGATCGGACCGCTCTAACATGTTGTTTGTCATGGCGTTGAAGCGCCGTGAGCCCGCCAGCGGCCCGAAGCTCATTTGGCACAATTTTCGACCTCCAATGTCTCTCGGGGACGGCGCCTCGGCGCCTCATGACATCGATACCAGGAGTAGGTGATCATGATAGATCGAAGGGACGGGATGCCAGGCGGCACCGCGCCAAGCGGCGCCAGGTCCGGCGGGAGACGCCACCGCCGTTGGGGGGGGGCAGCCCTGGCCGTGGCGGCGGCCCTGGCGACGGCGTGTTACGACCAGGCCTTCGCGCCCAATGAGTCGGACGGCCGCCTGACGATAACAAACGACGACTCGGAACTCGACGACCGGGTCAACTATCCGAATACAGATGTGCCGATCGGCCCACCGGCGCCGGGGGTGTTCGGGCACTCCGTCGCGCTGTCGCGCGCCCCGTCGTCGATCGAGCTTACCCTGATCGCCGAGGTGCTGCCGCCGACCGTGGGTGGTCAAGTCGTGCAGGCCACGGCGGTCTGGGCCACGGCCGACGATAAGGCAATCGTGAGCTACAACATGCGGGGCGCCATGGCGCTCGGAGCCATCGACTACTTCACCAAGCTGTTGGACAAGACACCCAAGCTGAAATCCTCGGTGTCCTTCACCGATTCGGACGTGAGCTCGGTCACCGTCGACGGCAACTGGGCCGTCGCCGCGATCGCGACCTCGGATACGAGCTTCCCGTCACCGGCGGTCATGGAACGGATCCAGATCCAAAACGACAAGTTCACCCTCGCCGGGAACGCGCGCTACGAACTCACCAGCTTCGCCGGCACAAGTGCCATGGGCACCGGGTCGGAAGTCTACGCGACCTCGGGAGACGGCGGCGATGTCTTCGCCTTCGACAAGAACAGCTTCGGCCTCCTCGGCCAGTACCAGCTCGACGACGCCCGTTGGGTGGCGCATGATCCGGCCGGCGGACGAGTCGTGGTCCTGCAGGGCACGCCGGGACGCCTCGCGGTCTTTGCCCAAGGCGAGTTTCCCGGCGGATCGATGAACCTGCTCAATACCTTCCCCTTCCCGGGCGCGGCCGTGGCGCAATCGAAGTCGACGGTCGAAGTCGTCGGCGGCAAGGCCTTCGTCGCGGCCGGGCCGGATGGTGTCCAGATCGTGTGTCTCGACAACGGGCAGATCGTCGGCAACGTGCCGCGGCCGGACCCGGCTGGGCTGGGACTCGATTCGTCGGTGGTGGTGACCAACTCCGTCACCGTGTCCGGGGACCTGATGTTCATCTCGAACGGAGAGGCCGGGGTGTATGCGGCGGCTGCAGACCAAGCCTTCGATCAAACGGCCTGCGACGCTCCACAGCAGATGACCGTATTGGGCCAGCTTCAGTTCGACAACCTGCAATCGGCCAACCACGTCATCTACCGGAACGACCAGCTGTTCGTCGCCGCCGGCTTGGGTGGCATCAAGGTCGTGAGCGTCACGGTCAACTAGGCCTGCAGGGACCAGAACCCGACGGCCGTGTCGAGAGTGCCATCACACCCGGAGATCCTCCCGCCTGAGCCCCAAGCCTAGAGAGATCGCATGAAGCACGCGCCATCGGTTCGTACCCTCGCGTCTCTGTTGATCGGCCTCGGCGTCTTCGTTCTCCCCGCCCAGGCCCAGTCCGGGTGTCGCGAGGCGTCGGCCGCCGACGCCGAGGGTGGGTGGGCCGCCTTCCGAGCCGACGATATGAGCGGAGCGCGGGAACGCTTCGAGGCGGCGCTGGCCCGGTGCACCGACGACCACTACGCCCGCACCGGCCTCGGGTACGTCTTGCTGCGTGATGGTGACGCCGCGGCGGCCGCGACCCTCTGGTCGGCGGTGATCGCTGCCGAGCCCAACAACGTCGATGCCCTGGCGGGGCTCGGTCTGGCGGCGTGGCGGAGCGGCGATCTGGACGCCGTCCGCGAGCATTTCGCCCTGGTGGTGCGGTTGGAACCGGATCACTCGACCGCCAACGACTATCTGGCCAGGATCGCGGCCGCCGAATCCGCGCTGCCCGGCGCCAGCGACGCCGCCGCCGCGGCGTGGACCAGCGGTCATACCTCGCTCGCCCTCGAGCTCTATACCGAACGGCTGGCCGCCCATCCCAGCGACAGGGTCGCCGGCCTGCGGGTGGCGCTCATGAGGGCCTGGCAGGGAGAGTACCCGGCCGCGATCGAGCTGCTCGACGGCCTCGTTGCACGAGACCCTGGATACCTCGAAGCGCGGCTGGCGCGGGCCCGGGTGCGGGCGTGGGCCGGGGACATCCCCCGAGCCCAGGGCGAGGTCCACCAGGTCCTGGCCGTCCAACCGGACAACCAGGACGCCCTCGCGGCCCTGGCCCTCTTTCAGGCGTGGGCCGGCGACACCGAGGCGGCGCTCGACAGCTACGAAGCCCTCATCTCCATTAGCGCCCCTCACCAGGGGAGAGCGTTGGAGCGGCAACGGGCCCAGGTGCTGGCGTGGGGCTCTCGATTCGAGGCATCCACCGCTGTCTACAACGCACAGTTGGATCGAAACCCAGAGGACATCGAAGCGCGACTCGGCCTGGCGCAGACCCTTGGGTACTCACACCACTTCGATGCGTCGATCGCGGAGTACGAGCACATCCTGGCGGGCTCGCCTCGCGAGATGCGCGCCTTGATTGGGAAGAGCCGAACTTTGGGGTGGTCGGGCCGCTTGGTGGAGGGCGAGCGGGTGGCGCGGCAGGCCGTTCAGGCCGATAGCTCGAGTGCCGACGCCTGGGCTGCTCTCGGCCAGATGTACCGCTGGCAGAAGAGAGACGCCGATGCCAAGGGGGCGTTTGAGCGGGCCGGCGCGCTTGCGCCGACCAATGCTCTCGTACGCGACCAACTCCGGTCGGTGAACCTCTCGCTGGCGCCGCTCGCTCGCGGTACCGTCATCTACGAAGACGACTCTGACGGAAACACCATGGTCACGGCGGCGCTCGCTGCGAGCTGGCACCCCACCGCGAGGCTGGATGTCCAGGCAAAGGGCTACCACAAGGATCTCCAGTGGAGAACGCTCCTACGAACGGCGCAGGGTGTGACCGTATCCGGGACCTATCAGCTCCGACCCGGCTGGCTCTTGACGGGCGGGCTCGGCGGCAGTCGAACCAACGGCACCAGCAACCCGTCGCTGTTCGAGTATCGGGCCGGCGTGAAGACCCCTGAGCGGCATCCTCTTGCCGGATCGCTCAACGTTACCTCTCTCGGTCTCAACGAGACCGCCGCGCTCGCGGAGTTGGGGGGACGCAGCACCGAGGTCCTGCTGACGGGGCGTTGGTACCCGACACCGGGATGGCGTGTTGACGGCACCCTCGGGGTCGGGACGTTCGAGGGAACCGAAGACAACGGACGACGCAGCGCATCGCTCTCGGCGTCGAAACGACTCGGTCGCTTCTCGCTTGGCGCGAGCTATCGCGCGTTCTCGTTCGAGAAGGACCTGGACGACGGATACTTCGATCCGGACTTCTACGGCATCGCAGAGATCACCAGCTACTGGTTGCACCGGCCGCTGCCGTGGACATTTCTGGTCGAACTCGCGCCAGGGGTCGAACAGGTGCGGAGCGACGGCGATCTCCGATTGTCGCTGCGCTCCAACGCGCGCATCGCATACCAGTTGGGGCCCGGCCGCGAGGTTTCGCTCTCCGTCGGCTACTCGTCCGCAGGACTGGCCAGCTTCGCGACCGGCGCCTCCAACTATCGGTATACCGCCTTCATCCTCGGCTCGAACTGGACCTTCTAGCCGCCGCCACGCCCCGTTCAAGACGCCCACCGGGCGAGAGGCGCCGGCGGTGAAGGCCGCCGCGATCCCTGGCACAGCCGTTGCCCCTTCGGGGTCCGGTCGCGCCAATGAGGTGGGTCGAGCCGCCGGCAGCCGTGGCCATAAGCGAAATCATGGCAGCCACTTAACCGCTCCCCCCACCCCGAAATCAGGGAGGTTCACCCGATGAATCGCTTGCAATTCGCCAAGGGCACGCGCCTCGCGGCCGCCGCCCTGGTGGCGCTGGGTCTCGCCGCCTGCGGGGACGACGGCCCGGAGCCGATCCAGCTCACCGCCCAGAACGCGCCGGTCGTGGGCGACCTGACGGTGGATCTCTTGGCCAACTCGCTGAGCGGGCTCACCGCCTCGGCCGTCGACCCGGGCGGCTACAGCGGTATCACCCCGGCCGTGGGTTCCATGCGGCGTCACAACCCGCTGGTCAACTTCTCGATGAACGCGGCGCCCGACGGTTGCCCGTCCTTTACTCCCGATCCCGCGCCCGACGCCGATCAGGACGGGGTGCCGGACAACACGCTCTATACCTTCGACCCGGCGTTCTGCACCACCACCGATCAGAACGGGACCTTGGTCATCACCGGTTCGATCCGGATCTCCGATCCGGCCTCGGCCCAGATCGGGTTCGACATCGACATCAACACCCTGGGCATCGACTTCCAGGGCTCCCAGGGGCAGGGCGACTTCAACCTGGGGCTCGACGGCAGCCGCTCGCTCCGGGGCTCGCCCAGTCTGTTGACCCTGGACGACGATCTCGGTCTCTCGGCCTCGGCCGGCGGCCAGACCGCCACGGTGGGCTACACCTGGAGCGTGTCGTTCACCCCGGCCCAGGGCTCGAGCATCGTCTTCGGCGACGCCCTGCCCGACGGGACGCTCGACCTCGGCGGCACCTTCACCGCCAACAGCTCGGAAGGGTTCTTCAACCTGGTCATCGACACTCCGGTGGCGCTCAGCTACGACTCGACCTGCGGGTTCGAGGGCGACGTGGTGGCGGGCGTGGCCCGTGCCGCGGCCTCCTCGCAGGAGGGTGCCGCCGCGGTCGAAGTGACCTGGAACGGTTGCGGCGTGGAACCGACCGTGGTGTTCATCGGCT
>JBFGLJ010000097.1:0-10680 GCA_041576235.1 Gemmatimonadales bacterium | reverse complement strand
GCTCGACCCCGAGGGCCATCCCGCCATGGCGATCCTCTGGAAGAACATCGTCGCCGTTGGCAGAGCCCGGAATCTACGCCGCATGGCGTTGATCGGATTGCTGACGGCCGCGGTATTCGTGGCCATGCTGGCCGGTGACACCCAGCAGTGGGGCAACCTGCTGAGCGGGCTCCTGGCCGGGTGGGCCGGGGTGTTGCTCGTGTTCGGCCCGCTCTGGGTTCGCAACGATCTCCGCAGCGACCTCAGCTACATCGACGTGCTGCGTGCGTATCCCATCGGCGGGGCCACCGTGGTCGGTGCGGAGGCCGCCGCATCGGCCGCGGTGCTGACCGCGGCGCAACTTGGTCTCCTGGGCCTGGCGTTGGTCGCGTCCCTGAGTGCCGTAGACATCGCCTTGAGCGTCCCAGCGCGAGGTGCCCTCTTGGCGGCCATCGCCCTCGTGCTGCCAGCCATCAACTTCCTCGGCATGCTCATTCAGAACGGCATCGCCCTCCTCTTTCCAGCCTGGGTTACCCTGGGCCCTCGTCGTCGCGGCGGGGTGGAGGCGTTGGGGCAGAGCCTTCTGTCCACCATGCCATACCTCGTACTCCTTACCCTCGCCCTGGCGGCGCCGGCGGCAGTGGCCACCGGGGCGGCCTCGTTGCTCGACCCTCTCATTGGGACGCCGGCCTACGTGGTAGCAGCCGGGCTCTTCTTCGCAGGGCTCGCGCTCGAGGGCTTTCTCCTCATCGAATGGTTGGGAGGCGTCTACGAACGGCTCGACCCCTCGGCGGTCGAACTCGCGACCCGCCCAGCGTAGCCGCCGTGGGGTCGTCGCACCAGGAGGCCAGCCCTTGCGCTGCGGCAGGTTGAGTCTCAAGGTATAGGCTGAACGGCGACTTCGGCCGCCGTTTTCGTCCACGCGAGGATTCTCCATGGCCAAGCTGGGCCAGCGCAAACGGCCCGCCCACCCCTCTGCCCCTGCCCCTGCCCCCGCCTCCGCCGAGTTCGAGGAACTCGTCCGGGTAACGGCCGGCGAGTATGAGATCCTCGGGCAAATCGGCCGTGGCGGTATGGCGACAGTCTACCTGGCGCACGAGTTGGCGCTGGACCGCAAAGTCGCTGTCAAGGTGATGTCGACCACCCAGACGGACCCGGGGCTGGAGGAACGGTTTCGGCGCGAGGCCAAGACGGCCGCCCACCTCAGTCACCCCAACATCATCCCGATCTTCGCGGTTCGCGAGACGGCAGGGCTCTCGTTCTTCGTGATGCGCTTCGTCGTCGGTCGCACCTTGCGTGAAATCCTCGACGACGAAGGATCGCTTGCCCCGCCTCTCGTCCAGGCCATCATCGCCCAGGCCGGCGGGGCGCTGGGCTATGCACACCGCGCCGGCGTGGTCCACCGCGACGTCAAGCCGGCCAACATCATGCTCGACCGCGAAGGCCAGGTGGTCGTCACCGATTTTGGAATCGCCAAGGACCAGGCCGGCCAGTCGCTGACCCAAACAGGCGCCGCAATCGGCACGCCCAACTACATGAGTCCGGAACAGTGCAAGGGCGGCACGGTGACCGGCGGGGCCGATCAGTACGCGCTGGGCATCGTTGCCTATCAGCTGCTGACCGGCCGACTGCCGTTCGAGGTCGACAATCCACTGACGGTCATGTGGCACCACTTCAATACGCCCCCGACACCGATCCTGGACGTCACACCGAGCTGCCCGCCCGCCCTCGCCGCGGTGGTCATGCGCATGCTCGAGAAGGAACCCGGCGACCGGTGGATCACCATCGATGAGGCCGTCGCCACGCTCGGTGTGCCGCCGTTGCCCTACGACGACCCGGTGCGCCAGACGATGATCGCCCTCGCCAAGCACGGCCGGAGCGAGGACGTGCTGAAGGCCCATCAGACCCCCAAGAGTCCGGTGCCATCCTCGAAAGCCGGGATTCCGCCCCCCGCTGCGCCCGCACGGGCCAAGGGCGGATCGGGGCCTCCTGTCTGGACAAACGCGTTGACCACCCGCGTCTCTGCGGCATGGCGTTGGCTGCGCGGGTCCGGCAGCGCCCTCCGCGCGGCCGGGGTGGCCGTTGGCGGACGCCTCACCGAAATCCCGTGGGGCTCATACGCCGGACGGATCCAACACACGGCCCGGAGCAGGATCGGGCGGGTGCACACCCTCATCCCTTCCCGCCCCTGGATCAGGTCGCGTGCGTGGTGGGCCGTTCCGGTCGCGGCCTTGGCCGGTGTCGCGCTGTGGCTCGGTTCGACGGCACGCGAGCCGACCTTCGAATCGACGGCAGCGGCGGAACTGGCCCCACTCTCAACGGCGCCCGTTCCTCGTCTCTCGCCGCTCGACCGGCTCGCCCACCTTCCGGGTGGGCCACGGCCTGGGTATGCGAGGCCGCCTGTCTACGTCCCGCCGACGACCGCCGGCGCAGACGCATCAGCCGCACCGGCGCTCCCGCCATCCGCGGAACAGTCGCGAAGGCCTCCCGCTGGAGCGGCTGCGCGAGCTGGAGTGGCCGTGGCCATTGAGCCCGAGCCCTCCACCGTTGAACCCGGAGTGACGGAACCGGCACCGCCTCCTTCCCCCCCACCACCCGTGCCGGTCGAGGAGCAAGTCAAGCAGACCGTTTCCAGATTGGTGCGGGCCTTGGAAGCGAGGAATCTGGGGCTCTTGCTCCAGATCTACCCAGGGATGGACCAGCGCACCGAGCAACAGTGGAGCGAGACCTTTGCCACCGCGGGGAGCATGACGGCGGGGATTGCCATGAATCCCACCACCCTGGTGGAACTCGAAGCCAACGTGGTGAGCGTGCAGATCACCGGGGCGATTCGCTGGTTCGATACCCAGAGCGGCGTGGACCGTGACTGGCCCGTCAACTCCACTCTCCTGCTTCGGCGCACTGGTGCCGGGTGGATGATCGTCGACTGGCCGTGAAGATCAGCCGACCGACTCCCCACAACAGACCGAGATGCACGAACAACAACGCGAGCGCGTTGGAACCCTAGGCGCGCGGATGAAACTGCTTGTGGACCGACCGCAGGTATTCCCGGTCGACGTGGGTGTAGATCTGGGTCGTTGACAGGTCGGCGTGGCCCAGCATTTCCTGCACCGCTCGCAGGTCGGCTCCACCCTCGAGCAAGTGGGTGGCGAACGAGTGGCGGAGCGTGTGCGGCGTTACCCGTTTCTGGATCCCCGCTCGTTCGGCGTGGCGCTTGACGATGCCCCATGCGCCCACCCGCGAGAGCGGCGTGCCGCGAGCGTTCACCAGCAGCCGGCCCTGGGTCTTCCCGTGATCGAGCGTGGGGCGCAGGGTATGGAGGTACACCGAGACGGCGCCGATGACCTGGCGGCCGATGGGCACGACCCGTTCCTTGCCCCCCTTGCCGAGCACCCGGACCAAGCCTTCGCTCGACAGCACGTCTTCCTTGGGCAGGCCGCAGAGTTCCGACACCCGGAGGCCGGCGCCGTAGCCCAACTCGAGCAGGGTGCGATCCCGCCAGGCGAGGGGCTCATCGACGTGGGGCGAAGCCAGCAACGCCTCGATGTCCTGCACCGATAGCGGCTCGGGAAGGGTCCGGCCGCGCCTGGGGCTCTCGAGCCGGTCACTGGGATCGGTGGTCACCTTCCCTTCGCCCACGAGGAAGGCGTAGTAGGTACGAATGGATGAGACTTGGCGGCGGATGGTGGCGGAGCTGAGGCCGAGGTCCTTGAGGGAGAAGACAAAATCACGGAGGAGCCGACGGGTGATCTTCGACGGGGCCCGCACGCCTTTGGCCCGTGCGTACTCGCCGAGCCGGCGGATGTCGCGGGCGTAGTTGACGATAGTATTCGCGCTGCTGCCCGCCTCGAGACTCAGGTAGTCGCAAAAGCCCTCGATGTAGAACGTCCGAGCGACCTCCGCACGCAGCTCTTCGATGGCCGTGGCCATTAGGGAGCCGCCCCCCGCCCCCCCCCGGCGGCCGATCGCCAGCGTCGCTTCAGTCCGTCCAGCTCTTCGTCGGTGACTCCCAGCAGGGCCGCCGCTCGTTTCATCATCCACGCCTCGTGCGCGCTCAATCCACTATCCAGAATAGCCGCCTGGTGCATCCGTTCCAACAGCGCGAGCCGTTCTTCGGGCGAGTAGGTTGCTTGGACCTGCTCCCCGCCGCGGGCCAGTTCGGACTCCGTCGGTCGTCCTCCGCCGGGCGACGCGACATCCCAGCGCTCCGCCAGGTGGGTCTCCACCAGGTGGCGGTCCTCGTCCGTCATCACGGTGTCGGCGAATGCTAGGTCGAGGACCAAGGCGGCCGCGGCCCTGAGGGCCGGGTCGGCGACGGCCGCAGTGGCTTCGGGGTCGGCGGCGCGGGCCTCGAAGGCCTGCTCGAGGCGGCGCCAAATCCTGAGCCGCCGCTGCTTGGTGCTGCGCACGACCCACCATACGACGAGCACCAACACGATGGCGCCCAGGATGCCCAGGATGGCATTGACGCGACCGACATTCTCCTTGATGGCCTCCCACTCGGAGCCGATGAAGGCGCCGGCCATGGTGAGGGCACCGTACCAGAGGCCCGACGCCACCACCATGGGCAGCAGGGCGCGCGGCACGCTCAGGCGCACCAGACCTGCGAAGGCCGGGACCACCGCCCGGATGCCGGGGAGAAACCTGCTGAGGAAGATGCCCGCGACCCCGAAGCGGATGTACTCGCGCTCGATGGCGGCGACGGCGCCGGGCGAGAGCAGCCGCCGGCCGATCGGCCCATCCAGGATGGAACGACCGTAGAGGCGGGTGGCGTAGTACACGCCGGCCGCACCGGCGGTGTTGGCGATCCAGGTACTGAGCCACACGCCAAGCGGGGTGATGTCGCCGCGATGGGAGAGAAACGCGCCCAAGGCCACCGCGGTGTCCGCCGGGACCGGCGGCACCAGGTTCTCGAGGGTGGCGAGAGCCGCGAGCACCAGGTAGACGGCCGGCGTCGGGAGGGCCGCCAGCCAATCGAGGAGTCCCTCTATCAGCACGCTTCGAGGGTCGCCACGGCGAACACGGCGATCCCCTCACCGCGTCCGATAAAGCCCAGGCCCTCGTTGGTCTTGGCCTTCACCGAGACCGCATCCGCGGGCAAGCCGACCGCACGTGCGAGACCGTGCCCGATGTCCGCCAGCCTGCCCCCGAGTTTCGGGGCCTCGAGAATGATGGTAAGATCGGCCTGAGCGAGGCGATACCCGCGGTCGACGACCCGTTGGTGCGCCGCCGCCAACAGCTCGAGCGAGTTGGCGCCTTGCCACTTCGGGTCGGTGTCCGGAAACAACTGGCCTATGGTCCCGGCGGCCGCGGCGCCCAGGATGGCATCGGTCAGGGCATGCGCCGCGGCGTCGGCGTCGGAGTGGCCCGCGAGGCCGACGTCGCTTGGTATTGTCTGGCCGCCCAAGATCAGCGGCCGCCCCCGCACCAGCCGGTGGGAGTCGTAACCGATCCCTACACGCACACTGCGGCTTCTTCGAGAATCGAGTAGTCTTGCCGACGCCGTTTGGGGGTGAACCCCGCATCGGTGATGGCGCGCTCCATCTCGTCGATGGTCGCCCGATGGGTGGTCCCGGCCGCACTCACGACATTCTCCTCCATCATCAGGCTGCCGAAGTCGTTGGCCCCGAACCGCAGCGCGACCTGGCCCACCTTGAGGCCCATAGTGACCCAGGAGGACTGGAGGTTGGGGACATTGTCGCAGAGGATGCGCCCCATCGCCAGGGTGCGCAGGTACGTCACGGCGTCGGTCTTGGGCATGTCGGCCATCTCCGTGCCCTCGGGCTGGAGCGGCCAACAGATGAACGCGGTAAATCCGCTTGTGCGGGCCTGCAGCTCGCGCACCCGGAACAGGTGTTCGATACGGTCGGCCAGCGTCTCGCCCAGCCCGTACATCATGGTGACCGAGGTCTTCATGCCCTGGCGGTGCGCCTCCTCCTGCACCCCGAGCCATTCCTCGGTCTGCGCCTTCTTCCTGGCGACCCGCCGCCGGATTTCGTCGACGAGAATCTCGCCGCCGCCGCCGGGGATGCTGTCGAGCCCCGCCCCCTTCAATTCCCGAAGGACCTCTTCCACGGTCATGCCGAATCGCTGGCTGAAGAACAGGACTTCGGACGGGCTGAACGCGTGGACGTGGATCGGATGGTTGGCCTTGATGTACCGGAGCAAGTCGAGATACCACTCGAAGGGAATGTAGGGGTTGTGCCCCCCTTGCATGAGAATCTGCACGCCGCCCAGGTCCTTGCACTCGTCGATCTTCTTGCCGATCTCCTCGAAGCTCAGGACGTAGCCCTCGAGATCCTTGGGACGGCGGTAGAACGCGCAGAACGTGCAGTCGGCCACGCAGACGTTTGTGTAGTTGATGTTGCGATCGATGATATACGTCACCACCGGGTCGGGGTGCCGTCGCCACCGCTGGTGGTCGGCCAGCTGCCCCAATTCCAAGAGGCTCGCCCGCTCGTACAGCTCGAGCGCCTCCTTGAACTCACCGGACTCTCGATCGACTGGTGACATCACGCCGCCGTTATAAAGGATAGGGAACCGTCCGGCACCAGACCATCGTGGGCCAGGCGCCGGAAGAAGTCCGTGAGCCCCGCCAGGTGCCGGTACGACAGCGCATAGTCGAGATCGCCCAGATACGCCCGGCACATGGCTGCCTCGAGGCCGGTCGTCCGTGAGGCCGCTCGTGCCAACTCGTCCAAATGGTCCAGGCCCCAGGTCCGGCTCTCCAACAGTCGGCGGTGTACCTCCTCGACACGGCATCGATCGCGATCACGCCGCGCCGCCCACACCGCAAAGACGAACGGCAATCCGGTCCACTCGTGCCAGGCGCTGCCCAAATCGACGCGGTGCGGGTACCGGGCCTCCGCCTGCAGGAGCAGTGCCGCATCGCCGATGACGAGGACCGCCTCGTGCGGCAACGCACCCAGGGCATCCACATCGGCGGGCTCGGCACGCACCTCGGCGAACCGGGGCTCAATCCGCCAGCGGTGCCGGCACAGGAGATCGAGGAGCAGAATCGAGGTCCGCGAGGAGGCCGTCCGGAGCACCGTCGCACCATCCAACTCGTCCACCGGTCGCTTGGCGAAGAGGGCCACGCTGTGGACCGGGCCGTCGCAGCTGATGGCAAGGTCGCTCAGGAGGTGATACCGGGAGGCGGAGCGGGCGTATTCAACCGCCGAGACCACGCTGACATCCAACTCGCCGGCGGCCAGGAGATCGTTCAATTCGGCCGCGGTCCCCGTCACCATGTCGGCGGGCATGGACACCACGCCCCCATCGATGGCCGCGTAGATCGGGTAGCAGTTGATCCACGGGATGCGCCCGACCCTCATGCCGCGTGCACCACCGGCAGGCTCCCCCTGCCCGATCGTGTGACGGGCTCGGGAGGAAGATCGTCGAAATTCGCACGGACCGGTTGATAGAGGCTGTCGCGCTCCACCGGCCGCTTGCCCGCGTTTCGAATGAGGTCGACCAGCCCCCGGTACGGGAGGTGCATGGCCGTCGTCGCGCCGGCGTCGTGATAGATCCGCTCGTAAACCACGGTCCCCTCGACGTCGTCACAGCCGAAACTCAAGGCGATCTGCGAGAGAAAGGGCGTCACCATCGGCCAGTGCGTCTTGACGTGGGGAACGTTGTCGAGGAACAGGCGTGCCACGGCAATGTTCTTGAGATCCTCGTACCCGGTGGTCGCCGAGCCGATACGACCCAGGTCCTCACCGAGTTCGTTATGGTCGGGGTGATACGCCAGCGGGATGTAGGTCAAGAACCCGTTGGTGTCGTCCTGGAGGTCCCGGAGCATCTGCAGGTGCTCGATCCGGTCGTCGGCCGTTTCGACGTGCCCGTAGAGCATGGTGCAGTTGGTCGGAATGCCCAGTCCGTGCGCCACCCGGTGCACGGTGAGCCATTCCTGTCCGGTCAGCTTCCGCTCGGCGATGCTGGCCCGGACCGCCGTGCTGAACACCTCCGCCCCACCTCCGGGAAGACTCGTCAGGCCTGCGTCCTTCAACGCGAGGAGCACCGCTTCGATGGACCGCTTCTCGATCCGGGCGAGGTGCGCGATCTCGACGGCCGTGAGCGCCTTGATGTGGACGTCCGGATGGCGCTCCTTGAGGCCGCGAATCATGTCGGTGTAATAGCTGAGCCTGAGCTTGGGGTGGAGCCCCCCCACGATATGGAACTCCCGCGTCGGCATCTCCTTGGCAATCGCCGCCTCCGCGTACACCTCCTCCAGGGTGCGGGTGTAGGCACCGACCTCGTTCGGGAGCCGGGCAAACGAGCAGAAGGTGCAGGTCTTCCGCAGGATGCAGACATTGGTGGGATTGATGTGCTGGTTGGCCGAGAAGAAGACTCGGTCGCCGTTGGCGCGTTGATTGGCGTGGTCGGCCAAGCGCCCCAGGCCTAAGAGATCGGATGTGGCGTAGAGCACCCGCGCGTCGGCCCGGTCGAGTCGTTGGCCGGCGACAACCCGCTCCCCTACCCCACGGAGGCTGGCATCCTCGAACCGATCGAAATCGATGGGGGTGGCGGAAGGCATGGGTGGCGTCTGTCCTTTGGTCGTCGGTCGTCAGTCGTCAGTCGTCAGTCTCACGTCTCGAATCGTCTCACGGCCAGGGTCACGTTGTGTCCGCCGAAGCCGAACGAGTTCGACAACGCCACATCGACGGCCTGATGGACCGCAGTATTGGGGGCGCAATTGAGGTCGCACTCGGGATCGGGCGTGGTCTGGTTGATGGTGGGTGGGATCTCCCCGCGGTTAGCGGCCAACAGCGCCACGGCAAACTCGAGGCCGCCGGCGGCCCCCAACAGATGCCCGGTCATCGACTTGGTGGACCCGAATACCAGCTCGCGGGCGTGGTCGCCGAAGACGCTCTTGACCGCAACGGTCTCGGCGATGTCGCCTTGCTCGGTCGAGGTGCCATGGGCGTTGATGTACGACACCCGCTCCGGCACGATGCTGGCGGCCTCCAGACAGCCTCGCATGGCCCGCTGCGCGCCTTCACCGTCCGGAGCCGGCGAGGTAATATGGTTGGCATCGCCACTCAGCCCATAGCCCAGCACCTCACCCAGGATCGCGGCACCCCGCTTCTGGGCGTGCTCGAGATTTTCGAGCACCACGATGCCCGCCCCGTCGCCCAGGACAAAGCCGTCGCGCTCCTTATCGAACGGGCGGCTGGCCTTCTCGGGGTCATCGTTCCGGGTGCTCAAGGCCTTCATGTTCTGGAATCCGGCCACGGTGAGCCCGGTGATGGCGGCTTCGGCGCCGCCGGTGACCATGGCGTCAGCAGCGCCCGACTTGATGAGTTCGAAGGACTCGCCGATGGCGTGGGCAGACGAGGCGCAGGCCGACACCGTCGCAAAGTTTGGCCCCTTCAATCCGTATCGGATGGAGACAAGCCCGGCTGCGATATCGGGAATGAACATGGGGACGAAGAACGGTGATACCCGGTCGGGGCCCTTGGTGAGATAGATGGAGCATTGCTGCTCGAACGTCTCCATGCCCCCGATCCCGCTGCCGATGATCACCCCCGTCCGGGTGGGCGCCGGGACGTCCTGATCCAGTCCGGCCTGGACCACCGCTTGGTGGGCGGCGGCCAGCGCGAACTGGGCAAAGAGGTCGTAGCGGCGGGCCTCCTTCTTGTCGATGTACGCGAGCGGATCGAATCCCTTGACCTCACAGGCAAACCGGACCTGGAGGTACTGGGGGTCGAACTTGGTAATGGCGGCGGCTCCCGAGCAGCCGCGAAGGAGGTTGGCCCACGTCGTGTCGACATCATTCCCCACAGGGGTCACCAGGCCCAGCCCGGTGACAACGACGCGGCGCGCCAACTACGACCCGACCTTCTCGTGCAAGTATTTGAGTGCGTCGCCCACGGTGCGAAGTTTCTCCGCCTCCTCATCCGGTATGTCGATGTCGAATTCCTTCTCAAAGGCCATCACGAGTTCCACCGTGTCCAGGCTGTCGGCCCCGAGGTCCTCCATGAAGCTCGCATCCGCGGTCAACTTCTCGCGCTCGACACCCAGTTCCTCGACGATGATGTCTTTGACTTTTTCTTCCATGTCCATATCCGTCCTCGACGTGAGAGAGCCTAGAGAACCATTCCACCATCTACGACCAACACCTGGCCGGTGATGTACCCCGCCAGGTCGGAGGCCAAGAACAGCGCCGCGTCGGCAATGTCATCCGGCCGACCCAACCGCCCCAAGGCAATGCTCCCTAATAAGGCGTCCCGGGCCTCCTCGGGCAAGGCGCTCGTCATGTCCGTCTCGATGAATCCCGGCGCGATGCAATTTACCAAGATATTGCGGCTGGCGTACTCCTTGGCCACCGACTTGCTCAGCCCGATGAGCCCGGCCTTGCTCGCCGCATAGTTGGCTTGGCCCTTGTTCCCCGTCAACCCAACGACGCTGGTGATGTTGATGACCCGGCCGGCTCGGCGCTTCATCATGCCCCTCGTCACCGCACGAATCGTATGGAAGGCCCCCTTGAGGTTGGCGCTGAGCACCGATTCCCATTCCTCGTCGCTCATGCGAAGAATGATGTTGTCACGGGTGAGCCCGGCGTTGTTGACCAGGATGTCGATCGGGCCCAGGATCTCCTCCACCCGCTTCACCGCCGCCGCCACCTGCGCGGCGTCGGCCACATCGCACCCCACCCCCACACACCGCTCCCCCCCACCCAGCTCGCCCGCGACCGCCTCG
>JBFGLJ010000096.1:0-10703 GCA_041576235.1 Gemmatimonadales bacterium | reverse complement strand
CCGCCGCCGCCGCCGCCGCCGCCCACGGGGGTGGCCTCGAATGGAGGCGATGCCCAGACGGCCACTGTCGGGACCGCCGTGGCGACCCGGCCGTCGGTGCTGGTCACCAGCGCCCAGGGACCGCTCTCGGGGGTCTCGGTGAGCTTTGCGGTGGGCTCGGGCGGCGGATCGGTGACCGGGGAGACGACGACGTCCAACACCAACGGCATCGCTACCGTCGGCAGCTGGACCCTCGGCAACATCGTAGGGACCAATTCGCTCACGGCCACCGTCACGGGGCTCCCCCCGGTGACCTTCACCGCGCAGTCGATGGCGGGGCCGGCCAGTGCCGTGGTCGAGACCGGGGGGAACAACCAGACCGGCACGGTGGGCCAGCCGGTGAGCGTGGTGCCGTCGGTGCGGGTGAACGACCAGTTCGGCAATCCGGTGGGCGGGGTGGGCGTCACCTTCGCCATCGCGAGTGGCGGCGGCAGCTTGACCGGTGCCAACACCATGACCAATTCGGCCGGGGCGGCCACGGTGGGGAGTTGGACCTTGGGGCCCAACCCGGGGACCAACACCATGATCGCCACCGTGACCGGTGGCGGAATCACCGGGAATCCCATCACCTTCACGGCCACGGCCAATGCCGCGAGCCCGGCCAGCATCGTCATCAACGACGGCAACAACCAGGGCGCACCGGACGGGACCGCGGTGGCCACCCCGCCCTCGGTCCAGGTTCGCGACCAGGCCAGCGCCCCTATCGCCGGTATCACGGTGGATTTCGTGGTGACCGGTGGAGCCGGGAGTGTCACCGGGGCGAGCGCGGTGACCGACGCCAGCGGCATCGCCCGGGTGGGCACTTGGACCATCAACGCCGGGACCAACTTCCTCGAGGCCACGGCCCAGGGCGCCGGCATCAGCGGCAACCCGGTGACCTTCGTGGCCACGGGCCTCAGTCCCGTCCGCTTCGATATCGAGGTGCGGTACAACACGGGGACGTCACCCACCACGTCCCAGTATCAGGCGTTCGCGAACGCCAAGGCGCGCTGGGAACAGCTGGTGACGGCCGATCTGGCCGATTCGATCGCGACCCTCGGTCCGGGGCAGTGCGGGGCCGGGTCGCCCTCGTTGAACGAAACCGTCGATGATGTGGTCATCTTCGTCAACTTGGCCCTGATCGATGGCTCCGGGGGCGTTCTGGGCTCGGCGGGCCCCTGCACCCTCCGGGATCCGGGGAGCCCGGATCAGTGGCTCCCCAGCAGCGGCGGCATGATCTTCGACACGGCGGATCTCGCCACCATCGAGGCGGCGGGGCTCTTGGAGGCGGTCATCCTCCATGAAATGGGCCACGTCCTTGGATTCGGCACCATCTGGACCAGTCTGGGACTGCTCCAGAACGCCTCCTGCCCCGGCGTGGATGCCATGGGCAACTGCAATCCCGACAACTCGGGCGCCGATACCCATTTCCCGGGGACCAATGCGGTCACCTCGTTCGACAATGTCGGCGGAACCGCCTGGACGCTTGGGACCAAAGTGCCCGTCGAGAATACCCAGGGTGGCCCCGGGACCCGTGACGGACACTGGCGCGAATCGACGTTCGTGAACGAGCTCATGACGGGATTCATCAACAATGGACCGAACCCGCTGAGCGAGGTGACCGTCTCGTCCCTGCTGGATATGGGGTACTCGGTCAATCTCGGCGCCTCGGATGTCTATGTCTTGGGCAACCCGAACGCCTTCCGCGCCCCCGAACCGGCTGTCACCTTCGAGCTCAGGAACGATATCTGGGATGTTCCGATGCGGGTGCGCGATGCGAGTGGTCGGATCCGGCTCATCAACCCCAGGAGACGGCAGTAGACAGCCGGTCACAACCCCCTATCATTGTATCGGGCGGGCCCTGAGGCTCGCCCGATTTTCTTTTCTTCTCTTCGCATTGCATGGGATCGTCCACCGAACTCCTCCGCACCGAGCACCTCTCCCGCGTGGTCGACGGCGTCCGCGTGGTGGACAGCGTGTCCGTCGCGGTCGACCGAGGAGACATTCTGGCCGTGATTGGGCCGAGCGGGGCAGGGAAGTCGTCGCTCTTGCGGCTGCTCAATCGCCTGGATGAGCCCACCGGCGGGACGGTCTATTTGGAGGGACGTGACTACCGGACCATCGAGCCGCGCGAACTCAGGCAGCGGGTCGGGATGGTGATGCAGTCGGCGAACTTGTTCCCGGGGACCGTGGTGGACAATCTCCGATTCGGGCCGGCCCAGCGCGGCATCGACCTCTCCGGGCCCGCCCTGGCGCGCCTCCTCGACGACGTCGGTCTGGCGGGCAAGGGCGACCGAGACGTGGCGCGGCTCTCCGGAGGCGAGGCCCAACGCGTGGCCCTGGCCCGCGCCCTCGCCAACGAGCCCCGGCTGCTGCTGCTCGATGAGCCGACCTCGGCGCTCGATGAGGACGCGCGGCGCGAGATCGAATCACTCGTGAGTCGGCTGCTTCGGGAACACCACCTGGCCTGTATCATCATCACCCACGACCGCGCCCAAGCTCGGCGGGTGGCCACCTGTGCCATGGTCATGGACGCAGGGCGGCTCGTTCAGGCCGGGAAAATCGACGAGGTGTTGGATGCTTAGCTCTTTCTTTAGTGACACGCTCGCCCTCGGGGCGGCGCAAGCCGTCGTCGCCGCACTCCTCGCGCTTGCGGCCATGGTGGTTGCCCGCACCCAACGCATCCATATCGAGCGCGAAACGGTGGTGGCCCTGGCGCGCGGCATCGTCCAGATCGTGGCCGTGGGATCGATTTTGGTGTTCATCTTTCGTGGTCCTGGATGGACCGGCTCGATCGTCCTCGCGTTCATGGTGGCCATCGCGGGTCTCATCGCAGCCCGCCGAAGCCAAGCGCTTCCTGGAGCCTTCCGGGTGGCCGTGACGGCCATCCTGGTTGGCGCCGGCACCGTCATCGCGGCCATGACCGCGCTCGGCGTGATCGCTCCGGCGCTCACGTCGCTCATTCCCATCGGGAGCATGATCATCGCCAGCGCTATGAACGCGAGCGCCTTGGCCCTTGAGCGGTTCGAGGCCGAGGTGCTCTCCCACGTCGGGTCCATCGAGGCGGGACTGGCCTTGGGGGCCAGGCCAGATGTCACCGTCCGTCCCTACCTCCACGCGGCGGTGACCGCCTCGCTCTTGCCCCAGCTCAACTCCCTGCGCTCCCTCGGCATCGTATGGATCCCCGGCCTCATGGCCGGCATGGTGCTGTCGGGCACCGATCCCTTGTACGCCGCCATCTATCAGTTCGTCGTCATCGCCATGATCTTCGGCGCGTCGAGTCTCACCTCGGTCGCGGCGGCGCTCATGGTTCGCCCGCGGGTCTTTAGCGGCGCCGACCAGCTGCTGGTCCGCCTCCCCTCGGAGGGTTCGTAAACCTTCTTTCACACATCCTCCCCAGGCCCTTCACGCTTCCCTCGCCACATTGAGAGGCGAGCGGGGGAGACCGGGCGCCGCCCGTTCCCGCCGGCTGGGCGGCCGGGTGGCCGGCCGCCGGGCGCCCACACCCGGAGGACACTATGCGTCGCAAGATTCTGCTGCCGCTCGACGGTTCAGCCTTCGCCGAGCGGGCGGCTCCGTATGCTGCGTCGGTCGCCGATCGCGCCGGGGCGGAGGTCACGGTGGCCCTCGTCCACCCGTCGCTGCCGGCGGTGACCGAATCGTCCCGCGCGGAAATGGTGGAGTGGGCTCGCAAAGGTGAGCAGGCCTATCTGGACGAGGTCGCGACTCGGCTCTTCACGGGAACCAAGGCCCGTGTGGGAACCTCCCTGTTGAGGGGCGACCCGGCGCAGACCTTGATCGCGTTCGCCGAGAAGCAGGAAGTGGACCTGGTGGTGATGTCGACCCAAGGGTGGGGGCCCGCCAGCCGGCTGTGGCTTGGGAGTGTGGCCGATCGGATGGTCCGCGAGCTTACGACTCCGTTGCTCCTGATCCGGCCCAACGGCGAGCTGACCGCACCGGGGGCGCCGTCGGAAGCCTTGATTCACCGTGTCCTGTTGCCGCTCGACCGGTCTCGATTCAGCGAGTGCGCCCTCGAGGGGGCCGCGTTCCTGTCCGAGCTGTTCTGCGCTGAAATCGTTCCACTCTATGTGGTGGAGGTTCCGGTCGAGGTGGACCGGCCGCCGCTGACATTGCCGTTCCTGGAAGACAAGCGCACCACCCTGGGTCTCGAGACCGAAGCGGCCACGACCTACCTCAAGAACATCGCGGCCGAGCTTCGGACCCGGAACGTCGACGTGGGCGACCCGTTGGTGGTTCGGGGCGCCGATGTGGCCACGACGATCCTGGATCAGGTCGGCAAGACCAACGCCAACGCCATCGCCATCGCCACCCACGGCGAGAAGGGAGTGCGGCGCATGGTCCTCGGCAGTGTGACCGACAAGGTAATCCGCGGGGCCGACGTGCCGGTCCTGGTGTGCCGGCCGCGGAGCTGAGGCCGAGTCGAGCCCCGAGGCATGGTGTGGGGGCAAGGATGCCGGCACAAACGGCTCGCGCCACGGTGCGGGCCGTTTCCTCGTGTTCTCGGACCCACCCGGAGCATGAAGGGGACCATGCGAATCGTGACCGCTTCTTACATGCCGTTTAGGCCTTCCACACAGGGTCACGTAGCCATAGTTTTCCAGGCTATCCCAAATCCCTTTCCCGGAAGGAACATCGACGATGTTAGCCGTGAGAACTTTGTCTGCCGCTGCCCTCGCCGCCCTCCTCTGGGCTCCGGCCCTTCTCGCCCAACACGCCGCCACCGCTGCCCGCGTGGAGGTCAGCCAGTCCAGTCTCGCGCTCGAGGTCGGCGACAGCACTCGCCTCAGCGCCAAGGTCTTCAATGCAGCAGGCAACGAGATCGACGCGCCCGTCGTCTTCTTCTCGAGTTCCCGCCGGCGCCTGGCGGTATCCCGCGACGGGAAGGTCGAGGCCTTGAGGGGTGGCGAGTATCAGGTCATCGCGGTGGTGCGGTCCGCCTTCGACGTGCGAGAGCGGATTCCCGTCACGGTAGCATATCCGCCGGTTACGCGGGTGGACGTGCATGGCGGCGCCGAGCGGCTGTTCGAGGGAGCGGCGGTCAAACACACGGCACGGGTGTTCGACGCCGTTGGCGATCGCCGCCGCGAGGTGCCGGTCGTCTGGTCGACCGACAACACGTCGGTTGCCACCGTCGACCGCTACGGCGTTCTGCTAGCGCATAAAGGGGGGAATGTGACCCTCATCGCTCGGGCCGGCGGGATCACCTCGTCACATCGTTACCGGGTAGAGAGGAATCCGATCAGCTCAGTTCGGCTCACGGCCTCGGCCGATTCGGCGCGAACCGGTGACGTCATTCACTTCTCGGTCGAGGCCCTGGACGGCTCAGGTCGGGCGGTCACCGGGGCCCCAGTGACCTACACGTTGGTTCCCAGTCCGGATGATTCCATCGTGGCGGCGTCACCTGCCGGAGAGGTCGATGACACGGGCCGCTTCGTGGCGGAGCTGCCGGGTGATTACACGGTCCTGGCCGATGTGGCGGGGAACCTCGCGCGGCGCACCGTACGCATCACCCCTCGCCAGGCGAGCCAGCAGGTCAAGCTGGTCGGGCGGGCCCCGGTCCGCGATGTGCGGACCTCGGACCTCTGGATCTGGGAGGGGGTGGACGGGCGGGACTACGCGGTGACCGGAACCCACAGCGCCAAGGGCGCCGCCTACTTTTGGGATGTCACCGACGCCGCGGCTCCTGAACTGGTGGACAGCGTGGTGGTCGACGCGCGCACGGTGAACGACGTCAAGATTTCCGAGGACGGCCGCATCGCCGTCATCTCGCGCGAAGGCGCCTCGAACCGGCGGAACGGTTTCGTCATCCTGGATGTCACCAATCCCCGGGATGTCGAGACCATCTCCGCCTTCGACGATGGATTGACCGGCGGGGTCCACAACGTATTCATCTATCGTGGCCATGTCTATGCGGTGAACAACGGCCGCCGCTTCGACGTGATCAACATCGAAGACCCCAAGACCCCGTATCGCGTGGGCCAGTTCGAGCTGGACACCCCGGGTCACGCCATTCATGACATCTGGGTGGTGGACGGCATCGCCTACACGTCCAATTGGGGCGACGGGGTGGTGCTGATCGACGTCGGCAACGGCGTCGCCGGCGGGAGCCCGTCCAACCCCGTCGAAATCGCGCGCTATGCCGACTTCGGCGGCGCCACCCACGCCGCGTTCCCCTACCGGAGCCCCACCGGCAAGTTCTATGTATTCATGGGCGACGAGCGCGGACGGCCAGGGTTCGACGGCCTGGGCCAGGACACCCCGAGCCGGATGGCCGGCTATATCCATGTCGTGGACTTCACCGATCATAAGAGCCCCGAAGAAGTGGCGCGCTACGAGATCCCGGAGGCGGGCTCGCACAACCTGTGGATCGAAGATGACCGGCTGTATGCGGCCTTCTACAACGGCGGGCTCCGCGTGGTGGATGTCTCCGGCGAACTCAAGGGAAACCTCGGCGCCCAAGGCAGAGAGATCGGCCATTACATGTCCTACGATCCCGAAGGCAACGTGGCCAACGCGCCGTTGGTCTGGGGACCGCAGCCGTACAAGGGGAACGTGTATTTCTCCGACATGAATAGCGGGCTCTGGACCGTCAAGGTCGAGCCCCGCCAGCAGCCGACGCCGTAATGGCGCGTACTCTGCTGGCGGCGTTGCCGCTCGGCGCGCTGCTGTGGGTAGGCCTGCCCCTACCCTCACCCCCGTCTCCGTCCTACCTCATCTATGTGGCGGCTGAATCCGACGACCAGGTGGCCCTGGTTCGGTTCACCCCGGAGGCGGGTTTCACGGTCGAGAAGACCATTCCCGTGGGCTGGTGGGATCAGGAAATCGAGGCGCCCCACGGGGTGACCGTGGATCCGTCGGGGGCGGCCTGGTACCTGACACTGGGGCACGGCTTTCCGTTCGGCTCACTCGTCAAGTACCGGACGGGCGTGGATACGGCCGTAGGCGTCGCCACGCTGGGGCTCTTTCCGGCGACGGTTGCCATCGCGCCCGCCGGAGGGATGGCGATTGTGGTCAACGCCGACTTCCACGGCGACAAGGTGGCGAGCGACCTGTCCATCATCGACCTCGAGACGATGCTCGAGATCGCCCGGCCCGAGACCTGTACCATGCCGCATGGGTCGCGGTTCAGCCCGGACGGCTCCCGCCACTACTCGGTCTGCATGGTGGATGACCAGCTTGTCGAGCTGGACGTCGACCGGCTCGAGGTTGCTCGCCGGCTCCCGCTCACGCTCGCGGACGCGCCGGCCATATCGGCCGAAGGCGCGCACTGCATGCCCACCTGGGTCATCCCCAATGCCGCAGGATCTGCCCTCTATGTGGCCTGTAACATGGGAAACCAGATCCTGGAGGTGGACGTGGCGGCGTGGCGGATCGCGCGCCGGCTCGCCGCCGCCGGGCGCCCGTACAACCTGGCCCTCACCCACGACGGCGCGAGACTCCTGGCCACACTCAAGGGGCAGGGGGCCGTCGGCGTATGGGATGTGGCGACCGGGCAGCGACTCGCCGTGATCGAGAGCACCCGCAGAGTGACCCACGGGGTCATCGTGACCCCGGATGACCGCTACGCGTTTGTGTCGGTCGAAGGCATCGGCGGGGAGCCGGGCACGGTGGACGCCATCGATCTGGAGCTGCTCGAGAAGGTCGCATCGGTGGACATCGGCAAACAGGCCGGGGGGATCGCATTCTGGAAGGTGGCGGACCCGCCCGTCGAATGACGACCGCCACCGCTCCAGAGGCTCTGGCCCGATTGCGCGAGGGCAACGCCCGCTTCGTCTCCAATCGCACCCACCTCGCCGCGCTCATGGCCGGGGCCAAGCGCGCCGAGCTCGCCGCCGGCCAACGACCGTTCGCCATCATCCTCGGCTGCGCCGACTCGCGCGTCCCCGCCGAGATCGTCTTCGATCAAGGCCTCGGCGATCTGTTCGTGATCCGGGTGGCGGGGAACATCGTGGCGCCATCGCTCGTCGGCAGCGTGGAATTCGCAGCCGCGCGATTCGGCACCCGGCTCGTCGTGGTGTTGGGGCATTCCCAGTGCGGGGCGGTGATCGCTACCCTCGAAGAGCTTCAGGGCGGTGCCACCAGCCAATCCAAGAACCTGCGCGCCATCGTCGATCGCATTCGCCCCGCGGTGGAAGAGCTCCCATCGGCCCATCCGGGTGACACCCCTGACCGGCTCCTCCACCGCGCGGTCCGAGCCAATGTCCGAGCCACCGCCAACCACTTGCGCCATGGATCGAAGCTGCTCGAACAGCTGATCCAAGACGACGGCCTCGTGGTCGTCGGGGCAGAGTACTCGCTGGAGACCGGCGTCGTCGATTTCTTCGACGGGGCCGGCGTCTGACGGGCGCTCCCCGGCCGGCACTCACACGCGTCTTTCCTCGAGCCTCTGCCCCGGCTATTCCTTCCTAGCGCCAACGCCCACCGGAGGCTGTTGCATGCAGTTTCCCGCGCCGTTCTACCGCTGGCGGCCGCATCCATGGCACGGACTCACCGCTGGTCCCAAGCCGCCCGGCCTGGTTCACGCCTATATCGAAATCACCCCGTTCGATCTCGTCAAATACGAGATCGACAAGGAGACCGGCTATCTCCGGGTGGACCGGCCCCAGCGCACGTCGTCACAGCATCCGACCCTGTACGGGCTCATCCCTCGCACCCTCTGCGGCCCCCGGGTTGGCGGCCTGATGCCCGATGCGAGCCGTGGCGACGGCGACCCGCTCGATCTCTGTGTCGTGAGTGAGCGTCCCATCACCCGCGGCGAGGTCATCGTTGAGGCTCGGGTGGTCGGCGGCCTCCCCATGCTCGATGGCGGCGAGGCGGACGACAAGATCATTGCGGTGCTGGCCAACGACAACTTCTGGTCCGGGGTGGAGGACGTGACCGAACTGCCGCCCATTCTCATCGAGCGGCTGCGGCACTACTTCGCCACCTACAAGCTGGTGCCGGGCGAATCGCCCCGAGTCTCCATTGGTCCCGCCTATGGACGAGCCCATGGGCTCGCTGTGGTCACCGCGGCGATGGAGGACTACGCCGAGGCGTTCGGGGACGCCTGAGGAAGCGGCGTGACGCCACACCCCAGCTCCAATCCTACCCGGGCCCCGGTGCCCGCGACTCCACCCGTCCCCTTCGCCGACCAGCCGCTGGGGCCGAGCCCGCACATCGCGGTGTTCTCGTCCAGCAAGGTGGGGAACTTCGTGGTCACGACCCCGCTCTTGCGTGGACTCAAGGAAAAGTACCCGGCGTGTGTCATCGATTTCTTTGGCAGTGAAACCACCCACGACTTCGAGTCGCACTGTGCGTACATCGATTTCCGGTTCTCGCTTCACCGGACCCCGCCCCTCGAGCAACCGCTCGACGCGCTCAGGGCGACGGCACGCCGACGCATTGCGGAAGCCGGTCCCTATGCGTTGGCCATCAACTGCGACGGCTTCAACGAGCTCAACATTGAGGCCCTCGGGCAGGTCGAGGCCGAGTACGTGGTAGGCCGGACCGAGGTCGGCGGGGGCGACCCCGCCTCCCTCCAGCAGCACCAAATCCTCGAGGCTCCCGACTGGAATAGCGAGGCCTTCCTCGCCCGATATGGCGACCTCCTCGACACCAACTACATCGCCGAGATCTTCTGCCGCATGGCGTTCGTGGAGACGGACTACGTTCGGCTCGAGGTGGCCAGCCGACCGCCGGCGGTCGAGGTCCCGGACGTGTTGATCCACGTGACCACGACCCGATCGGCCAAGATGTGGCCCCTGACGCACTGGGAACGGGTGATCGCCTGGTGCGCCCAGAAGCGACTGTCGGTTGGACTCATCGGTAGCCAGCCGGACCTCCAACGATCACTCTACCGTGCTGGGTCTCTGGAAGACGATCTGCTGACACGCTCTCACATGCTCGACCTCCGGGGCCAGACGCCGCTGCTCGAGCTCGCCGGGGCGCTCGAGCGCGCCCGGCTCTTTGTCACCGTCGATGCCGGCCCGCTCCACGTCGCCGCGGCCGTAGGATGCCCAACCGTGGCCATCTTCGGGAACGCGCGAGACGGAGAAGGCGCCAGCCCATTCCGACTGTGGGCGCCCCGGCTGTCGCACGTCCGGCGAGCCCCAACCACGTTTCGGTGCACCGTGTGCAGCGAGCACCGCTTCACCAACGCCGACTGCCTCGTCGCCGGACACCCGTGCATGACGGATCTGGCGCCCGGGGCGGTGATCGGTCTCATGGCAGAGATGCTCGAGCTGGAGGCCTGATGCCTCGCGGACCACACCCGTCCGCGGCCGAGTTCTGGGAATCACCAGACCAGGTCGCCAGGTTCGCGGCCCGGGCGCCTGACCACCGGCTCGCGGATCTCCTGCCGGCGTATCGGGATCCCTCCGCTGTGCGCGTTCTGGATATCGGCTGCGCCGGGGGGAGGAATGCCGTGCTCCTGGCATCGCGCGGCTTCGATCTTGTCGCCATCGATAGCTCGGAGGCCATGGTCCACGAATCCAGGCGCCGGGTGGCCCAGATTCTGGGCGCGGAGCAGGCGGAAGCCCGGGTCCTCCTCGGGCGGATGGCCGATCTCACACGCTGGCCGGACGGCGCTTTTGACCTGGTGGTGGCCCTGGGCGTATATCACCAAGCCGCCAGCCAGGCGGAGTGGGACCGAGCGGTGAGCGAAACCCGGCGCGTGCTGAAATCGG
>JBFGLJ010000095.1:0-10765 GCA_041576235.1 Gemmatimonadales bacterium | reverse complement strand
TCGACTGGCCCTTCTTTGGGGAAGTGTGCCGTGCGCTCGCCCTCAAGGTCAGCGGAGCTTACGACCCCGAGGTGGTGCTCGGCATCGCCAAGGCCGGGGTGATTCCCGGGGTGGTCATCGCGTCGATTCTCCAGCGGGACTTCAGCTCCATGGCGCTCACCCGGCGTGGTCCGGATCGCCCGCCCCAGCTGGTGTCGGGGCCGCCGGCCAGCGTCGAGGGCCGGCGGGTGCTCCTCGTCGACGAGACGTGTGACAGTGGAGACACGATGAAGCTGGCACTGAACGAGGTGCTCGCCTTGCATCCCAGTGAGGTGCGCACGGCGGTCTCGTTTCGCACCGGTGCCTACGAGCCCGACTTCTTCGCGTTTGAAACCGACAAGCTCATCCTGCTGCCGTGGGACCGCGAGATCATCGAGGGCGATCAGCTCGTGCCGCGGCCGGAGTATGCCCAGTGGCTGGATGCGGATGAGTAACCGGTGGATCTGATTCAGGACGCGATCGCCTCTTCCCGCGCGGACTACACCGACATTCGAGTTGAACGATCTTGGTCTACCGCCATGGGCTATCGAGGCGCCCGACTCTCACCTTGGCGCCTGGAGACTTGACGGAACCTGAGCTGCTCGATGTGGTGGGATGGTCTCTTGGTCGACCAACTCCTCGGGGTCGGGCAGGGGATCACCATCGGCGGGAATCTCTCCCATCCCGTGGCAGGCAATCTTGGGATGCCTGCGCTCGTGCTCGAAGGTGCCTCGGTCGCTCCCCGTAGGTCACTCAGCCCCAGCGTCGAACACCGTGCGTCCGCCGAGGACCGTTCGCACCACCCGGGTCTCGAGGATGTCTTCGACAGCCACGCTCATGATGTCCTGATCGAGGACCACGAAATCGGCGAACTTCCCAGGCGTCAGCGATCCGGTCTCGTGTTCCATGAACGCAGCTATTGCCGGCCACAGGGTCACGCTATAGAGCGCCTCTTCCCTGGTCGTTCGCTGGGCCGGAAACCAGCCACCGGGAGGCCAGTTCTTTCCGTCCTGTCGGCTCACGAAGGCGTGGAAGGAAATCAGGGGGTTGAGGGACTCGACCGGGGCGTCTGAGCCGTTGGGGATGATTGCTCCGGTATCGAGCAAATCACGCCAGGGGTATGCACCGAGCGCTCGGGCATAGCCGAGTCGCTCTAACGCCCAGTACATGTCGCTCGTCTGATGACTGCCCTGCATGGCCGGTATCACCCCCAGCGCCGCGAAGCGTGGAATGTCCTCCGGCGCGACCACTTGAGCGTGCTCGATGCGGAAGCGGTGGTCCGCGGTAGGCCGCTGTGTCAAGGCCGCCTCGAAGGCATCGAGGGTGATACGGTTGGCGCGATCGCCTATGGCATGCACGTTCAACTGAAAACCGTTGGCCAACGCGAGGCGGGCCACTCGCTCGATGCTGTCGCGGGAAGCCAGGACCAAGCCTGCGTGCGAGGGCTCGTCGGTATAGGGGGCGATGAGCGCGGCACCCCGGCTGCCCAGCGCCCCATCAGCGGTGAGTTTGAGAGCGCGGACCCAGACGCGATCGTTGGCTCCGAGTTGAGGCCCCTGGTCGAGGATGGCTGACAAGTCCGGAGCGTTGGCATTGAGCATGACGTAGACCCGGAGCGGGAGTTCGCCTTCGAGCGCGAGGCTCCGATAGACCGCCAGGGTATCGGCCCCCACCCCCGCATCGTGGATTCCGGTGAGGCCCCATCGGTTCGCGACGGCAGCGGCCGCGAGGATTCGCTCGCGGAGTTCGCGAGGCGAAGGCGGAGGGATCGTGTGAACCACCAGATCCGTTGCCCCTTCTTCGAGGAGCACCCCGGTCGGTTCATTGGTGGGCCCACGCAGGATGCGCCCGCCTGGAGGGTCGGGGCGGTCGGACGTTATCCTGGCTATCTCGAGCGCACGGGCGTTGGCCAAGGCGGCATGGCCATCGACGCGCCACAGGAAGACGGGGTGGTCGGGAACGGCCCGCGACAAGGCGCGGTGGTGAGGCAATCGGGGATCGGCCCAGTCGTTTTGGTCCCACCCCCGGCCCTGGATCCACCGACCGGGAGGGGTCCGCCGGGCCACGGCGACCACCCGGGCGATGACCTCCTGGTAAGAGGCGGTTCCGATGAGGTCGATCGTGCGGAGCAGGGTGCCGAGGAGCACGGGGTGCGCGTGGGCGTCGGTCATGCCGGGCACGACCGTGCGGCCCGTGAGATCCCAGCGCTCGGTGTCCGGACCCGCGAGGGCGGCAGCCTCGACGGCGCTGCCGACGAAGAGCACCCGCCCTTCGCGGACCGCAAGCGCCTCGGCCCGCGGGCGGCCGGGGTCCGCGGTGTGAATGCGCGCATTGGTGACGATGAGATCGGCGAAGGGAGCTTGTGCCCCGGCGGCAGGTGCCATGCCCATCCAGAAGGCCAACGTGATGAGACTGGTGGTTGGGAGAACCGGAGGGCGCTGGGACATTCCAACCTTCGGAGCTGCGGGTCTATCTAATGCGGGCGAACGAGAGAAAGGAAGCCGTCCCATGATGCTCATCCTTGTGGCACGTCGGGGTGTGGTCGGAGCCGCCGTGGCTCTCACGGTTGCCACCTCCGCGCTCATGGCCCAGGCACAGGAGCGTTTTCGGGTTCCGGGCCAGAGTGTAGCCGTCTATAACCTCGCTGGCCGCATCACAGTGTCCGGTGGGTCCGGGTCGGAGACAACAGTGAGGGTCGTGCGCGCCGGTCCGGATGCAGCCCGCCTCCGCGTGGAGACAGGCCCGATCGACAACTACGACCGGGTCTGGCAGACGCTGCGGGTGGTGTATCCCGGGTCCAGGCTGGTGGTCCCCGAACTGGGCCACCGCTCGCGCACCGAGGTCAAGGTACGGGAGGACGGGACATTTAGCGATGCTGGACGCACCCGCGGCCGCCGGGTGACCATTTCGAATTCGGGAACCGGGGTGCGCGCCAGCGCGGATCTCGAGATTGGCGTCCCCCAGGGAACGCGCCTCGGCGTGTATCTGGCCGTGGGCCAGGTGACGGTACAGAATGTCGAAGGAATGCTCCGAATCGATGTTGCCCGCGCTCCGGTGACGGTTGTCGGTGCCACCGGGACCTTGACCATCGACTCGGGGTCTGGCACGGTGGATGTTCGCGACGTCGATGGCGACCTCTCGATTGACACCGGGTCCGGCGCCGTCACCGTGGCCAACGCGAAGGGCGAGCGGTGTACAGTCGAAACAGGATCGGGTGCGGTAACGGCATCAGGCATCACGGCGCAGACGGTTGCCATCGAAACCGGCTCGGGTCGAGTGGAAATCCGGGATCTTGCAGCGGTCCGCGTGTCCGTGGAGACCGGCAGCGGCCGGGTGGCCCTCGACCTGACGCAAGACCCCGAGGCCCTCACCATCGAGACGGGCTCCGGCAGTGTCGTGATTCAGGCCCTGGCGACCCTTGGGGCCCAGGTCGATCTCGAGACCAACAGCGGCCATGTCGAGACGGATTTCCCCGTCACGGTGCGCAAGCACCGGCGCAACCACCTTCGGGGCCAGATTGGGGACGGCGCTGGGAGGATTCGTGTGGAGACCGGGTCAGGGGGAATCCGGCTCGTCCGCCGGTCCTGACGACTCCCAGGCCCGGGCGGCTTCCTGATACGAGGCGCCCTGGCTCATGCTATCGTATACACTGGCGAGGGACTCCGGGGCGCCGATGAGGAACCGGCATCGATTGTCGCCGCGGGTTCGGCACTCGACTTCCATCACGGCAACCGGCTCCCCAGCGAGCCGCCCCAAGAAATCCGACAGCAGCCCGCTAGTGATGTGGCATGACGGGTACTGGCTGCCGTTCCCGGGTGTGGCTTCCGCCCAGTCCTCCGAATCGAGGGCCAGGACCGCCGCCGAGAGTGGGGTGGGGTGCAGCGACCCCCATCCCAGTTCCCCAAAATGGGTCGACAGGGCCTCCCCGAGAAACGCCGTGTCGAGATCGCCGGGGCGGTCGAGGTCATAGGCGTCCTGGACCCGGCTCAAGAACGCGTTGTAGAGATCCTCTCCCGAAGCAAACCCAGCCTCTTGGAAATACGCGGCGGTTTGAATGCCGCTATCTCGCTCGAGACTCGTCCGCAGCACGTGGAGGGCGCGGCTGCTGAGGCCAATACAGTTGAACTTGGGCAAGAGTGGGGTTCGCATAGCTCGGTCGGGGTCGTGGGTGCTCTAAGCTAGGAGTGTGGCTTCACGCGGCGCAAGAGTTCGGTTTCGTCGATGACGGGGATGCCGAGCGTCTTCGCCCTGTCCATCTTGCCACCGGGATCGGTGCCCGCGATGACCGCGGTGGTCTTCTTGCTGACACTGCTGGTCACTTTGCCTCCCGCGGCCTCAATGAGCTTGCCGGCGGCACTCCGGCTCATGGTCTGCAGCGTTCCGGTCAGCACATACGTCTCACCGGCGAGCGGGCCAGGTCCACCCGTCGCGCTCGGCTCCTCCATCCTGAGCCCCGCCGACGCCAGGCGCGACACCAAGGCACGGTTCCTGGGATCGTGGAAGAAACCGCTCACTGCTTCGGCAATGGTCGGGCCGATCCCCGGCACAGCGCTGATCTCCTCGGGAGTGGCGGCCTGGAGAGGCCCCATGGAATGGAAATGCGCGGCGAGGAGCTGGGCTGACTGAGCCCCCACGTGGCGGATCCCCAGCGCGAACAACAGGACCGACAAGGGTTGCTCTTTTGATGCGGCGATGGCCTCAACGAGGAGGGTCGCCGATTGGGTCGCAAAGCGTTCGAGCTGCACCAGCTGGTCTACGGTCAGGTGATACAGGTCGGCGACATCGTGGATCAGGCCGGTGTCGAGCAGCTGGCGCACGCGCTCATACCCCAACCCTCGAATGTCCATGGCCGATGTCGACGCGAAGTGGACGATACCTTCGAGGATCCGCCCGGGGCACGACACGTTGGGGCAGTACTGCATCACTTCATCCGGCGGGCGCTCGGCCGGAGTTCCACAGGCGGGGCAGGTCTCGGGCATCGAGAACGGCCGTTCCGACCCGTCGCGGCGGTCCCGGAGCGGGCCGACGACCTGAGGAATCACCTCGCCGGCGCGCACCACTTCGACCCAATCGCCAATTCGGATGTCTTTTTGGGTGATCAATTGAGCGTTGTGAAGGGTCGCATTCGTGACCGTTACCCCGCTGACCTCAACCGGTACCAGGACCGCGTACGGGTTGAGCGCGCCGGTACGCCCCACATTGATCCGGATATCGAGAAGCCGTGTCACCGCGACTTCTGGAGCGAACTTCCGGGCGATGGCCCACCTCGGCTCACGGGCGCCAACGACGCCCAGCTCTTCGTGCAACTCGAGCCGATCGAGCTTGACCACCACACCATCGGCCTCGAATGGGAGGGTGTCGATCTTGGCCTCCAAATCCGCGGCCATGCGCTTGACCCCCTCGAGGGTGTCGCAGCGCGAGCGGTGCGGCTCGACCTCGAATCCCCACCGGGCCAGCGTCTCCAGAACCTCCCATTGGGTCGATACGGGGAGGGTACCGTCGAGGACCTCGACGTGGAACACGTACAGCCGAAGTCGCCGCTCGCGGGTGACCGACGGATTCAGTTGTCGGAGACTGCCCGCTGCCGCGTTTCGCGGGTTGGCGAAGGGGGGCTCCCCTTGCGCCTCGCGACGCTTGTTGAGCCGAGCGAAGCTTGCCAGTGGGAAATAGACCTCCCCGCGGACCTCCATGAGGGCCGGATGCGGTCCGCCATCGAGGACGAGCGGCACATCGGAGATGGTCTTGAGATTGGCGGTGATCGCTTCGCCCACAATCCCATTCCCGCGGGTGGCCCCGGTCACGAACCTGCCGTCCGCATAGGTCAGGCTCACGGCGGCGCCATCGATCTTGATTTCGGTGACGTACCCGGACTCGCGCACCGCTGGCACCAGACGGGCATTCCGGGCCTCCCACTCGTCGAGTTCGGTGTCGTCGAACGCATTGCCCAGCGAGAACATCGGCCGCTGGTGAGTGTGCTTGGTGAAGCCGCTCGCCGGCGGTGCACCGACTCGATGGGTGGGGCTGTCGGGGGTCTTCAGTTCAGGGTGGGCGGATTCAAGGTCCTGCAGCTCGCGGAAGAGGCGATCGTACTCGGCGTCCGAGATCTCCGGGGCGTCCTTGACGTAGTAGAGCCGGTTGGCCCGTTCTATGTGGCTGCGGAGGATGGCCGCCCGACGCGCCGCTCGCTCGGCGTCGGCGCCGGGACTCACCGGTTGAGCGCCTCCTGGGCAATCACCGCCATGGCCACCCCGACCAGCCGGTCGATTTCCTCGGAACTCGCCCGTCCCAAGATGCCCTCGTCCCACGGCCCGCCTTGCTCGGCGTGGCGCTCCAGCAGACGGCGGGTGAAACCCAGCAGCGCGGCACGTTCACGCTCCCGATTCGCGGCGCCGGGGTCCTCGCCGCTGCGTTCTTGCAGCTTTTCGAAACGGTGCGCGTTCCGGAGGGCCTTCGCCGTCAGGGTGGCCACCACCTGGCAGAACCGAACGTCGGTATCGGAAAAGCTGGGACCATCCCGGAACGTCCGGAGGAAAATCGCGCCGATGGCCGCGCCACGGTACGTAATGGGGACGACCGTGATGCTCTTCACACGGCGATTGGCCAGGGCTCCCTGGATGTGCCGGAGCGTTGGGTCCGTTGAGGCGTCTGGAATGAAGACGGTTTCGCCAGTCTTCAGGGCCTGGCTGAGTTCCGGGTAGCGGTCCAGGTCGACGATGTAGTTGCGAATGCTGGGGTCCTCGTAGCTCGCGACGAGCCGCACCGTGTTGCCGCCTCGCTCCACCAAGAAAATCGAGCAGCGATCGAGCCCAAAGGCCTCCCCAAGCCGGCGGGCCACCGACTGGACGATGTCGACAAAATGGAGCGAGCCCGCAATCTCCTGGAGAATCTCGATGACCGCCAGGAGGTGCTTGCGTTCGTGCTCGAGCGTATCGACGCGCGCGTTCAAGCGCTCGACATCATCTTGCATCGACGGGGAGGGAAGAGTCATGGACGCTGATCCCAAGCAAGGGTCGCAGAATGCCTTTGAATGTCGCGAGGGAGGCCCGGGGGGTCAAGCGCGTTTCGTTTCGCTCCCCGCCTGAGTAGCTTCCGAACGATAACGCGTTTCCCACTGTGTGAGCCAACCGGCGTCATGGCCGGTGGTGGAGGGAGTATGGAACACAACGACGATCTCTACGACGATGACGAGGCCTTCCTGGAGGAAGACTCCCACGGCCTCGTCGGCGCGGGCTTCGCCGCCGGCCTGTTGCTCGGAGCAGCACTGGGTGTCGGCCTGGCGCTCCTCTACGCCCCTGACAAGGGGTCACGTACCCGGCGGCGTATCGGACGCCGGGTGCGCGATTGGCGCGACAGCGCCGAGGAGCGGCTCGATGATGCCCGCCGGGAAGCAGGCCGGGAGTTGGGGCGGAAGACCAAGCGACTGAAGGGGTCGCTGACCCGGGCCAAGGGCAGGGCACGGGATGCCATCGATGACGTGCTCGAAACGAGCCGGTCGAACTAACTCGGACTGCGGGGGAGCCGCGCGAGCAGGTGCGCGGCCTGCTCGCGGTAGACGATGTCCATATAGTCGGTGGTCGGGAGGCTGGGGATGACCTCCACCTGCGCCCGCGCCTCGGCGAATCGCTGTCGCTCGGCCAGGAGTTCGGCATACTTGAGACGGTGGTATACGTACTCCGGGTTGTACTCGACCGCCTTCCGGAGATTCTCGGTGGCACCCTCCCAAGACGCTTCGTCGAAAAATTTGGCGCCGAGGAAGTTCTTCGCAAAAAACCGGGCCAACCCCGACAACCGCCGGATTTCCCAGTGCCAGCGGCCCAACACGTGGTACGCCCCGTCGTGGGTCGGGTCGAGTTCGAGGGTCTTGAGCGCCTCCACCCGGATGTCCCGCGCACGCATGGCCCGCTCTCGCACGCCCATCGTGAGCGATGCCCGCCCAATGGCGAGGGCCAAGACATAGTGCCCCTGGGGATCCAGCACCTGGAGATCGACAGCACGGCGCGCAAGCCGCTCGGCACGAGCATATAGCGTGTCGCGCCACGCGCTCTGGGAATCGTCTGGAACGCGCTTGCCGATGTTGAGCAGCGCAAACGCCGCCCGCCAGGTGGCCTCGTAGTCGAGAGAATCGAGCGCCAGGGCGGCCTGGTAATGCGCAAGCGCCCCTTCGGGGTCCATCCCCTCCGGGGCCGCAATGCCAAGAGCAATGTGCTCAGCCGCGGTAAGGGGGGGAGGCGCGCCATCCTGCGCCGCCAGGGATTGGCCGCCGGCAGCCAGGGTCACCATAGCGATCAGGGGCCAGTAGGGACGGGAGAGAGACGGTATTCGCATCCCCAATTCTAACATAGGGGCGGCCGTGATTGTTCCTCCGCTCATCGAACAAAAGCGAAACGGCGTGGCGCTCTCGGATGACCAGTGGGCGGCCCTGATCACGGCATACTGCGCCGGCAAGGTCCCCGACTATCAGATGGCCGCGCTGTTGATGGCGGTCTGGTTCCGCGGGCTGAGCGACAGCGAGTTGATGGCGCTCACCGCGTCCATGCGCGATTCCGGCGACTGCCTGAACCTGGCCGATCTAGACCGGCCCAGGGTCGATAAACACTCAACCGGTGGGGTCGGGGACAAGACCTCCTTGATCTTGGCTCCTATGATGGCCGCATGCGGGCTCGCCGTCCCCATGATTTCAGGGCGGGGACTCGGCCATACCGGTGGTACCGTGGATAAGCTCGAATCCATCCCTGGCTTTCGAACCGACCTCACCCTCCGCGAGACCGAAGCGCAGGTTCGGCGCTTAGGGTGTGCGATGCTGGGTCAAACCGGTGCCATCGCCCAGGCCGATAAGAAGCTCTATGCTCTCCGTGATGTCACAGCGACGATCGATTCGATTCCCCTGATCGCTACCAGTATCATGTCGAAGAAACTGGCCGAGGATTTGAATGGACTGGTCTTAGACGTGAAGACCGGCTCCGGCGCCTTCATGCCGGACCCGGCCGCCGCCACGAGCTTGGCCCAGACGATGATCCACATTGGCGAAGTCTATGGATGCCGGACCGTGGCGCTTCTCACGGCAATGGACCGTCCGCTCGGGTTCGCCTGCGGTAACGCCCTCGAGGTCGAAGAATGCATTCAGGCTCTGGACGGGAACGGCCCCCAGGATCTCATGGAAGTGACCTATGCACTCGGGGTCGCGATGCTCCAGGTCGGCGGGATCGAGGCGGAGCCGCTCGCGGCGCGGCAACTGCTGGAAGAGGCCGTCGGGAGTGGTCGGGCGCTGGGCTTGTTCGAGCGCATAATCACCGCGCAGGGAGGTAACCCTTTGGTGGTCCGGAACACGGCACTCCTGCCCCAGGCACCGGCACGCGGGGCCTTCGAGGCCGAGACCGACGGCCTCGTTCTGACCGTCGAGCCGCGGCGCGTCGGCCGGGGGATCACCGCGCTCGGAGGCGGCCGAGAACGCCTGACCGACGACGTCGATCCGAGGGTCGGGTTCGTCATCACCATAAAGCCCGGCGACCGGGTCGTGCGCGGGCAGCCGTTGGCGACGATACATGCCAGGTCGGACTCCGACGTCGAGACCGGACGGCAGGTGCTGCGCGAGGCGATCCTGATCGGCCAGCAGCCGGTGTCCCAACTGCCGCTCATCGCTCGTCGAATCTCTGCGGACGGCATTCAGGACCTGGACCAGGAGATCCGGCCGTGAGCCTCGGCAGCCTCCTCGGCCTGGTGGGGGTCGTGGTCCTCCTCTTATGGTTGGCCCGCCGTCACGAAGCGGTGTCTCACTCGCCGCGGCGGCCTCGTCATGCGGACATCGACTACGACATCCTGGAGGACGCAGAACGCCAGGTGCGAGATGTCGACGCGGGTGCCAACCCGGAGGAGGGATTCGTCGGCGACGATTGGGGACCTGGCGCTCCCCACACCTGAGCAGGGCTCTTAACTCCGACCACCCGCCAAACTACCTTCCAGCGTGCCGGATTCTCCTGCGTCTCCCCTCCTCGACCGTCTCACAGCGGCGCTGAGCGACGATTACGAGATCGTCCGGTTGCTCGGCCGCGGTGGTATGGCCAGCGTATTCCTCGCACGCGAGCGGGCGCTCAATCGTCTGGTCGCCCTCAAGGTGATCGATCCCCAGCTGGGCGAGGGACCGATCTTCCGGGCCCGCTTCCAGCGCGAAGCCGAGACCGTGGCCCAACTCCAGCATCCACACATCGTTCCCATCTACCGCGTGGGCGAAGCCGATGGGCTCGCCTTCTACGCCATGGCGTTCGTGGAGGGCGAGAACCTGGCGCAACGACTCAAGCGCGAGGGGCGATTGCCGCCTGGGGAGGCCGCACGGATCTGCGGCGAGGTGCTCCGCGCCCTCGGAGCAGCCCACAAACGCGGCATCATCCACCGGGACATCAAGCCCGAGAACGTGTTGTTGGAACGAGAGTCCGGACGAGCCTTAGTCACCGACTTCGGCATCGCTCGGATCGTCGCGCCCGAGGATCCCGCACCCGGTCGCGAGGCCGACACCGAGAAACTGACGGCGGTGGGCACCGCCATGGGGACTCCCCGGTACATGAGTCCCGAGCAAGCCTCCGGCGAACGCGACCTGACGCCGGCCTCGGATATCTATGCCCTGGGGATCCTCTTCTACGAGATGCTGAGCGGCGCGTATCCGTATGATGTGAAGGAGGGGCGGAACGTCATGGTGGCGCACCTGACGGAGCCGGTCGTTCCCCTCAGCCAGCGGGTCCGGGGCATCCCCGCC
>JBFGLJ010000094.1:0-10812 GCA_041576235.1 Gemmatimonadales bacterium | reverse complement strand
TCACGCGGCAGCCTTTTGGTTGGGCGCCTTGGCCCGGGCGTCGACCACGGTCTTCAGCAGGGTCGCCACCACGATGATGGCACCGCCCACCAGGGCACCCGGCCCCGGCCGCTCGCCGTGGAGCATCCAGGCCCAGATGGGATTGATCACCGGCTCGATCATGAGCATGATGGCCACCTCGATGGCCGAGAGGTGCCGCACCGCCGCCAGCAACAGGATGTAGGCGACCCCGATCTGGAAGACGCCCAGGTATCCGACAATCAACCAGTCGGTCCCCGTGCCCGCCACCGGCAGGGCCTTGGGCAGCACCACCAGGAACGCCACCACATTGCCCATGCCCACCGCCGCCGCCGCGGTGCCGCCCTCCGGCCCCAGGATGCCGCTCATCCAGCGAAGGCCGATCAGGGTGAGCGCCCAGGTGATCCCCGACGTGGCGGCCAGGACATTGCCGCGCACCGGGTCGGGCGCGGTGGCCACCGGCGGCTCCACTCCTATGAAGAAGAGCACGAACCCGACCGCGATCACCGCCATGAAGCCCAGGTCGCGGCGGCGGATCGATTCCTTGAGCAGCAGCGGGCTCAGCAACAGGACGTAGAAAGGATACGTCGACTGGAGGAACACACTGTTGGCGGCGGTGGTGAGCTTGTTCGAGGTGACGAACAGGATCATGGTGATGGCGTACGCCGACCCCACCATCCCCGACCGCCAGCTCAGCCCGCGGCGGCTCGACGGCAGGAAGAGAAAGAGCGTGAGCGCCGCGATGCCGGAGCGGAACGAGGCCACCTGCCAGCCGTCGAGTGCCGTGGCCTTGATGGCCGCGCCGCCGGTCGAGAACAGGACGGCGGTGGCCAGGATCTGGAGATAGGCGAGCCGGCGGGAGCCTCCGCTGATGGCTATTGCTCCTCTTGGAGCGCCCGGTAGATGCCCTCGACCCAGCGCTCGGGGAAGCCGCGTGCCTTGCCGTCCATCTTGACCTGGTCGAGGGTCTTCTTGGCCCGCATGCCCATGCGGACGAACTCGACCAGCTCGATGGTGGCCTGGTGGGCGGCGTTGAACTGGGCCGCCGGGGTCACCGGACCATGGCCGGAGATGACCTTGGTCTCGGCGGTCATCTCCTGCACCAGACTGTCCACCCGGGCCAGGTGGGCGGTCACGTCGTCGGCCGGGGCGATGTAGGGCGAGGCGCCGGGAAAGTACCGGTCGCCGACGTGCACCACGTTGGACTCCTCGAAGCTCACGATGAGGTCGCCCTCGGTGTGGCCCGGGAAGGGCACAATCCGAATCGTCTCGCCGTTGAACTCGATCTCGATGGGGCTCGAGACCATGAGGGTGGGGAGCGAGCGCCCGGTGTGGGGCGGCACCACCACCCCGTCGATGAACGGCTGCGGTTTCATCAAGGCGTCCCGGGTGGTGGGGTGGGCGATGACCGCCGCCTGGGCGCCGAGGGTGGCGTTGCCGCCCACGTGATCCTCGTGCGAATGGGTATTGATCAAGTACCGAACAGGCGCCTTGCTCAATTTGGAGAGGGCCCGTACCACCGCGGGTGCACCGAGCGCATAGCCGGCGTCCACCAACAGAATCCCGTCCCGGCCAACCTGGGCCGCGATCTGGCAGCCCGCACCTTCCAGCACATACACGTTGCCCTGTACGTGGGTGGCGGTGACCGACAGGGTGTCGACCTGGCGGAACACGGCCTTGAACGGACGGGTCTCCCGAACCGTGGCAAACGCGGAGTCGTACGCCGAGTAGTAGAGCATGAGCCCTTCAATCCGCTCGGCGAGCATCGTGGCGAGCCAACGGGCCGCGGCCACGCTGTCGCCGGCCATGGCGGCGGCGCGGGCCAGATGGTACTGGACGAAGGGGCGGTTGATGTGGCCGCGACCGAGGAGCGGAAGCGCCTGTTCCAGATGGGATGCATACCCGGCCAGGTTCTCGGTCCGAAGCGCGTCCAGGGCCTCTTGGAAGTGGGCCCGGAAGGCGTCTTGGTCGGGGGTGGGATCCTGCGCCTCGAGTGTGTTCCCACCGCCGAGCAGCAGCGCGACCGAGAGAGCGAGCGTCCGGGTGATCGCCGTCATGCTGTGAGGCCGGTCATCGGCTGGTCGTCTCCTTTGGCACTGGATGGCTTGCACCCTCGTCGTTATACTCATGCCTTCGCCGGCCCCAAATATAGGGGGCCCGGGAGGACGGGCTATGCCAACGCGGAACGGGAGCATGGATCGAGGCGTTCTCACGGCATGATGACCAGCCGATCGCTGCCGTCGCGGCTCGCGTCGCTTGCGCTGGCGCTGTTCTTCCTCGGCGCTCAGCCGTGGCTCGCGTGCGGGATCGCGTGCCAGCTGGACCTCCATGGTTTCCACCTGGAGACGTCCGGCCATCACGGCGAGGTGACACCCTGTCACTCGACGACTCTGGGCACTGCCAAGACCGTGGCGATCGACCACCTGGCCCCGGCGCTCCCGAACGAGATTCCTCCCCTCGATCGCGTGCCCGCCGAGGCTGCCGGGCCGCCCGCGGCCCTGAAGCCTACGTTCTACCTCCCACCGGCCGTCGGTCTGGACCCTCCCCCTCCCCGCGCCTGATCGCTTTCGACATCACCACTGTTGGAACGGTCATTCACGCGGAGGATCAATGCGCTCGCTTCCCCTGGCGGCGTGCCTGCTCGTGTTGGCACCAGGCATCGCCGCGGCACAAGAGGACGATCACCAGCACACTCACGACGGAGGCATCCATTCCCATCGCGGGCCGGGCCCGCACTTCATCGACGCGTTCTTTACGGAGAACGCCTACATCGAGCGGAAGCTCCGCCCCGATCTCTTCATCTCGGACGGCGACGAGGGACAGCTCTACACGGCCCAGCTCGAGATCGAGTGGGCGCTCATTCCCGATGTGTCGGTCATTACCCACCTGCCGTTTCACCATCGCTCACCGGAATTGGGCATGAGCGAGACCGGCATCGGCGACATCGGAATCGGGTCCAAGTGGGCGGTGGTGAACGACCGGGAGCGGTTCATCCTGGCCGTGGGCGGCGACTTCGACATCCCGACCGGCGACGCCGAGCGGGGCCTGGGCGAGGAGCATGCCGCGTTCGCCCCCTTTCTCTTGACCTGGCTCCCCTTCGGCCACGAGCGCCGCTGGACCTTCCAGTCCGCGGGGCATGTGGAGTTCCCGCTGGGCGCCGAAGACGAGAGCGAGCATGTCGAGATGAGCGTGGCGCTCTCATGGACTTCGCCCATCGGCGTCACCCCCATCCTCGAGGGGATCGTGGAGTACGCGCTCGACGGCGGCCCGGCCACCTGGTTCATCGCGCCGGAGTTCCGTTGGGAGATCATGCACGCGCTCGAGGTGGGCGCCGGGATACGCATTCCAGTGAGCGGGCCGAAGGAAGACAATTATCGGCTGGTCATCGGCGCGATTCGGCACTTCCCCCTGCCGCGATAGTCCGCCGTATCAGGAGCCGCCCTTCCCAGGGTGCCGAAAGGAGGGCAGTATTGGCGGGCGGCTCCTGATACGGCCGGCTACATGCCCCGGTCGCCGCCCACCGTCGCTGCCGCCTTCCATGACCGTCAGCCACCCGGAGACAGGGTATGGACTCCGAAGCCCCGACCGCGCTCCTCGCCGAGCCCACGCTCATCTTCACCTACCTGGCGGGGGTCTTAGCGATCATCTTCTGGCTCAGCACGTTCAAGCGGCTCGAGGGCGTGTTCCGGATCCTGCCGCCGGTCCTGTTCGCGTACTTCATCCCGACCATGTCGACGGCGCTGGGCATCACGCCCATCGCGTCGCCGGCCTACGACTGGATGGTGCGCTACCTCCTGCCGGTCGCGCTGTTCCTGTTGGTCATCACCATCGACCTCCCCGCCCTGGCCAAGATGGGCTGGATGGCGCTGGTCATGATGCTGGCCGGCACCGTGGGAATCATCATCGGCGGGCCGATCGCGTTTCTGGCGGTGGGCCAGTGGCTGCCCGAGGGGGCGTGGACCGGGCTGGCCGCGCTCTCTGGGAGCTGGATCGGCGGCACCGCCAACATGATGGCCATCGCCCAGAGCGTGGGCACGCCCGACTCGATCCTGGGTCCGATCATCGTTGTGGACACGGTGGTGGGCTACGGGTGGATGGGGGTGCTGCTATTCCTGAGCGCGTTCCAGCACGTGTACGACCGGCGTGCCGGCGCCAACACCGCGGCGATCGAAGAAACCAACCGGCACATGCTGGAGTACGACGCCAAGCGCCACCCGATCGAGCTCAAGGACCTGGCTATCATTATAGGCGTGGCCTTCGTGGGCTCGGTGGCCGCGGTGTATATGGGGCAGCGGATGCCCGACCTGGGCGACCCCACCATCATTAGTAAGACCACCTGGGCGGTGCTGATCGTGGTGACCGGCGGGCTGTTGCTCTCGTTCACCCCGGTCCGGAGGCTCGAGGAGGCCGGCGCGTCCAAGATCGGCTTCATGGCGCTCTACTTATTGATTACCGCCATCGGCGCCCGGGCCGACCTCGCCGCGGTGCTCCAGACCCCGCTCTTCCTCCTGGCGGGACTCATCTGGATCTCGATTCATATCGCGATTCTCTTTCTGGTGGCCCGCCTAGTCCGCGCCCCGCTCTTCTTCATCGCCTGCGGCAGCATGGCCAACGTGGGCGGCGCGGCCAGCGCCCCGGTGGTGGCCGGGGTGTACCACCCGGCCCTGGCCCCGGTGGGCGTCCTGATGGGGATCGCGGGCTACATCCTGGGGATCTACGGGGCGCTCGGCTGCGCCTGGATCCTGGGGCAGCTGGCCTGAGGCCGGGGCCGTTGCCCTCGCCTCGCTTCCCCAGCACAATTCAGGATTAGGGCTTCCCCGGCACTTCCCCGCCCCGAGGGACCGCATGCTCCGACGCGAAGGACTGGCCAAGCTGAGCGGCCGCGAACGCTACGTCGATGACCTCCCGATCGACGGGTGCCTCTGGGGTGCCACGGTTCGGAGCCCGTCACCCCGGGGCCGGATCACCGGCATCCGGTTCGGAACCGGAGTCCAGTGGTCGGATTTCGTGGTCGTGGACCACCGGGACATCCCAGGGCCCAACGAGGTCAAGCTGATCGAGACCGACCAACCGGTGCTCGCCGCCGGCTACGTGCGCCACATGCATGAGCCGGTGGTGCTGGTGGCGCATCCGTCACGCGACATGGTACGCCGGGCCGTCCGCGAAGTGGAGGTGATCGTCGCTCCCGACCCGCCGGCGCTCGACTTCCGGGTGACGCCGGCGCCCGAGACCATCCAGTACAAGACCGACAACGTGTTGAAGCACCTGACGATCAAGAAGGGCGACGTGGAGCGGGCCCTGGCCGCGGCACCGGTGGTGGTGGAAGGCGTGTACGAGACCGGAGCCCAGGAACACGTCTACCTCGAGATGCAGGGCATGCTGGCCTACCTCGATGGGGACACGCTGGTGGTCACCGGTTCGATGCAGTGCCCGTACTACGTGCTGACGGCCCTGACCCACGCGCTCGGCCGCACCGCGGACCAAGTGCGCGTGATCCACGCCCCCACCGGCGGCGGCTTTGGCGGCAAGGAGGAGTTCCCCAACGGCGTTGCCCTCCATGCGAGCCTGCTGGCGCTCAAGAGCGGCCGGCCGGTCAAGCTGGTGTACGACCGGAGCGAGGACATGGTCGCCACCACCAAACGCCATCCCTCCCGGGTGCGCCACCGCACCGGTGTCGATCGCGACGGCCGCTTGCTGGCCCAGGACATCGAGGTGGTGATCGACGGCGGCGCCTACGTGACGCTCTCGCCGGTGGTGCTGAGCCGAGCCATCATCCATGCGGCCGGACCGTACTCCTGCGAGAACGTGCGCATCGACGGGCGGGCGATGTTCACCAACGCGGTGCCCTTCGGCGCGTTTCGCGGGTTCGGGGCCCCGCAGTCGCAGTTCGCCACCGAACGTCACATGGACATCATCGCGAACCGGCTCGGCATGGATCCCGTCGAGCTGAGGCACCGCAACCTCATCCGCGACGGGCAGGACACCGCCACCGGCCAGGTCATTCGCGCCGGCGTCGACGCCGCCACCCTGCTCGATCGTGCGGTCGGCCTCTCCGAATACCGCCACAAGCAGCGGGCCCACGCCACCTTCAACGCCACCCATCCCACGCTGCGTCGCGGCGTCGGCATCGCGACGTTCTTCCATGGCGCGGGGTTCACCGGCTCAGGCGAGGTCCAACTCAAGTCGAAGGTCCAGGTGGCAGGGCATCCCGACGGTACCGTCGAGGTCTTGACCGCCAGCACCGAGATGGGCCAGGGCACCACCACGATCTTCGCTCAGCTCGCCTCGGAGCGGTTGGACTACGATCCGGACGACGTGATCATCGCCCCGCCCGACACCTCCCGGGTTCCCAACAGCGGGCCCACCGTGGCCTCGCGGACGGCGATGCTGGTGGGGCTCCTGGTCGAGCGCGCCTGCGACGACCTCAGGGACCGGGTCTCCGATCGACATCTCGCGGGCGCAGATCTGCGCGAGGCCATTCGGGCCTGGCACCAGGCCAACCCGGGCCAAACGCTGGTGGGCGAGGCGGTCTACGTTCCACCGCCGGGCATCGCATGGGACGAGGTGGCCTACCGGGGCGACGCCTATCCGACGTTCGCGTGGGCGGCCTACGTCGCCGAAGTGGAGGTGGACCTCCGCACCTACGGGATCCGGGTGATCGACTTCGTGGCAGTGCAGGAAGTGGGCAAGGTGCTGAACCCCACCCTGGCACGAGGACAAATCCAAGGCGGCGTGGTGCAGGCCATCGGCTGGGCCCTCATGGAGGAGTGCGCCTGGCGGGACGGGGCGATGGCCAACGGCCAACTCACCAACTACATCATTCCCACGAGCGGCGACGTGCCGCCCATCCGGGTGGACTTCGTCGAGGTACCGTTTGCGCACGGAGCCAGAGGAGCCAAGGGCATCGGCGAGTTGCCCATGGACGGTCCGGCGCCGGCGGTGGTGAATGCGGTCGCGGCAGCGGTGGGCGCCGAGCCCCGCGCGATCCCGCTGACGCCGGAGCGGCTCATGGCCGAGTTGGCGACGTGAGCACCGCGACCGCGACCATCCCCATCGTATTCGTGTTGAACGGCGAGGAGACCGAGGTCGAGGTCAACCCGGCCGATCGATTGCTCGATCTCCTGCGGTACACCCTGGCGCTGCCAGGCACCAAGGAAGGCTGCGGCGAGGGCGAGTGCGGCGCGTGCACCGTCTATCTGAACGGTCTTCCGGTCAACAGCTGCCTGGTCCCCGCCTACCAGGTGCGCGGGTGCCGGGTCGAGACGGTCGAGTCGCTCGACCCCGCCGACCTCCGACCCCTCCTCGAGAGTGGGGCCACCCAGTGCGGCGCCTGCACCTCCGGCGTGGCCATGACGGCCTGCTGGATTCACGATCATCCCGAGATTCTCGAGACCCATTCTCTCGCCGAGCTCATGGCCGGAAACCTGTGCCGCTGCACCGGGTACGACGGGATCTTGAAGGGGATCGAGGCGGGCCTCGAGTCCCGCGACCGGCTGGGGGGGGGGCCAGAGGCATGATCGTTCTCCTGCCCGGGTCCGTCCCCGAAGCCTGCGGGATGCTGGCCGACCATCCGGACGCCGTGCCAATGGCCGGTGGGACCGACCTGTTGGTCCAGTGGCCGGAGCGGGTGGACGAACATGACAAGACGTATCTGGATCTGTCCAAGCTCAACGAGTTGAAACCGCTCGAATGGAAAGAGCACGAGCTGGTGCTGGGCGGACTCACCACCTATTGGGACGTGATCCAGGACCGCGGAGCCTGGAAGGAGTTCCCCCTGTTGATCGACGCCGCCCGCCAGGTCGGCGCCATCCAGATCCAGGCCCGCGGCACCTGGGCCGGCAACATCGCCAATGCCTCGCCCGCGGCGGACGGCGTTCCGGTGCTCATGGCCTACGACGCCGCGGTGGTGCTCGAATCGAGCGAGGACCGGGAGGAGGTGCCGCTTTCCGAGTTCTACACCGGCTACAAGGAAATGCGCCGCCGGCCCGATCAGCTGATCCGCGCCATCCGGATCCCGCGTCGCACCTATGCGTTTCAGCTGTTCGAGAAGGTCGGCTCGCGCAGGGCCCAGGCCATCACCAAGGTAGGGGTGGCGGTGACTCGATCGGACGACGGCTGGCGGGTGGTGGCCAACAGCGTGGCACCCACCGTCTGTCGCTGCCCAGCTATCGAGGCGCTGCTCGAGCACGAGGCGCCGGTAACCTCTCCTGAAGACCTTCTCCCCGCGATCCGCCAGGACGTCAAACCGATCGACGACATCCGCTCGACGGCCCGCTACCGCGAAAGCGTGATGGCGCGGGTGCTCTACTTCGGGCTCCGCCAGGCGTGCCCCTTCATTAGTTAGCGCCGACGTAGCGAGCGTTCCCCCCGCGGTGCCGCGCAGCACGCGCTTCGCTTTGCCCGCCTCGCAGACCATGGTATCTTCGGGAAACACGCCTGGGCTGCCTCGACTTCAACGATGGGGAGCAGTCCTATGAATGCCACGAGAGTCATCCACCACCCACGATTGTTGATGTTCGCCGCTCTGCTCGTCTGCCTCGGATGCAGCAGTGGGTACGGCGCGTCGACCGGCACCACCTCCGCTCCGGGCCCTACCCCTGCCGGACCAGCGGGGCAAGCCGATTTGCTGGTGGCCACCTGCCATTCGGTCGATCCAGCGAGCAAGACCGTGCAGGTGATCACCGGACTCGGCCTGGCCCTTCATCTCGAGACCTTCACGGTCGGCGACGCGACGACCATCACGATGGACGGCCAGCCGCTCCGACTCTCCGATCTCGATCCTGGTGACGTGCTCCGTATTCTCTACGAGACCACCGGCGGCGAGCACTACGCCAAGCGCATCGATGCCTTCGCGGTCGAGAAGGCAGGGGGGGACGGGCAGTGATCATGCGACGAGACTTTCTTGTGCCGATGCTGATCGCGCTGGTTGCCGGCGCCGCCGCGACGGCAGCCTGCAAGCGGCCGCTCGAGTTGGGCGATCCGCTCCGCGGGCTCGACGCCGACCAGCGGAGCCAGTTCGACCGCGGCCGGGCCGTGTTCGATCAGGTCTTCACCGCGGAAACCGGCCTGGGCCCGCTGTTCAACGGCACCGCCTGCGCCACCTGTCACGCCCAACCGGTCTCCGGCGGCGACGGGCCCATCAGCGAGATCCACGCCACGGTGTTTCGTGCTGGTGGCTTCTGCGATCCGCTGGTCGAGCGGGGCGGACCGGTCTACCAACAGCAATTCACCCAGGCCCTCCGCGATTCGCTGGGTCTCAGCAGCGAGCCCATCCCGGCCGAAGCGGCCCGGGCGACCCGGACCACGCCGGACGTGTTTGGTTTTGGCCTGCTCGATGCCGTGCCCAATGCGACGATCATGGCGCTGGCCGATCCCGATGATGCGGACGGCGACGGCATCTCGGGCCGGGTCAATCGGTTCTTCGACGGCCGGATGGGGCGATTCGGACGGAAGGCCTTGATCCCGACCCTGGCGGAGTTCAACGAGGGAGCGTTTCCGATCGAGCAGGGCGTGACCGTGCCCAACAGCCAGAGTGAGGGCACGGTGGGCGGGGCGCCGATCCCGCCGGGCGTCGATCCGCTGCCGGAACCAGAACTGAACGCCGGTCTCGTGGCCCTGACGGATGCGTTTGTCCGGTTCTTGGCTCCGCCCGAGCCGACCAAGCTCACCAATGAAGGACGGCGTGGGGAGCAGCTCTTCACTGAGATCGGCTGTGCCAGCTGCCACATCCCAACGCTCAAGACCGGCGATCACCCGGTCTCGGCGCTGGCCAACAAGGAGTTCGCCGCCTTCACCGATCTCCTGCTGCACGACATGGGTTCCGGCCTCGCAGACATTTGCCTAGGGCTCGTGGCGGAGCCGTCGGAGTTTCGAACGGAGCCCTTGATCGGCCTTCGGTTTGCCCAGCGGTTCCTGCATGACGGCAGGGCCAGGACGGTAGAGGAGGCCACGGTACTCCACGGTGGCGAGGCCGCCGCGTCGCGGAATGCCTTTCAGGCATTGTCCGAGTCCGATCGCCAGGCGGTGCTGGCCTATCTGGGCTCGATCTGAGGCACGCTAGTCGCCATCGCGGTCGAGCTCCCCGAGCAGCTGCATGGCGACCTCGCGCCAGGCGTCTTCGGGATCGAGCTCGAGGAATCGTCTCACATCGCGTCGGGCTTCCTCCCGCCGCCCGAGGGCGTGAAGCGTGGCGGCACGATTGAGGTACGGCGGGGCGGAGGAGGGGTCGAGTTCGACACAGCGGTCGAAGTCCGCGAGGGCATCCGCATACCGCCCGAGTTCATAGCGGAGGCTGCCGCGATTGAAGCGGGCGGCGACGAAATCGGGCTGCAGCGCGAGGGCGCGATCGAGGTCGGTCAGCGCTTCTTCTGTGCGACCGAACCGCCGGTATATCTGCGCGCGGTTGGACAGGAACCCTGGGTTCGTGGGCGAGAGCGCGACCGCACGCTCCGCATCGGCGAGTGCCTCGGCGAAGGCGCCGAGCTGGAGATGAAGGCTCGCGCGGGCGTCGAGCACTTCCGATCGCGCCGGGTCGGCGGCGAGGGCCGCGGCGAACGCCCGGAGGGCCGCATCCGACCGACCCTCCCCAGCAGCCATGAGGCCCGCCTGGAAGTGTTGGTCGGCGGCCGATGGGGCGGGGGGGGCGCCATGGACGGGGACCGGTACGGCCGCCGCGCCATCATTGGCCAGAGCCCGGGGCGCATCCGGGCGCTCACAGCCCGAGGCGATGCCCGTCGCTAGGACGAGCACCGCCACGCCTAGGCTGCGCACGAGGGTTACTTGCCGCCCCCGCCC
>JBFGLJ010000093.1:0-10954 GCA_041576235.1 Gemmatimonadales bacterium | reverse complement strand
CGCGTTCGAAGGACTCGATGGCGCGGGCCCGCTCGAGTGAGGCAGCCGCCGAGGCCTCCTCGAAGGCCGCGTCCGAGCGGATCACCCATACCACGTGAAGCGCCAGGATACCCACGGCGGGAACCAGTGCCGCGGCCCACTGCCCAACGCCTCGAGCGATGAGCGGATCGACGACCAGTCGGAAGGGGAACAGCACCACGGTCGGGATGGGTTGGTGGGCCAGGGACGCGAGCGCGTCGAGGAATGATCCCAGATCGGTGCGCAGCGCCTGGCGGAGGCCAGGCAACGCGGTGATCACGCCCCAGCCGAGCACGGCGACGACGACGGCAATGACGGCCAGGGAGACGACCCGACGCTTGGCGCCGGCCATGCCATGGCGGTCGAGCGTGGTCCGGACGAACGACGCCCCGATGCGGTGGAGGTGGATGGTCGAGAACAGAACCCAGAGCGAGACGCCCCGGGCCACGAGCGGGAGACCGCTTCCGCCCCCCTCTCGCGGGTCGGTGCCGAGCAAGAGCAACCAGAGCCCGACATTCAGCACAATAAAGATTTGGGCTCGAAACAGTTTGTAGCCCACCAGATGCCGCCGCGTCACCGGCGCTGGAAACAGGTAATGCACCTCGGCGGGTGAGTAGATCAGCACCGCCTTGTCTCCCCCAAACACCCATCCCCAGGCCACCATGCCCAAGAGCCCCAGCGCCATGACCACGGCGATCCACTCGTGGCTCAGCGAGACCCCGCTCCCACCCCCGCCGGCCCCGAAGCCGCTGCCTGCCGACCGGCTGGGCTGGAGCAGGAGGAACCACAAGTACGCAACGCCGAGCACGAGGGCCAGCGCATACCTCGGGTTTTTCAGCTTCCCGAGTTGAACTTTGAGCCGGTTCCAAGTGGTGCGGCTGAGCAAATAGGCGAGCGCTCTAATCATGCGCCGGACGCTGGACGGCGCGGGGGGGCCGCATCGGCGTTGCCGGTCAGGGTCAGGAAGACCTCTTCCAGCGGCAGGCCGGCCAGCTCTGGCCGGTCGGCGATGATCTCGGCGATGGTGCCGACCGCCACCAGGCGACCGTGTTGGATGATCAACACCCGGGTGCACACCTCTTCCACCAGGTGGAGCAGGTGGCTGCTCAGAATGACCGCCGAGCCCAGCCGGGCGCGGCGGCGAATGGTTTCTTTCATTCGACGAATGCCGACAGGGTCGAGTCCAGTCAACGGTTCGTCGAAGAATACCGCCTGGGGATCGTGGATCAGCCCGCAGGCGATGGCCAGCTTCTGGCGCATGCCCCGCGACAGCTCGCTGGGGAGCACGCCCCGCTTGTCGTCGAGCTCGAGTTCGCCGAGTAGGGGCCCGATGCGTTCTGGAGCGTCGGAAACCTGGTAGATGCGGCCGATGAAGCGCAGGTGTTCTTCGACGGTCAGGTATTCGAACAAGTGGGGCTCATCCGGAATGAACGCCAGCGAGCGCTTGGCCTCGATCGGGTGCCGCGCCAGGTCACGCCCGGCGATCCGGATGGTCCCCTTGGTGGGTGGGACGATGCCCGCGAGACAGCGGAGGGTGGTGGTCTTTCCCGCGCCGTTGGGCCCGACCAGGCCCAGCACCTCCCCGGCCTGGATGCCGAATGACAGGTTCTCGACGGCGACGGTATCGCCGTAGAGCTTGGTCAGGCCGTGGACGTCGATCACCGCGTTGGGCCTCCTGACAGCCGGGGGAGAAGGTGGTAAGTTAATGCGAGAGAGGGTAGTAGGTGGGGGTGACGGTCGGTTGTGGGGTGGGGCGGGGAGGCGAGAGTGAAACTTTTGGGGCTCGTTTTCGTTTCTCTCTGAAACGGGATCGCGTTCCTTATCAATTGAGGTGGCTGGAGGCGCATATGACTGGGTACTGGACCCGCATCGTGTTGGGCGCGTTGGCGGTGTTTGGGATCGGGATGGGGGTCTGGTTCGGGGTCACCCGCGCCAAGGAGAAGATCGAGGTCGTGGTCGAGTCGGCCCAACCGATCACGGTGCCGATTCCTTTCTCGATCCTTCCGTTCAAGGTCGATGGAAACAGGGTTGGGCGGGTGCACCACGTGACCTTCCACCGCGACACGCCCAAGTCGGTCGAGGGAGTTGTGGTGCAGGTCAATCTGGCCGACTCGATCGATGCCGCTCGGTTCGAAAACTGTCTCTTTTCGCTCGAGGACGTGGATAACATCGACGAGCACACCACCTTCGACTGCATGAGCAAGGATGCGGCCGACACGGCCGGGCTCAATCTGGTGCGGTTCGGCGACGTGCGGCTCGATCCCTCCGGGATGCTGGTGCCGCTCCTCCTCCCGGCGCACGAGGTAGCCGATCTGCGGCACACCGACCAGCACGAACTGCAGCGGGAAGAAGCCCGCATGCGCGCTGAGGAAGCCCGCTGGGCCGTGGACTCGCTCCGCATTGCCACCGAGGGGTTAGGGGATTCGATCTCCCAGGCGGTCGAGCGGCTCGTGGACTCGCTCATGGTGATGAAGAAGGTGATGAAGGGGAGTAGAGAGTAGTCTCCAGTCTTCAGTCGTGAGTCTTCGGTCCTGCAGGAGCCGGATCGAGGCAGTGAGAGTACCCTCCAGGACTCCTGACTGTCGACCGACGACTGACGTCTCACGTCTCAGGACTCCCGTCTCATGTCTAAACCCCGCATCCGCCTCGTTCATTGGAACGCCGAGGAGGCAAAGCCCAGGGTGAAGGCGTTGCGGGCGGCGGGGTACACGGTGTCGGTCGCCCCATTCGGTCCCGCCACCATGAGGGAACTCCAGGCCAAGCCCCCCGATGCCCTGGTCATCGATCTCACCCGGCTGCCCATGCAGGGGCGCGACGTGGCGATCATGGTGCGCCGTGCGGCGCGTACTCGGCGAGTACCGATCGTCTTCGCCGGGGGGGAGGGCGAGCAGGCCAAGCTCACCCGCATCAGGAAAGACGTTCCGGACGCCGCGTTCACTCCCTGGAGCCGGATTCGTTCTGGTCTCAAGCAAGCGCTCGCCAACCCACCAGCAGACCCCAAGGTCCCGGCCTCCAATCTGGCCGGGTATTCCGGCACCCCGCTGCCCAAGAAACTCGGCATCAAGCCCGATTCGACGCTGATGCTCGTCACGTCGCCACCCGGATTCGAGAAGACGCTGGGGCGACTCCCCGACGGGGTTACCCTCAAGCGCCAGGCCCGAGGGGGGGGCACGCCCGACCTCGCGCTCTGGTTCGTCCGGTCCCAGAAGGAACTCGACCGGGATTTTGCCAAGGTGCTCCCGCTCACCAAGGCGGGCGCCCTCTGGATCATCTGGCCCAAGAAGGCGTCCGGCATCGCCTCGGACTTGTCGGAACGCGTGGTCCGTGAAGGCGGCCTGAGCCGCGGCCTGGTAGACTTCAAGGTGTGCGCGGTGGACCAGACCTGGTCTGGACTCAAGTTTGTGAGGAGGAAGGAAGGGAGACGTGAGACCTGAGTCTCGAGCCCTCGACTCACGACTCACGTCTCACGTCTCATGACTCATGACTCACGTCTCATGACTCACGACTCCCGAAGCCACTGGCAGACCGTCTACGCCGCTCGCGATCCGGAAGAGCAGAGCTGGTATCAAGCCAATCCCGAGCACTCACTGGCGCTGCTCGAGTTGGCGGGAGCCGAGCCGGGCACCCGGATCCTCGACGTGGGCGGGGGGGCATCTCGATTGGTGGATTGTCTGCTCGATCGGGGGCACCCGGCGGTGGGCGTGCTCGATATCGCCGAGACGGCGCTGGAGCGGGCCAAGGCGAGACTGGGAGAGCGGGCGAGTGAGGTCGAGTGGTTCGTGGCCGATGTCACCAGGTGGGATCCCCCCCATCCGTGGGACGTGTGGCACGACCGGGCGGTGTTTCATTTCCTGGTGACCGCCGAATCGCGGGCGGGGTATCGGCGCGCCCTCACCCGGGCGATCCCACCAGGCGGCCACGCCATCATCGCCGCATTCGGTCCTCGGGGCCCTACCCGCTGCAGCGGGCTCGTCGTCCGCCGCTATAGCGCCTCGCAACTGTTGACCGCCCTCGGCGAGGGCTGGCGGCTGATCGAGTCGCGGGTGGAGCTTCACCGCACACCCGGCGACGTGGTGCAAGAATTCGAGTACGGGTTGTTCGAGAGAGGATAGGTCGTCGGGCAAAGGTGAGACGTGAGGCATGAGACATGTGTCGACGGACTCGAGACTCACGACTCATGTCTCGACCACCGAGGCCACGCCCCCCCCCTTATGCGCACTATCACGTTGGGATTCCTGCTGCTCGCGGCCTGCAGTTCTCGTGTCGCGCACGGTCCCCGGACCCCGGCCCCGAGCCCCACCGGCGTCGACACCACGACCATCGGGGCGCTGGCGCGGGAGCTCTCCTCGGATGCGATGCGGGGGCGAGGCGCGTGGACCCCGGAGAACGAAGCCGCCGCCCGCCGCCTGGCGCAGGAACTCGTGAGGCTCGGCGCCCAGCCGATCTTCGGAAACCGGCTCCTGGTTCCGTTTATCGTCCCAGCCCGCCCCGCCGACACCGTGTACAACGTGGCCGGGATGATTCCAGGACGAGGCCGGACAACGGCCGGTGACCTCATTGGGCTCACCGCCCACTTGGACCATCTGGGCGTCGGCCCCGCCGACGCCTCGGGCGATTCGATCTACAACGGCTTTCTCGATGCGGCCTTGCCGATCGCCATGGTGCTCGACGTGGCTCGCCGCTACGCCCAGGCGCCCGGTGACCGGCCGCTCCTGGTGCTGTTCTTCAACCTGGAGGAACAAGGGCTCCTGGGCTCGAAGGCCATGCTCGAACGGCCGGACGCCCGGGCGGTGCTCGACCGCCTCAGACTGCTGATTGGAGTCGACGCCGGCTCCCCCGCGGGCGAGGCGGTCGAGTGGCAACTCATGGGTGCGCGTCCGGACCATCCCGGCGCTCGAATCGCTGACTCGCTGGCGCGCGCCCGCGGCTGGACCACGACGGCCACCGCCCCGCGACCCATCTCGGACGTGTTCCTGTTCGCCGAGCGCGGGGTGCCGATCCTGTTTCCCATACCCGGTAACCGGTGGAAGGAGTACACCGAAGCCGAACGCGACACCGCGATGAGCCGCTTCGATTACTACCACCAGCCGGCGGATGAATGGCGGCCCGACTTTCCCATGACGGGGACCCTGCACTACGCTGATTGGCTGTGGAGCATTGTCCGGGAGGCAACTCGCGAGTAGGCGAGGCGGCCACGGGGAGGGGGATGGCACCGAGTCTTGAGTCTCGAGCGATCAGTCTGTAGTCCTTTGTGGATACGTCGGGGCGGCAGGGTCACCTTCCTTGACTCACGACTCACGACTCACGTCTCACGACTCAGAACTCACGACTCACGTCTCACCTCCCGGCGATAACACCCTCCCTAAACCGTTCCACCTCAATCCGATAGCCTCTTCCAAGTCGGGTCGAAAATTCCGGCACGAGTTTTGACTCCTCCGCCGCGTCCTGATTAGCTTTGATGATGCGTATCCTCGGTGTCATCCCGGCCCGGCTCGGCTCGACCCGACTCCCCCAAAAACCGCTCCAACCCTTAGCCGGCGAGCCGTTGGTGACCCGGGTAGCCCGGCGTGTGGCCGAGTTCGGGGTGGTGGATGAGCTGGTTGTGGCGACCGATGCGGCCGAGGTGTGCCGCGTGGTGGAGCGGGCGGGGCTCGAGGCGGTGCTGACCAAGCCCGGACACCAGAGCGGCACCGCTCGGGTGGCGGAGGTGGCCGGCCGGCCGGAATACCAGGGATACGGCCGGATTCTCAACGTCCAGGGCGATGAGCCGTTCATCGACAGGGCGGCCATCGAGGGCGCGCTCGAGCAATTGGACCGGGGGGCGGACATCGGGACGGCCGCTGCACCGCTCGCCGGCGACGACGCGGCCGACCGGGCGCGGGTCAAGGTGGTTTTCGACCAGAACGGCCGGGCGCTCTACTTTTCGCGGGCGAGGATCCCGCATGTGGAGGGTTCTGGAGCGAGAGACGCCACCCCCTATTGGCTCCACCTCGGTATCTACGCCTATACGCGCGCGGCGCTGCTTCGGTGGGTTGCCCTGGCGCCCACGCCGCTCGAGGGCGCCGAGCGCTTGGAGCAGCTGAGACCCCTCGGGCATGGGATGTCGATCGGGGTCGCGCAACTCGCGGAGCCGGCCCAACCGGGGGTGGATACCGCGGAAGATTTGAAACGGGCCGAGGCCCTGTGGATCACACTCGAGGTGAATCGATGACCGAAGGCACCAACGGCACCAAATACATCTTCGTGACCGGCGGCGTGGTCTCCTCGCTCGGCAAGGGCATTGCCGCGTCGTCCCTGGGCCGGCTCTTGGTGGAACGCGGGCTCTCGGTAACGATCCAGAAATTCGATCCCTATATCAACGTCGACCCCGGCACCATGTCGCCCTTCCAGCACGGCGAAGTGTTCGTGACCGACGACGGCGCCGAAACCGACCTCGACCTGGGCCACTACGAGCGCTTCATCGACCGCTCCCTCTCCCAACAGAACAACATCACCACCGGTAGGATCTACCAAACGGTCATCAACAAGGAACGGCGCGGGGCGTACCTGGGGTCGACGGTGCAGGTGATCCCCCACATCACCGACGAAATCAAGAACGCCATCCGCCGCACCGCCCCGGGACACGACGTGGTGATCACCGAAGTGGGCGGTACGGTGGGCGACATCGAATCGCTGCCGTTTCTCGAGGCCATTCGGCAATTTCGCCAGGAGACCGGCCGCGACAATACCCTGTTCGTCCACCTGACCTTGGTGCCCTACATCGCGGCCACCGGGGAACTCAAGACCAAGCCGACCCAGCATTCTGTGCGTGAACTGATGGAGATCGGGATCCAGCCGGACGTCTTGATCTGCCGCACGGAGCGGCCGCTCTCATCCGAGGTCCGGCGCAAGATCGCACTGTTCTGTAACGTCGACTTCAACTGCGTCATCGAAAGTGCCGATGTCAAGAGCATCTACCAGGTACCGCTCCTGTTCTCCGACCAGGGCCTCGACGAGGTGGTCTGCGAGCGGCTCCGGCTCGACACGCCGGAACCCGATCTCAGCGCGTGGAAGGCGATGAGCGACCGGATCCTCCACCCTACCAATACCGTCAACATTGGGGTCGTCGGCAAATACACCGCCCTGCACGATGCCTACAAGTCGGTGGAGGAGGCCTTGGTGCACGGCGGCATCCCCAACGACGCCAAGGTGGAGATCACCTGGATCGACAGCGATCGCTTTACCGACCAGTCCGAGGCCGCGACGATCCTCTCGACCTTCGACGGACTCCTCATCCCGGGCGGGTTCGGTGAGCGCGGCGTCGAAGGCATGATCCAGGCCATTGAGTGGGCCCGCGAGAACGAGTTGCCGTTCTTCGGCATCTGTCTCGGCCTGCAGACCGGCATCATTGAGTTTGCCCGAAATGCCTGCGGGCTCGAGGAAGCGAACAGCACCGAGTTCGCCCCCGAATGCGGCTCACCGGTCATCGCCCTGATGTCCGACCAGCGCGATGTCGAGAATCTGGGTGGCACCATGCGGCTGGGCGCCTACGCCGCGCGGCTCCAGCCGGGGTCGCAGGTGGCGGAGATCTATAGCGCGCTCGAGATCAGCGAGCGGCACCGCCACCGGTGGGAGGTGAACAACCAGTTCCGCGATCCGCTGGAGGAGCACGGGCTCCGCCTCTCAGGGCAATCGCCCGATGGGAGCCTGGTCGAGATCGTGGAGTTGCCGAGCCACCCCTGGTTCATCGGGTGTCAATTCCACCCGGAACTCAAGTCGCGTCCCACCCGCCCGCACCCGCTGTTCGCCAGTTTCATCGCGGCCGCCCAGGAACGGCGGGCCCAGATGGCGGCCGGCGGCGGCCCGGCCAAGACCAGGACCTCGTCCCCAATGGGTGGGGTCAAGAGCCCGTCACCATGAGCTGGACCTTCGGGAGTGGGGGAAGGGGAAGCGATCAGTCCCCTTTCCTTATAGTCGGTCCCTGCGTTCTCGAGGACGAAGCCACCGTGCTTCGCATCGCCGAGGCGCTGGCGGCCCTCGAGCTCCAACTGGGGATCCCCGTCTGCTTCAAAGCCAGCTTCGACAAGGCCAACCGCGCGCGGCTCGGTGGCGCCCGGGGACCGGGCCTCGAAGCCGGGCTTCGGCTGCTCGAACGGGTGCGCGCGGCGAGTGGACTCCCCGTGCTCACCGACGTGCATGAACCGGTGCAGGCCGAACCGGCCGCGGCAATCGCGGACGCGCTCCAGATTCCGGCGTTTCTCTGCCGCCAAACCGATCTTCTGGTCGCGGCGGGCCGGACCGGAAAGCCCGTCAACATCAAGAAGGGACAATGGATGCCCGCCGACGGCATGGCCGGGGCGGTGGAGAAGGTGCGAAGCGGCGGCGCGACCGACGTCGCGGTCACCGAGCGCGGGACCTTTTTCGGCTACGGCGACCTGGTGGTCGACATGCGGAACTTTCTCCACCTCAAGAAAGCGACCAACGCGCCCGTCATCTTCGACGGCACGCACGCGGTTCAGCGGCCGGGCCGCGGGCCCGGTGGATCGAGCGGCGGTCAGCGCGAGGCCATACCGCCGCTCCTCAAGGCCGCCGCTGCGGCAGGCGCCGACGGCTTCTTTCTCGAGACCCACCCCGATCCCGCCCGCGCCGCGAGCGATGCGTCGACACAATGGCCGCTCGATCGCCTGGCCGAGCTCATCGGTCCCACGCTCGAGATCTGGAGCCGGGCGCGGGCAGGTGGCGCCGGCGACAGCGTCTATGCTTGATGCCGCTGCTGCGAGCCGGGTCCGGCTCTTGGGTCTCGACGTCGATGGCGTCCTCACCGACAACGCGGTGTTCGTCGGGCAAGTCGAGGGTCGCCGCGCCGAGTTCAAACGCTTCGACATTCAAGACGGTCTCGGCATCGGCCTGCTCAAGACGATGGGCATACCGGTCATCTTCGTGAGCGGGCGCGAGTCGCCCGCCACGGCCCTCAGGGCCGAAGAGCTGGGCATCGACGACGTGGTGCAAGACCGCGGGGCTCGGAAGGTGCCGGCCATGGCTCGCATCTTGGAGCGACGCGGGATCGGCTGGGACGAGGTTGCCTTCGTGGGCGATGATCTGGCCGACCTCCCGGTCCTCCACCGGGTCGGCCTACCGATCGCGGTGGCCAACGCGGTCGATGAAGTGAAGGAGATCGCTGCTTTCGTCACCGGAGCATCGGGCGGTCACGGGGCGGTGCGCGAGGTGGTGGAGATGCTGCTCCGGGCCCGCGGCATGTGGGAAGATGCCATGAACCTCTATCTGGCCGAGCGCGATGGCGACTGATCAGGCATCGATGCTCGGGACCGGACGCCGGGTGCTCAAGACCGAGGCCGACGCCCTCCGCGAAGCGGGCGCCAAGCTGGGCGCGCCCTTCGCCAAGGCCGTCGATCTCTGCGCCAACGCCCAAGGCAGAATCATCGTGTCCGGGGTGGGGAAGTCAGGCTTGGTCGCGCGGAAGGTCGCCGCCACCCTCACCTCGACCGGCACCCCCGCCACCTACCTCCACCCGGTAGACAGCCAGCACGGCGACCTTGGCATCGTGGGGCAGGAAGACGTGGCCATCCTCCTGAGCAAGAGCGGTGAGACCGAGGAGCTGTTCGGCCTGCTGGCGTCGCTACAGCGCATGGGGGTGCCGGTGATCTCCATCACCGGCCGGCTCGATTCGACCCTGGCCAAACTGTCGGACGTGGTGCTCGACGCCGGCGTCGCCGAGGAGGCCTGTCCTCTCGACCTCGCCCCTACCACCAGCACCACCGTGGCCATGGCGCTCGGCGATGCCCTGGCGGTGGCGCTCCTCGAACTCAAGGGTTTTGAGCCCGAGGATTTCGCCGCGCTCCATCCCGGTGGCGCGTTGGGCAAGCGGCTGTTCATGCGGGTCCGCGAAGCCATGCATCCCCCCGACGGCACCGTGGCGCCCACCGGCACCATGCGGGAGGTGGTCATTGCGCTGGCGCAGTATCGTGGTCTGGCCATGGTGGTGAAAGACCGGAGGCTCCTGGGCGTGATCACCACGGGCGATTTTGCCCGCCTGGCCGAGCGGCAGCCCGATTTTCTCGAGGTCCCCCTGGCCCAGGTCATGACCACCACGCCCAAGACCGCCCATCCCGAGGACCTGGCAGCGGCCGCGGTCGGAACCATGGAACGGGCCGGCGTCATCGCCCTCCCGGTGGTGGGAGACGACGGGCGGGTGGTGGGGGTGGTGCATCTCCACGACCTGATGCGAGCGGGGGCGGTGTGACGAAGCCACCCCCGTACGGCGTTCCGCTGTGGGGACTCGGCGTGGCCGCGATCCTCCTCGCCGCCTGCGGCGATACCGGGGTGCGGCCCACCACCACGGTCCAGGCGGCTGACACGGCCGACCAGGTGCTCTACGACATCGCCCACTATCTGACCGATGACGGGGTGCGCCGGAGCCTGGTGAAAGCCGACACCGCGTATTTCTACGACGCGACCCAGACGGCCGAACTTCGGAACATCACCGTCACGTTCTACAACAAGAACGGCGTCGAGACGTCGACCCTGACCGCGAACGAGGGGACCTACCGGTGGCAGGTGGGCTCCATGGAGGCGCGAGGCAACGTCGTGGTCGTCTCGCCCCCGCCCAAGCGGGAGACCCTGAAGACGTCGGTGCTCCGCTTCCATGAGCCGACCAACACCATCTCCACCGACCGGCGATTCACCTACTCCACGCCGGAGGAGTACGTGGAGGGCAACGGCTTCAGCTCAGACCCCGACTTCCAGAACGTGACCACCGAGCAACCGCGGGGCGGTGAGCGTGGGCCCATCGACCTGCCTGGCCAGATCGAACCATGAGCGCAGGGCCATGTGGGGGAGCGCGCGCAGCAGGTGCCGCCTGGATCGTGGTTGGCATTGCGGGTGGACTCTTCGGCACGGTCGGATGGACGCGGCCGCTCGGCGCCCAAATCGGCACCGG